>DATICE010000108.1:0-14207 GCA_035456985.1 Burkholderiales bacterium | reverse complement strand
TACCTCGCCGGACTGAGTTACCTTAATAACTTACGCTCGCAGATTCGTCCTACGAACGAGGGGGTCGTGGGTTCAAATCCTGCCGGGCGCCAGTATCACCCAAGAACCCCTGTATTGCGACAGCAGCGCTGCTCTACCGATTGCACCCCAGCAAAGCATAGCTCGGCACATGTCCGCTTTCGGCCAGAAACGGACATGCGAGTATTTGAAGGGTTGTTGTTTGTTCCAAGTGTTTGCGGCCGAACGTCAGTTACAGCCTATGGGGCTATCTTCAAGTTCCCTTCTGACATCCCATGATCATGGGATAGCTTGCGGGTCAGGCAGGGCACATGCTCCTGCTGCACAGTGGCCGCATGAGCACGGAACGTTCGGCGCGATCCGGTGCGCCGTACTCAAAAGGGGGTAGGTATGGGCAGTCTCAAGCGCAATTCTTCGTGGTTACCGAGGCTCGCGTTTGGTCTTTTGGCGCTGCTGATCGCGGGCTGTGGCCAACACCTTATCGGCACCACGCTTCGAGTGTCTGAAGGCATTGGTGCGCCACAGCAGGAAGGCACGCTAATTCTTGTTGAAGTGATCACACCTATAACGCGCGAGCAGGCGATGGCGCTGTTTCGAGCAGCGGACCTGCGGGCAGCAGGGCTGAAGGATGCTGACGTGCAGCATGGAACCGCTGTATTCGTCTCGCCCTACCGGCAGACTGTCTTATTCGCGGCTCAGGGCCTTTATGCGCTCGTTAACCCTAATGTTGGATCACTCGATTCGGGCTTGAGCGCATGCAACCCGAGGTGTTCGTACGGCGGAGACGCTGTTGTTATACGGGTGGCAAAACGACCCGCAGGTGGCGCCGGCGAACCAGTTCTCTATATTTTGGAAAGTATCGTTGAGCCAAGAAGTGTTCAGGGGGACTGCTATTACGTCCCCCGCGGCAGCAGGCGAGCACTCTACTGTAAGAGCTTGGAGTCCAAAGGTTGGGAGTGGGACGACAGTTTGTTCGTAAAGCGCCCCAACTCCGCGACAAATAGGTGAATGCTCGATGTCTACTTTCTTGAAGAGTGATCTCATGCGTAAGGGAGTAACAGTAGTCGTATGTGTTTCGCCTGTTTTTTCGGTTGCGCAGGTGCGCGGCCGCGAGATGACGGGGCATCGCTCCTACCTCCGTCCGACCTTTCGCTTGAGCAACGAAGCAAAAACATTGGGGAGCGCTACCAGTCAGCAGTCAGCGACGCTCGCACCAAACCTGCATTAACTGTGGCAGAAAGAGCACCGCTTCAGGGACGGCCAACCTTGAAATTCTTTCATAGAGACTGTCCAGTGGCCAGAAGCGACAATACGCCAAGCATGATGTCAACGTAATCCGGATATCTGGGAGAACAAGGTAACAATGAGGCGACAGACCGTTATGTCCTTTGCTTTTATTCCCGTGGGCATACGTGGCCGAACCCAAAGACGAGCAACTGAACGTCAGGTATCCGAAACCTACCCACACGCCTCACCCGGACGCTCGCGTAGTGCCGTGCCAATTCAAATGCCTGTCGGCACGTGCCGGTGCGCGTGAACGTTAGAGGGGATACATGTTCATACTATTTGGGGGTGTGGATCGGCTGTTTCAGATACTCATATGCACTACCGCGCTGTTTCAGTTCGGCTGCGCGACGGTAACTCCAATTCCGGACGGTACTCATACACTAAGGGAGGTCGCTCACGTACTGTCCCGACAGGAAATCCTGACTGGAAATATACAGGCATTCCGAGACAACCTTGGTCGAGAACCCATTCAGTGGCCTTGGCTATACGAGGTGTTGTTAAAGCGCGGCATCAAGAATGAACAAATCGTTGACGGAAGCGTCGTACTTGGGCGGACCCAGTATTACTGGCACAACGTCGCTTCTGGAATCGTGCGTCAGCACGTCGTACCCGCAACCGTTGCAAAGGGTCTGGAGATTACTGTTGGCAACATCGTGGAGGTGGAGATAGTGGGCGGGTACGCAACAGTAGTTCGTGTCAGGTATACGAACTTGGCGGATGGGCAGTGTGGATATCGTGTTGGCGATCGTGGTTTTGTCGGTAGCACCCTTGATGCAATCAATCCTATCGGTGGGCCTGGCGCAAAGTCTTTGTATTGTCCCGAAATCGAGAAGGAAGGCTGGTTCGCAATTAAGAACGTCATGGGGATTGAGTGGTTCAGCAAGCCCCCGCAGGCGAAACCCTCCCCCTAACTACACGGTCGACCCCGACGCGCAAAAGCGGCGCGCGGGTCACCGCGTATGTTGATCGTCCGCTTTGGGTCGGAAGCGGACGGAATATGACGTGGATCGTGACGGTGGTCTTGAAGTCCACAGGAATCACGTGACAGTTCCCTCCCACTACCCCGTCACTTCGCGACACCCCGCCCGTCCCAACTCGCTGCATCGAGTTGGTCGCTCGCCGGCTCGGAGGCATGCTCCTCGAAACCCCGGCTCGCCCTCGGGCAGGAGGGGAGAGTTAGCGGATTTCGTTGCCGATCACCACGGTAACGCCGGTCGCGCCGACCTTGACCGGCGCGGAGAGTCCCTCGAAGTCGCCCGGCTGCGGCGCTGGCGTACCGCTCTTCGAGATCCTTGCACCCACCACCACCCGATCGTGGGCGGAGAGATTCATGCCGGGCGCCATCGCCATCCTGTCGTCGAGGGTGAACGTCGCGGGCAGCTCGCGCACCTCCCGGCGCGTGACCGCGAGCGGCGCTCGGGGGCCGTCGACCGCCCGGGCGAAGATGAAAACCGTGTCGCCGGGCGCGACGCGCGCTGCGAGCGCGGGGGCAAGCTGCACGGTGCCGCTGACCGTGCCTGATGCGGCCGCTGCCGTGCGGGCGGGTGCCGGCGGCGCCTTCGCCGGCCCGCCGGCGAGCTGCTGCGCGTCCGCGATGCTGTCCCGGATGGAGTCCGCCATGTCGGAATTCGGCGGCACGATCTCGAGGATTGTCTGCCAGTATGCGATGGCGCCCTTGAAATCCCTGCGGTCGAACGCCGCGGTACCCGCGAGTGCGAGCGCCTTCACGTTCCCCGGATCGATCTTCAACGCCTGCGTGATGAGGCGCTCCGGCTCGCCCTGCAGGCTGCGGCCCTGCGCCATGGCGAGCGCGTCGGCGTAATCGGCCAGCAGTTGCGCGTCGGGCGGCGAGCGCTTGACGGCATTGGCGTAGGCCGCGGCGGCTTCGGAAAAACGGTCGAGGACGGAATAGGAGCGGGCAAGCATCGCCCAGCCGATCGCATCGTCCGGGTTCTCCTTCATGCGCGCGGACAGGCGCTCGACCATGCCCTCGATCTGCTCGCGGGTGATGCCGTGACCATCGGTCTGCGGCGCGAGCCCCGCCGGGTTGCCGACCGCAAGGTAGAGCCCGATCGCGGCGACCGGTATGGCGATGCCGGCGAGAATTGCCGCGACGCGTCCCCGCTTCGTCGCGCGCGCCCCGGTTGTGGAAGCGCCGACGTCCTCGAGAAGCCTCGTCTCGAGCTCGCGCCGGGCGGCATCATACTGCTCGGGGGCGAGGGTGCCGGCCGCGAGGTCCGTCTCGAGCTCCCGCATCTGGTCGCGGTAGATCGCGATATTGGTGGCGTCGACGGCGGCTCCTGGCGCCGCGCGACCGCGCCCGAGGAGCGGCGGCAGCACAAACGCGAGCGCCCCGGCGGCGAGCAGCACCGCGATGATCCAGAACGCGGTCACCGCTTCCGCGCCCCGGGGTCGCCCGCGAGCAGCGCCGACGCCCGCGCGCGCTCCTCGCTCGAGAGCTCGCGCGCGGCTTCGCCGCCCCGGCGGCGCGCAAGCCGGTAGTACAACGCGACGAGACCGCCGATCATCAGGAGGATCGGTCCGAGCCAAAGCAGCACGGTCCGCGCTTTCCAGGGCGGGCGGTAAAGCACGAAGTCGCCGTAACGATCGACCAGGAAGTCGATGATGTCGCGCTCGCTCGCGCCAGCCTGCATGCGTTCCCGGATCTGGTTCCTCAGGTCGACGGCGAGCGGCGCGTTCGAGTCGGCGAGCGTCTGGTTCTGGCACACGAGGCAGCGCAGCTCGGTCGCGAGCGCGGTCACGCGCTCCTCGAGCGCCGGGTCGGCCGCCGCCGGCTGCGCCTCACCCGCGAAAACCGAATGTGCGAGCGACAAGAGCAGAGCCAGGATAGAACCGCCAAGACGCCAAGACGCCAGACTCAGGTCATCCTTCATCCTTCATCCTTCATCCCTCATCCCTCGCGAAGCTCAACCTCGGTTGAGCTCGGTGATGAGCGGCACGATCTTCTCCTTGAGGATAGCCGGCGTTACCGGCCCGATGCGCTTGTAGCGGATCACGCCCTGCTTGTCGATGACGTAGGTTTCCGGCACGCCGTAGACGCCGTAATCGATCCCGATGCGCCCGTCGGCGTCCACGATCGAGGCCGCGTAGGGGTCGCCATAGCGCTTGAGCCACGCGATCGCGTCGTCGCGCTTGTCCTTGTAGTTGAGGCCGTAGAGCGGCGCAATACCCGATGCGGCGAGATCGGTCAGCACCGGGTGCTCCTCGCGGCAGGCCGCGCACCAAGAGGCCCAGACGTTAAACACCCACGCTTTGCCCTTCATCTCCGAGGGCGTGAATGTCCGCTCCGGCTGGTGCAACTGCGGCAGCTCGAACGGCGGCGCGGGCTTGCCGATGAGAGGCGAGGGCACTTCGCGCGGGTTGAGGGAGAGCCCGACCCCGAGCAGCAAGACGAGGGCCGCGAAGACGCCGAGCGGCAGCAGAAAACGGTTCATCTTCTAGCGCGCAGCGCCGGGCTCTGCCGCGTAGGCGGCCGGCTGCCGCTCGCGCGCCCCGATGCGGTAGCGGCGGTCGCTGGCGGCGAGGAGTCCCCCGAGCGCCATCAGCAAGCAACCGCCCCAGATCCACGAGACGAACGGCTTGTAGTGCACGCGCACGAGCCAGGCGTCCGCGCCGACCGGCTCGGCGAGGGCGACGTAGATATGGCGGAAGAAACCGTAATCGATCGCGGCCTCGGTCATCGGCGATTCCTGCACGCGGTAGAGGCGGCGCTCCGGGCGCAGCGTCGCCACCGCGCGGCCGTCCTGCGTGACCGTCAGCGTTGCCCGCGCCGCGACGTAATTCGGGCCCTGCGTATCCCTCACTCCCTCGAAGCGGAACACGTACCCGCCGAGCTCCACGGTGTCGCCCGGCGCCATGCGCACGTCCTTCTCGCTCTCGTAGCTCTTGACGAGCGTGACGCCGACGACGAAGACCGCAATGCCGACGTGCGCGAGCAACATGCCGTAGTACGCGCGCGGTGTGCCGCGCAGCCGGCTGACGATTCCCGCGGCCCCGCCCGATCCCTTCACCCGGTCCGCAAGCGTTGCGGCGCTGGAGGCGATGATCCATGCGGCGAGGAGAATGCCGAAACCCGCGAGCGCGCTGAAACGCCCCATTGCCAACGGCACAATGAGCGCCGTGACGACGGCGACCGCGAGCGCCCAGCGCAGCCGCAACGCGAGCTCCGGGAGCGCCGCTTTCTTCCAGCGCGCGATCGGGCCGACGCCCATCAGGAACAGCGCCGGCGCCATGAGCGGCACGAACACGGTCTCGAAATAGGGCGGGCCGACGGAGAGCTTGCCGATTCCGAGCGCGTCGAGCGCGAGGGGATAGAGCGTCCCCAGCATCACCGAGCCCGCCGCCGCGAGGAGCAGCACGTTGTTCGTGAGGAGCAGCGATTCGCGCGACACCAGGTCGAAGCCGCCGCCGGTGCTGACGCGCTGCGCGCGCCAGGCGAAGAGGGCCAGCGCGCCCCCGACCACGACCGCGAGGAACGCCAGGATGAAGATCCCGCGCTTGGGGTCGGTTGCGAACGCGTGCACCGAAGTGAGCACGCCCGAGCGCACAAGGAAGGTGCCGAGGAGCGAGAGCGCAAAGGCGAGGATCGCGAGCAGCACCGTCCACGCCTTGAAGCCGCCGCGCTTTTCCGTGACTGCGAGCGAATGCACGAGCGCGGTGCCAACGAGCCACGGCATGAAGGAGGCGTTCTCCACCGGGTCCCAGAACCACCAGCCGCCCCAGCCGAGTTCGTAGTACGCCCAGAAGCTCCCGAGTGCGATGCCGAGCGTGAGGAACACCCACGCCACCGTGGTCCACGGGCGCGACCAGCGCGCCCATGTTGCATCGAGCCGGCCTGCGAGCAGCGCCGCGATCGCAAAGGAGAACGCGACGGAGAAACCGACGTATCCCATGTAGAGAAGCGGCGGATGGAACACCATGCCGGGGTCCTGAAGCAGGGGATTCAGGTCGCGGCCATCCGGCGCGGGCGGCAGCAGGCGGTCGAAAGGATTGGAGGTGAACAGCATGAATGAGAGAAAGCCGACGCTGATGAAGCCCATGACCCCGAGCACCCGCGCCACGACGTCGTCGGGCAGGTGGCGGCTGAATACCGTCACTCCCACGCTCCAGATAGTCAGCACCAGCACCCACAGCAGCAGCGACCCTTCGTGCGAGCCCCAGGTCGCGGCGACGCGATAGTGGAGCGGCAGCTGTGAGTTGGAGTTCGTGGCGACGTTCAACACGGAGAAATCATTGGCCACGAACGACCAGGCGAGGCAACCAAAGGCAATCGCGACGAACACGAACTGACCCTGCGCGGCGGGGCGCGCGACCGCCATCCACGCGGCATTGCCGCGCGCGGCGCCTGCGACCGGCAGCACGCACTGCGCGAGCGCGAGGGTGAGCGCGAGGACCAGGGCGAACTGCCCGATCTCGGGAATCATTTGCCTCCCCCGGCGGGATTGGTCACCACGGTTTGCGCCGCCTTCGCCGCCGTCTCGTGCGCGCGCTTTACTGCGTCCGCGGCTTCCGGCGGCATGTAGTTCTCGTCGTGCTTGGCGAGCACTTCACTCGCCGTGAATACGCCGTCCGCGCTGACGCGCCCCTGTGCGACGACGCCCTTGCCCTCGCGGAAGAGGTCAGGCAGCGCGCCGCGGTACACCACCGGGATGCTCTCCGCGGTGTCGGTCACCACGAAGTGGACCGTCACCCCGTCGGACTGGCGCTTGACGCTCCCGGTCTCGACCATCCCGCCGATGCGGAAGGTCTTGCCGAGCGGGGCCTCTTTCGCGGCGACTTGAGACGGCGTGAAGAAGAACACGAGGTTCTGCTGGAAGGCGGTGAGGATCAGCGCCGCCGCCACCGCCAGCGCCGCCAGTCCCCCGGCGACCATCGCAATGCGCTTCTGACGCGGCTTCACGGCCGGTCCCCCGCCGTAAGGCCGGCCGCGCTGTTCAGTGCGTTGCGCCTTCTGAGTATCAGCATGATCACCTCCAAGGCTATCAGACCGGCGGTAACCGCGTACGATCCCCAGACGTAGAGCGCGTAGCCCCCCATCGCGAAGAAGTCGGACCAACTCGCCCAGCTCATGGCTTCACCACGTGCCGGTAGTTCGCGATCCAGTCGGCGCCACGCTCGCGCTCGAGAATGATGGAGCGCGCCCGGTGCAGCGCCGCCGCGATGCTGTACATCCACGCGGCGAGCGCCATCAGGAGCATGCCCGTGAGCATCGTCGCCGCCATCGTCGGCGCGCTGGTGAGGCTGACGGAGGCGCCCTGGTGCAGCGTGTTCCACCACTTGACCGAGTAATAGATGATCGGGATATTGACGACACCCACCAGCGCGAGCACCGCCCCCGCCCGGTCGGCGCGGCGCGGCTCGTCGATCGCGGCCTGCAGCGCCATGAAGCCGAAGTACAGAAACAGCAGGATGAGCTCCGAGGTGAGCCGCGCATCCCACACCCACCACGTTCCCCAGGTGGGCTTGCCCCAGAGCGCGCCGGTCCATAGCGCGACAAAAGTGAAGAGCGCGCCGGTCGGGGCGAGCGCCGTCGCCATCATGTGGGAAAGCCGCGTGTTGAACACGAGTCCGACGCCCGCCCAGAACGCCATCACCACGTAGATGAACATGGACATCCACGCCGCGGGCACGTGGATGAAGATGATGCGGTACGCCTCGCCCTGCTGCTGGTCGGTGGGCGCGACGAAGAAGCCCACGTAGAGGCCCGCGGCGCACAGCACCGCCGCCGCCCACGCGAACCACGGAATCATGGCGCCGGCGAGCGGATAGAAGGTCTGCGGGGAGGCGTACCTGAACCAGTTGATGCTGCCGATGACCAGTGTCGGCTGGCTCACGGTTGCAGCTCCGGAAGCGTTTCTATCTTCACGCGCGAATCATCCCTTACGTCAACCGAGTCGGCAACCCTCGGGGCCCTCACTCGACGGAAATGCGCAACGCCGCCGCGATCGCCCACGGCGTAAACGCCGCCGCGAGCACCAGCAGCGCCGCAAGGAGCAGCAAATGGGGCAGTGCACTCAGGCCGGCGGCTGCCGCATCGAGCGCGCCCGCGCCGATGATCAGCACCGGCACGTAGAGCGGCAGCACCAGCAGCGCGAGCAGCACGCCCCCGCCGCGCAGGCCGAGCGTCAGCGCCGCGCCGATCGCCCCGATGAGGCTCAATACCGGCGTTCCGAGGAGCAACGATAGTGCGAGCACGCCGAGCAGCGATTGATGCAGATCAAACTGGAGCGCCAGCACCGGGCCGATCGCAACCAGCGGCAGGCCCGATGCAAGCCAGTGCGCCGCGACCTTGCCTGCGACGATCAGCCCGAGGGGCGTTGAGCTCAACAGCATCTGCTCCAGGGTGCCGTCGGCAAAGTCGGCGGCGAACAGGCGCGCGAGCGCCAGCATGCACGACAGCAGCGCCGCGACCCAGATCACCCCCGGCGCGATGGCGCGCAGCAAATTCGGCTCCGGCCCGACCCCGAGCGGGAACAGGCTCACGACGATGACGAAGAAGAGCAGGACCGTGGCAAGATCGGACCGCCGCCGTAGCGCGAGCAGGAGATCGCGGTGGATCACGGTGCGCAGGACAGCGAGCATCCGGGTCTCAACGATCGAGGTTGATGTCGGTCACCGCGGGCGTCTCGATGCGCGCCTCCTGGTGGGTGGTGAGCACCACCATGCCGCCGCGCGCGAGGTGCTCGCCCGTCAGCGACTGCACCAGCGCGATCCCCGCGGCGTCAAGCGCCGCGAACGGCTCATCGAGTATCCACAGCGGCAACGCCTTGCCCACAACGAGGCGCGCGAGCGCCGCCCGCCGGCGCTGGCCCTGCGAGAGCGCCCGCACCGGCATCTGTTCGCGGCCGGCGAGCCCGAAGCGGGCAAGCGCGGCGCGCGCCTGCTCGCTCGACACCGTGAGTCCCCCGATCCCGCACGCGAAAACCAGGTTCTCCCCGGCAGCGAGGTCATCCTTGAGCCCGTTGGCGTGCCCGATGTAGAGCAGGTTTGCCCAGTATTCCTCCCGCAACGCGCGGATGTTCTTCCCCTTCCAGCGCACCTCTCCGGCTGCGGGCAGGAGCAGGCCGCACAGCGCGCGCAGCAAAGTGGTCTTGCCGCGGCCATTGGCGCCGGTGACCCGCAGCAGTGCGCCCGGCGCGAGCGCGAATTCGAGCCCGCGGAACAACGTCTTGTCGCCGCGCGTCGCCGCGAGTTCGCGTGCTTCGAGCATGAGTTCCGGTTGGTTCGGGTTGGCCAACGTCCCGCGGTGTCCGGCGGCGCGGTGAAGGGCGCGTTACGCTACCACAGAAGCCGCGGTCCTTGCAGCGCGCGGGCGCGGGGGACGGGTTATCGCCTTGCCGCAAAGTCCCGAAATATACTGATGAGACGCGCCTGGGGCGTCAGCAGGTCAGCCAGAGTCTGGCGGTCGAGGACTTCGAAAAACGCTTCCAGGGCGCGCCCCAGAACTCCGCGCAGTATGCAGGCGGGCACGATGGGGCATTCGCATTTCCCTTGCTGGAAACACTCCACCACGGCGAAATCCTGCTCCGCGTCGCGGACGACGGCGCCGATATTGATCCGGTCCGGGGCACGGGCGAGGCGCATGCCCCCGCCTTTTCCGCGCACCGTTTCCACGTATCCCTGCTGGGACAGGTGATTCACGATCTTCATGAGGTGGTTTGCCGAGATGCCATAGGAGGCCGCGATGTCGCCGATGGTGGCGAGGCGGCCTTCCCGCTGGTGCACGCCCAGATAGATGAGCACCCTCAGGGTGTAATCGGTGAAGTTTGTCAGGCGCATGTATGGGTCAGCCGCAATTGCGCTCCCGCCCGCCCGGTATGCCGGCGGGACTCATGTGCACCGATCATAGACCACCTTTCCCGCAAAGATGGATAGGAAATACATCTTCAATTGACCTAGATCAAACCGGTTCGGCCCCGCCCCATTTAACGTTGCGCAGAGCGTCATTTACGGGAGGCGGGGATGGCATCCGGGCAATACAAATCGTGGTCGGTCCTGGCGGCGAGCACGATCGCCTTCACCGTCTGCTTCGCGATCTGGATGATGTTCGCCGTCATCGGCATCCCGATCAAGAAGGCGCTCGACCTCAACGAAACACAGTTCGGTTTGCTCGCCGCGACACCGGTGCTGACCGGATCGCTTATCCGCCTGCCGCTCGGGATGTGGACCGACAAGTACGGCGGGCGCATCGTCTACTTCATCCTCATGCTGTCGACCGTGGTGCCGATCTGGCTGATCGGCGAGGCGACCGAGTACTGGCAGTTTCTCGTGATGGGACTCTTCGTCGGACTGGCGGGCGGCTCCTTTTCGGTGGGCATTGCCTACGTCGCCCGCTGGTTCCCCTCGCGTCAGCAAGGCATGGCGATGGGCGTCTTCGGCGCGGGCAACTCCGGCGCCGCGGTGACCAAGTTCGTCGCGCCGGCGATCCTGCTCGCGTTCGGCTGGGCGATGGTGCCGAAGGTCTATGCCGCCGCGATGCTCGCGACTGCGCTGATCTTCTGGTTCTTCTCATACCACGACAAGGCGCACGTCGTGCCACGCTCGGTGACGATGAGGGCGCAGCTGCAGGCGCTCAAGGACCCGACCGTCTGGAAGCTCTGCCAGTACTACTCGATCGTGTTCGGAGGCTATGTCGCGCTCTCGCTCTGGATGACCAAGTACTACGTCACCGAGTACGGCTTCGACCTGCAGGCCGCCGCGCTGCTCGCGGCGTGCTTTTCGCTTCCGGGCGGGGTCCTGCGTGCGATCGGCGGCTGGCTTTCCGACCGACATGGCGCGCACCCGGTAACGTGGTGGGTCATGCTCATATCGTGGGGATGCCTCTTCTTTCTCTCCTACCCGCAGACCGACCTCGTGGTCAAGACGACGCGGGGCGATTTCACCTTCCACGTCGGGTTGAACGTCTGGATGTTCACCGCGCTGATGTTCGTGATGGGGGTCGCGTGGGCGGTGGGCAAGGCTTCCGTGTTCAAGTACATATCGGACCAGTACACGCACAACATCGGTGTCATCTCCGGGATCGTGGGGCTCGCCGGCGGCATGGGCGGATTCCTGCTGCCGGTCATGTTCGGAATGCTGGTGGACATCACCGGGGTGAACAGCAGCATCTTCATGCTGATGTGGGGCGTCACCCTGGTTTCGCTCATCTGGATGTACTGGACCGAAATCGTGCCGCAGCGCGCGGCGCCTGCGGGTGCGCCCGCGACGGCGGTGCAGCGCGCGTAACAAGAACTGGAGAAAGGGCTCGCAATGTCGACTGAAACGGTCTCGATCCGGAGCAAGCTGGGGCGCGTTCTGACCGTCTGGACGCCGGAAGACAGGGATTTCTGGCGGCGGGAAGGGCAGGCGATCGCCAATATCAACCTGTGGATCTCGATGCCGGCGCTGTTCCTGGCATTTGCGGTATGGCAGCTGTGGAGCGTCGTGGCGGTGAATCTGCCGCTGCTCGGCTTCAAGTTCACCCCGAACGAGCTGTTCTGGCTTGCCGCGGCGCCGGGGCTCTCGGGCGCCACGCTGCGCATCTTCTACTCCTTCATGGTGCCGGTGTTCGGCGGGCGGCGCTGGACCGCGCTCTCGACCGCCTCGCTCCTGATCCCCGCGGTCGGGATCGGCGTGGCCATCCAGGATCCGTCGACGAGCTACACGACGCTGCTCGTGCTGGCGCTGTTGTGCGGTTTCGGCGGGGGCAATTTCGCCTCGAGCATGGCGAACATCAACTTCTTCTTCCCCAAGGAGCACAAGGGCTCGGCGCTGGGCCTCAATGCGGGCCTGGGCAACCTCGGCGTCTCGGCCGTGCAGTTCCTGGCGCCGCTGGTGGTCGCGGCCGGCGTGTACGGTCCGCTGGCCGGGGGCCCGCAGACCATCGTCACCGCCGCGGGGAACACGGTGCAGATCTGGGCGCAGAACGCGGCGTTCGTATGGGTGCCGTTCATCATCATCGCCTCGATCGCCGCGTGGGTCGGAATGAACGATATCGCCGACGCCAAGGCTTCCTTCCGCGAGCAGTCAATCATCTTCCGGCGCAAGCACAACTGGCTCATGTGCTGGCTCTACCTCGGGACCTTCGGCTCGTTCATCGGCTACTCGGCGGGCTTCCCGCTGCTCATCAAGTCCCAGTTCCAGGGCGTGAACCCCCTGCATTTTGCGTGGCTCGGCCCCCTCGTGGGTGCGGTCGTCCGGCCCTTCGGCGGCTGGCTCGCCGACAGACTCGGGGGCGCCGTGGTGACGTTCTGGAATTTCATCGTCATGGCCCTCGCGGTCGTCGGCGTGCTCTACTTCCTGCCCTCGGGCGGCTCGGGCGGGAGCTTCGCCGGCTTCTTTGCCTGCTTCATGGTGCTCTTTCTCACCACCGGCATCGGAAACGGCTCGACGTTCCGCATGATTCCGGTGATCTTCCTCACGGAGCGCATGCGCGACGCCGCGGGCAAGGGCAAGGAGGCACAGGAGCAGGCCGTGAGGGAAGCGAACAAGGAAGCCGCGGCGGTGCTGGGCTTCACTTCCGCTTTCGCGGCTTACGGCGGGTTTTTCATACCCAAGAGCTACGGGACGTCGATCTCGATGACGGGCGGGCCCGAGGCCGCGCTCTACATCTTCATCGTCTTCTACGTGAGCTGCATCGTGATGACGTGGTGGTACTACAGCCGCCGGGGCGCGGAGATGCCCTGCTGAAGGAGCGCCAATGAGCCATTTTCTCGACCGCATGATGTTCTTCACCCAGGCGCGCGAACCGTTCTCGCAGGGGCACGGCGAGATGCGCAAGGAGGACCGCACCTGGGAGGAAGGCTACCGCCTGCGCTGGCAACACGACAAAATCGTGCGCTCGACGCACGGGGTGAACTGCACGGGCTCGTGCAGCTGGAAGATCTACGTCAAGGGCGGCGTGGTGACGTGGGAGACGCAGCAGACCGACTACCCGCGCACGCGCCCCGACATGCCCAACCACGAGCCGCGCGGCTGCTCGCGCGGGGCCTCCTACAGCTGGTATCTCTACAGCGCGAACCGCCTCAAGTACCCGATGGTGCGCGGGCGGCTCGCCCGGCTGTGGCGCGAGGCAAGAAAGTCGCGCGCCCCGGTTGAAGCCTGGGCCTCCATCGTCGAGGACCCGGCGAAAGCGAAGGAGTACAAGTCCATCCGCGGGCGCGGCGGCTTCGTGCGCTCGAGCTGGGACGAGGTGAACGAGCTCATCGCTGCGGCCAACGTCTACACCATCAAGCGCTACGGCCCGGACCGCGTGATCGGCTTCTCTCCGATCCCCGCGATGTCCATGGTGTCCTACGCCGCCGGCAGCCGCTATCTTTCCCTCATCGGCGGCGTGTGCATGAGCTTCTACGACTGGTACTGCGATCTCCCGCCGTCATCGCCCCAGACCTGGGGCGAGCAGACCGACGTTCCGGAATCGGCCGATTGGTACAACTCCGCGTTCATCATCGCGTGGGGCTCGAACGTGCCGCAGACGCGCACGCCCGACGCGCATTTCTTTACCGAGGCGCGCTACAACGGCACCAAGACCGTGGCGGTGACGCCCGACTACTCGGAGGTCGCCAAGCTCTCCGACATCTGGATGCACCCGCGGCAGGGCACCGACGCCGCGCTCGGCATGGCGATGGGCCACGTGATCCTCAGGGAGTACTTCGTCGACCGACAGGTCGAGTACTTCCAGGACTACTGCCGGCGATTCACCGACATGCCCCTGTTGGTCAAGCTCGTGAAGCGCGGCGACCGCTTCGTTCCCGATCGCTACTTGCGTGCTTCGGATTTCACGAACCTGCTCGGCCAGGCCAACAACCCCGAATGGAAGACGGTGGGTATCGACGAATCGAGCGGGCAGCCGGTCGCACCGCAGGGTTCGATCGGCTATCGCTGGGGACAACAGGTCGAGGGCG
>DATICE010000107.1:0-7294 GCA_035456985.1 Burkholderiales bacterium | reverse complement strand
ACGCCGCGTCCATCGGGCTGCACCGCGCGCTCGGGTTCCGGCACGTTGGTACGTTCACGCGCGTGGGGCTCAAATTCGGGCGCTGGCTCGATAGCGTACTCATGCAGCGTTCGCTGTGCGATACCGAAGCGCCTAGGTGATATCCAGCGGAGGTGGACTCGCACCCAGCGTCCGCGCAAACGCCTGCATCCCGTAGTGGAAGGCAATGAAGGCGCCGAGCTCCATGATCTGCGCCTCGGTGTAATGGCGCTTGCCCTCGGCGTAGAACGCTGCGTCGATGTTTTCGGGGTTCAAGTACATCTCGCGCGCGTAGCGCAGCGCCCATTTCTCGGCCGCGGAGAAGCGCGGATCGTTCTCGAATTTTCCAGATCCCGCCGCGATTCTCTCCTCCTCGAGCCCCGCCTGTTTAGCCCGCGCCGAGCGCAGACCGCCGAAATAGGGATCGCCGGCGGTACGCGCGAGCTGCACGCGGATGATCTCCTTCAGCCGATGGTCCACGTTGCCTTCGGCGTGCGAGACGAGGAGCGCGCGCAGGAGCGCCTTCGCGTGCGCGGGCACGCGCGCGAGGATGCGGGGGAAAAGGGCGTCAGGGACGCCGAGCGCCTCGCCGCGCCGGATCAGTTCCAGCAGCTCCGGATCGCGGATCTCATCGGGTTTCAAAGGCTCGATGTGCGGCATGGGGAAACCCGTCGCCCGTCAGTTCTTCGCCGCTGCCAGGGATACCGGGGCAGCGCCGTAGATGCGCGCTGATTCCTCCTGGCTGACGAGGCGGCCATCCGGCGCGAACATCGGATAGAACTTCAGCGTCCCGAAGAAAGTGTGGTAGCCGATGTTGAAGCCGATGAAGGCGCCGAGCTCCACGATTTCCTCCTCGGAGTAGTGCCGGCGCAGCTCGCCGTAGAAGGAGGCGTCGACCTTGTCCGGGTTGAGCGCCATCAGCTCGCTGTAGCGCAGCGCAATTTTTTCGGCCTCGGTGAAGCGCGGGCTCTCCGCGTAATGGGCGATGCCGTCGTCGATGTCGTTCTCGGTGAGTCCCTGCCGCTTCGCCGAAGCGGACCGGACGTTACCTCAGTAGACGCAGGAGGCCATGCGGGAGAGCTGCACCCGGATGATCTCCTTCAGCTTGTGAGCGATGCGGCCGGTGTTGAAGATCGTGTCCCAGGCGACGAACATCGCCTCGCACAGATCGACGTTGTGGCCCATCATCGCGTGGAAGCCCGGGTCGGGCGCGCGGTGCTGGAGGCACTTGTCGATATAGGGCCGGAGCTTGGTTTTGCGCAGCTCCTCGATATCGAGCATGGTGATGTTGGGCATGGGGGACCCGAGGTGGAAAGGGGAAGGATGAAGGATGAAGGAATACCCCGCAAGTTGGTAAAAGCTGCCTCCATCCTGCCGATTTGCGACTGAGCCGGGTCTGCGACCTCCTCCGGTTCTCCCGCAAATTTCCTTTTCAAACAACGGGAAGCACTCCATTTGCGCCCGCTGTGAATATGGCACTCGATATCGGCGTCGTGCTTAACAGCGCGCGCCGCTCCCCGAAATTAGCCTGACAGCCATGCAAAGACTCTTTTGCATGGGCCGGCCAGAAGCCGGGATCGGGACGAGACCAAAGGAGTGAGGACAATGAGGCAAAACACGAATTCCAAGCCGGTGAAATACGGGAGCTGGGGGTGGCAATCCAGCATGCTGCAGCGCACCGAATACTTCCGCATGAGCGACAGCGAGCGGGAACTCGCCGCGGAAAGCCTCCGCGACGGCGAGAAGCTGGCCGACCTCATTCTCCAATCCGGTGAGAAGCTGCGCTCGGCGGCGGCGCACGTGGGCAGTTTGTTCCTGCGCCGCGCCCACTGAGGTTCGCAAGGGGAGGCACGGCGCCCGGCTGCGGCCGGGCGCGCCCCTACCAGTGACGCGGAAGGGTGCGGGCGATCGTGATCCGGTCGCGTTCCACGTTGATGTAACCGCCGTTGGCGAGGTCGCCGAGGATCCGGCTGATCATCTCGCGCGATGCGCCGACGCGGCTCGCCATTTCCTGCTGGGTCGGGCGGTTCTCGATGACGAGCGTGCCCTCGTGCTCCGTAGCGAGATCGAGCAGCATGCGCGCGACCCGGCCGTAGACGTCCATCAGCGCGAGGCTTTTCACGTCATTGGTGAGCGTGCGCACCCGCCGGATCAGCTTGTGGATGAGGTGCAGCGCGAACTCCGGGCTCTTCGCGACGAAATCGCGGAAGTCCTCCTTGGGGACGATCAGGAAGCGCGTCGGCTCGAGCGTTACGACCGAAGCCGATCGCGGGCCTCCATCGAGCACCAGTTCGCCGAAATACTCGCCGGGCCCGGCGTGGTTCAGGACGACTTCCTTGCCCTTCTCGTCGCTCGCATAGATCTTGACCCGGCCGGAGACGACGATGTAGAGCGTATCGGTCGGGTCGCCCTCGGTAACGACGATGGTGTTCTTGGGGAACGTCCGCGCGACCGCGCGCTGGGCCATCGACTTGACTTCGGCCTCGCTCAGGACGTTTTCCGGCAACGCGTCAGCCGGCTTGTGATCGACCATACTGGCACCTGGCACCGGGCGCGGGAAAGGATGAAGCATCAAGCGAATTCTGGCAAGCGTAGAATCAAATTTCCTGCCAATCCCCGGTATCCGCCATAACGCCTGGAGAAACGCAATGACTAGACCGCTCGGAAACGAAGACCTGTCCGCCACGCCCGGGGAGCGCGTGATCGACAAGCCGGAGCTCCCCGCGCAGGGCATCACCAACGAAAACGAGGCGGTCACGGAGACCGTCGCCGGCGAGCTGCAACTGAAGCGCGGCCGGTCGGGCAAGTTCGAGGTGCTGTGCGACGAGCCCGCGCGCATCGGCGGCAGCGACCGCTACCCGTCGCCGATGACCTACCTCGCGATGGCGATCGGCTTCTGACTGCTCACCCAGGTTGCGCGGTACGCGCACATGATGAAGCTGAAGGTGAAGGGGGCGAGCTGCCGCGTCGTCCTGCGCAAGCATCTCGGCGGCTCGGTGCTCAAAGGCACGGTCTTCAACCGCTGGGAAGGCGTGAGCACCTTCCTCAAGGTCGAGAGCGACGAGGGCGGCGACAGGCTCGCGCATCTCGTGAGGAACGCCAAGGCCGGCTGCTTCGCCGAGGGGCTGATCACCCAGCAGGTGCCCATCCACAGCCACGTTGAAGTGAACGGGAAGCCGTTCAACATCAAGGGCGTGACGGAGGGCTAGGCGCGCCCGCGCAGGCGCCCCGTCTTCCTATGTTCGGTAGCGCACAGACCGCGTCCCGGACCAGGCGGACAGTGGTGTTTTGAGAGGAGCGACCTATGAAACCGGAAACGGATGCGAAAGTAACGTATGGATTCTGGGGGTTTGTTTCGGGGGCGGCCGTCGCGATAACGATCGGCTTCATGTGGGGTGGCTGGTCGACTTCCGGGGCAACCCAGAAGATGAGCGACGAGGCTGTGCTGGCAAGCCGGGCGGCGATCTGCGTCGCCCAATTCATGAAGGCGCCGGACCACAAGGCGAAAATCGAGGAACTGCAGAAAGCGGAAAGCTACCAGCGGTCCGAGGTCATTGAAAAAGGCGGCTGGGACAGGATGCCCGGGCAGGAAAAGGCTGACTGGGGCGTAGCCGGTGCCTGTCTCGCGGGGCTCGAATCTGTTATCAAGACCGGGGCCTGATCGACCGGAAACCGCGGTCTTGTATCTTCGAAACCGCATTATTTCTTTTGAGACACGGTGGCCGGGTTGGTCTGAAGGCTGGTTTTGTGGCCTTTGGGACAGCCCATGGCGTCGTGTCTTTTTTTGCTTACCCGAGGATCACGCGCACCCGGTGTGCTCCACCATCATCCAACAGCGGAACTCGCGTCGGGCCGTCCGGGAGCATCTTACCGTCCAGCTCGGCGTAAGCGACTCCACCGTTGACCCCCTTGGGGTTCTCGACCGTGATCGCGTAGCGCGCAGAGCGATACCTGAAGACGATATCGAAACGCGGCCACTCCTTGGGAATGCAGGGCGCCAGGAGCAGGGACGCTCCCTGTAGTCGAAACCCGAGGATCGCTTCGATCCCGGCCCGGTACAGCCATCCAGCCGAGCCGGTGTACCAGGTCCATCCGCCACGCCCGACGTGCGGAGCGACCGAATAGACATCGGCGGCGGCGACGTAGGGCTCGACCTTGTAGCGCCGCACGTCGGCTCGCGTGCTCATGCGATTGATCGGGTTCACGAGCGAGAACAGGCGAGCCGCCTGGTCTCCCTGGCCGAGGGCGGCGAACGCGATCACCGACCACGCGGCGGCATGGGTGTATTGGCCGCCGTTCTCGCGAATGCCGGGCGGATAGCCTCTGATATATCCGGGATCGAGGGGCGTGTGATCGAACGGCGGCGCGAGCAACAAGGCCAGTCCCTCGTTGCCGCGAATGAGCAGCTCGTCCACGGCGGCCATGGAGCGCAGGGCACGGACCGGATCCGCCGCTTCGGAGATGACGCCCCAGGATTGCGCAATCGAGTCGATCCGGCATTCGAGGCTCGTGGACGATCCGAGCGGCGTTCCGTCGTCGAAATAGCCGCGCCGGTACCAGTCGCCGTCCCAACCCTCCTGCTCGAGCGCGGTTCGAAGACGGGCGGTGTGCGACAGCCACTTCGCGGCCCGCGCATGCTCATGTCGACCTTCCGCCAAAGGCGCGAACGCCGCGAGCGTTGCGTGCAGGAACCAGCCGAGCCAGACGCTCTCCCCCTTGCCCATCTCGCCGACCCGGTTCATGCCGTCGTTCCAGTCGCCCGTGCCGATCAGCGGCAATCCGTGTTCACCGACGGCGAGGCTTTGATCGAGCCCGAGCGCGCAGTGCTCGAAGAGCGTCGCGCTCGCGTCCGCGATCATGGGCTGGAAATATGCATCGTGCTCGCCGGACCGCAGCCGCTGGCCTTCGAGGAATGGAACGCGCTCGTCCAGCACCGCGAGGTCGCCGGTCGTCTCGACATAGTGCGCGGCGGCGTAGGCGAGCCATATTCGATCGTCTGAAATGCGGGTGCGGACACCGTGGCCCGAGGGCGGCAGCCACCAATGCTGGACATCGCCCTCCACGAACTGCCGGGCAGCGGCGCGCAGCAGATGCTCGCGCGTGAGTGCCGGTCGCGACAGAGCGAGCGCCATTCCGTCCTGAAGCTGGTCGCGGAAACCATAAGCGCCGCTCGCCTGATAAAACGCCGCTCGTGCCCACACGCGGCAGGCGAGCGTCTGGTAGAGCAGCCAGCGATTCAGCACGAGGTCCACGGACCGGTCCGGGGTTTTCACCTGAACCGTGCCGAGCACGTCGTCCCAGTAGCCGACGACCTTGCGCAGGACCGCATCGAGATCGGCCGCCCGGTAGCGAGTGATCAAGGATCGCGCATCGGCCGCCGTCGCTGCATCGCCGAGGAAGAAGACGATTTCCACCGTGCCGCCCGGCTCGAGCTCGACCCGGGTCTGCAGGGCGCCGCAGGGATCGAGGCCGGCACCGACCCGCTTTGAGAGGAGTGCTTCCCCCGCCAGCGCGGCCGGGTTGTCGAGCGTGCCATTGCGCCCCAGGAATTCCCGCCGGTCGCCGGTCCAGGCGCTCTGTCGTCCGCCCAGGTCCGCAAAGGCGACGCGGGAACCGAAGGACATGCTCCAGGGATTGCGCGCAAGCATCGCGCCGGTTTCCCGATCGATTTCTGTCACGACCGAGAATGCAGAGGCGCTGCGGGACGGGCCGAGCACCCACTCGACATAGGCCGTGACCGAAAGACGCCGGGGTCCCTCCGACGTGTTGCGGATCGTCAGACGCGAGATCTTGATCGGATCCTCGAGCGGCACGTATTGGAGGAGATCGAGCGCGACACCGCGAGCGGCGTGCTCGAACCGGCTGTATCCCTGGCCGTGCCGCGCGATATAGGGCACGGCCTCGTCACGAATCGGCAGGGCCGTCGGCCCCCACAACTCACCGGTGTCCTCGTCGCGCAGGTAGATGACCTCGCCCGGCCGATCGGTGACGGGATCGTTCGACCAGGGCGTCAACTGGTTCTCGCGACTGCTCACCGACCAGGTGTAGCCGGAGCCCTCGACCGCGACTTGAAAGCCGAACGTGGAATTGGCGATGACATTGATCCACGGGGCCGGCAGCCAGCGCCCGGCGCCGAGGAGGGTCACATACTCCCGTCCGTCGGCGGCAAATCCGCCGAACCCATTGAAGAATTCGAGGTCCGGCGGCACCGCAACGGTCTGCGGCACGGCCGCGGGCGGCACGCGTCTCGGCGGTGGCGCGGCGGTGGTGCCTCCTTCCTGGAGACGATCGAGCTGTTCCGACAGCGTTCCATTTCGTCCGATCAGCACGGCCCGGGCCATGGCGAGCAGCAGGTCGCGCGTCTCCGCCGAGACCAGATCCGCACGCAGCACGAACACGGCTCCGCGCGCGACGTCCGCTCCGGTCTGCGGTCGGGACTGGCTTGTCCGAACCAGCGTCTCCAGGGCGACCTGAAGGTCCTGGATATAGGAGGGTGCCCGTTCATTCAGGATCACGAGATCCACGGCGAGCTGCTTCATGCGCCAGTATTCGTGGGCTCGCAGCAACTGGCGGACGATGGCGACATCCTCGATATCGTCGATCCGCGCGAGAACGATCGGGAGGTCGCCGGAAATGCCCTGGGCCCAGAGCACCGCCGGCCCGCCGCGGCCGCGGCGTATCGCGTCGGACGACGGACGCAGCGACGGATCGGCGTAGAGCACGTGGCCGGCGAGACGCTGAAAAAGGCCCGCCTGCTCCGCATCGATGCCGAGATGGCTTAATTGCACTTGCGCCTGGGTCCACGCCAACGTGGCGGCGCGGTCGAAGGCAGTCGTGTCCTCGTGCTTGTCGATCAGGTCCAGCACCTCGCCGCGGGAGGACGCGACCACAGTCCAGAACGCAACGCGCACCGTCCTGCCCGGCGGTATCTTCACGCGGCGGCGCAGCGCGAAAACGGGGTCGAGGACGGTACCGACCGTATTGGAAAGCGGCAGGCCATCCATCACGGCCATCGGTGTCCGGACTTCGCGTCCACGGCCGAGGAAGCGGGCGCGGTCGGTTTCGATCTCCGGCTCGCCCACCGTCTCGCCTTCCACGACGGCAAGATGCGCCGCCCAGATTTCGGGCTCGCCGGGCGAGCGCCGCCGCCGCGTAGCCAGGATGGCGCCGACTTTGGGGAGATACTCGGTTTGTACGAAGAGCTTGGAAAAGGCCGGGTGCGCCGCGTCGGCGGCGGGTGGCGCCAGCACGAGCTCGGTATACGAAGTGAGCTCGA
>DATICE010000106.1:0-11157 GCA_035456985.1 Burkholderiales bacterium | reverse complement strand
TCCGCGCCGAGATCGTTGACGAACGATGACTCGTTCTTGACGTCCGCCTCGTTGACACCCAGCTGCTCGGCAACAATTTTCTTGACGCGTTGCTCGATGTTCTCCATTCAGTTCCCCTTTCCTCGACAGGAATGAAAAGCTTACACGTGACCCCGGCGCGCTGCGCTGCCCGGGGTGGTCGGATTTGAGCAGGGCGCTATTTTACCAGATTCATCCATCAAGAAAGTTTCCAGTTTTCAAGGAATTGGACCGTCATTCCATGAACATGCCGCCGTTGACATGAAGTGTGCAACCTGTCACATAGTCCGCCGCAGGGGACGCCAGGAATGCCGCGGCGGCGGCCACATCCTCCGGCCGCCCCAGCCGTCCCAGGGGAATCTGCTGGATGAGCGCGCCCCGCTGCGGCTCGGAAAGCGCGCGCGTCATGTCGGTATCGATGAACCCCGGCGCTATGCAGTTGACGGTAATGTTGCGGCTGCCGACCTCGCGCGCAAGCGACTTGGAAAAGCCGATAATGCCAGCCTTGGCGGCGGCGTAATTGGTCTGCCCGGCGTTCCCGGTCACGCCGACGACGGAGGTGATATTGATGATGCGGCCGTAGCGCGCCTTCATCATCGAGCGCAGCACGAGCTTCGACAGGCGGTAGACCGACTTGAGGTCGGTCGCGATGATTTCATCCCATTCCTCGTCCTTCATGCGCACCAGAAGGTTGTCGCGCGTGATGCCGGCGTTGTTGACGAGGATGGCGATGTCGCCGAACCGCTTCTGAATGTCCAGCACCGCCGCTTCGGCCTGCTGCGGATCATTGACGTTGAGAACGATGCCCCCGCCTCTCGCGCCCGCGGCCGCCAGTTGCCGGCCGATGCCGTCCGCTCCGGACGCGCTGGTCGAGCTTCCGATGACCACGGCGCCGCAACGGCCGAGTTCGAGCGCGATCGCCTGGCCGATGCCGCGCGATGCGCCGGTGACGAGCGCGATCTTGGCCTCGAGAATCACGATTTGAGCGCCAGCAATGCCTGTTGGAGCGACTGCGGATCGGTAAGCGCGTGGCTCTGGAGGCCGTCGTCGATACGCCGGGCCAGCCCCGCCAGGACTTTTCCCGGCCCGCATTCCGCCACGTGCGAGACGCCGTTGGCCGCGAAGCGGCGCACGATCTCGACCCAGCGCACGGGGCTCGACGCCTGACGCGCCAGCGCCTCCTTGATACGCTGCGACTCTTGCTCCACTGCGACATCCACGTTGTTGATCACCGGGATGCGGGGTGCGGTGACCGCCACGCTCCTGAGATAGGCGGCAAGCTTTTCGGCCGCCGGTCTTAGCAAAGAAGAGTGGAATGGCGCGCTCACCGGAAGCATCATCGCCCGTTTGGCGCCTTTTGCTTTGGCCAACGCGACCCCTCGCTCAACCGCCGCCCTGTGACCGGCGATGACGACCTGGCTCGGCGCATTGAAATTGACCGGCTCGACCACTTGTCCCTGCGCCGCCTCCTCGCACGCGGTACGCACCGCGCCGTCCTCCAGCCCGAGTATTGCGGCCATGGCCCCCTCCCCCATCGGCACGGCCTCCTGCATGGCCTGCGCCCGGAACCGCACGAGCGGCAGCGCGTCGCGAAACACTAGCGCGCCTGCAGCCACCAGCGCGGTGTACTCGCCCAGGCTGTGGCCCGCCATCACCGATGGCTCGGCTCCGCCCGCGTCGCGCCAGGCATGGTACACCGCGTAGCCCGCAGTCAGCATCAGCGGCTGCGTATTCACGGTAGCGCTCAACGCCTCGGGCGGACCTTCCTCCACGAGCTTCCACAGGTCCTGCCCGAGCGTGGCGGAGGCCTCCGCGAACACCGCGCGCACCGCAACCGAGTCGGCGAATGGCTGCATCATGCCGACCGACTGCGAACCCTGCCCAGGAAAAACGAACGCGAATGTCATTGCTCGGGATGCCTGGGGATGCCGTCGGCTACCACTTAACCAGCGCAGCGCCCCAGGTGAATCCGCCGCCCACGGCTTCCAGCAGCACGTGCTGACCGGCGCGGATACGCCCGTCGCGCGCTGCCTCGTCGAGCGCGAGGGGAATGGAGGCGGCGGAGGTGTTCGCGTGACGGTCAACCGTCACCACGACCTTTTCCATGCTCAGCCCGAGCTTCTTCGCCGAGGCCTGGATGATGCGGATATTGGCCTGGTGCGGGACCAGCCAGTCGATATCGGACTTCTGCAATCCGTTAGCCGCCAGGGCCTCCTCGACCAGATCATCCATTGCCTTGACCGCGAACTTGAACACCCCACCCCCGTCCATCTGCAGGAGCGGCCGCCCGCTTACCTTGCCGCCGGCCACGGTTCCCGGCACCGTCAGCAGGTTCGCATAGGAGCCGTCGGCATGCAGGTGGCTCGACAGGATGCCCGGGGTGCTGTCGCCCCGGAGCACGACCGCTCCGGCGCCGTCGCCGAACAGCACGCAGGTCGAGCGGTCGCTCCAGTCGAGAATGCGGGAATAGATTTCGGCGCCGACCACCAGCGCGTTGCGGTACTGCCCGGTGCGCATGAAGCTGTCCGCCGTGGAAAGCCCGTAGACGAAGCCGCTGCATACCGCCTGCACGTCAAAGGCCGGGCAATTGCGCGCGCCGAGCTTGGCCTGCAGCAGGCACGCCGTGCTCGGAAACACCATGTCGGGCGTGGTCGTCGCCATCACGATGAGGTCGAGATCACCCGCGGCGATGCCGGCTGCCCGCAGGGCATTGCGGCTCGCCTCCAGGGCGAGGTCGCTGGTCTTCTCGCCGTCTGCGGCGATGTGGCGCTGGCGGATCCCGGTGCGGGTGTAGATCCACTCGTCCGTCGTGTCAACGGCGAGCTCGAGGTCGCGGTTGGTGAGCACCTTTTGCGGCAGGTAGCTGCCGGTCCCGACGATCCTCGAATAGTTGTTGTTCAAGCGGCGCTCTTGTGTATGACCGCCATGCGCTCGGTGATGTGCGCCAGCACGCCGGTACGCACTTCTTCGACTGCCCTGCGGATGGCGAACTCGAAAGCAAACGCATCAGCCGAGCCGTGGCTTTTCACCACGACTCCCTGCAAGCCGAGCAGGCTTGCGCCATTGTAGCGGCGATGGTCGACCCGGCTCTTGAAGGCGCTGATCACGGGCAGCGCCAGCAGCCCTGCGAGCCGGGTGACGACATTGCGGCCGAATTCCTCGCGCAGGTAGGTAGCGAGCATCTGGGCGAGCCCCTCGGAGGTTTTCAACGCAACGTTGCCGACGAAACCGTCGCACACCACGATGTCGGTGGTTCCCTTGTAGATGTCGTCGCCCTCGACGTAGCCATGGAAGTTGAGGTCGCTTGCCCGCATCAGCTCCGCCGCAGCTTTCACCTGCTCGTTGCCCTTGATGTCCTCGGCCCCGATATTGAGCAGTCCCACCGTCGGCCGGTGCTTGCCTTCGACCGAGCTTACCAGCTCCGAGCACATGATCCCGAACTGCAGCAGGTGCTCTGGCGTGCAGTCCACGTTGGCGCCCAGGTCGAGTATATGAGTGTGCCCTTTCAGCGACGGCAGGACGGTCGCGATCGCGGGGCGGTCGATCCCGGGAAGCATTCCCAGCACGAAACGCGAAATCGCCATGAGCGCCCCCGTGTTGCCGGCGCTGACACAAGCTGCGGCCTCCCCTTGTTCCACGAGATTCACGGCGACGCGCATCGAGGAATCCTTCTTGGCGCGCATCGCGGCGGCCGGCGCCTCGTTCATCTCGACCACCTCGCTCGCGTGCCGGATGCTCACTCGAGCATTGGTCACCGGGTTGTGCCGTATCAGCTCGCGTTCGATAACGTCCCGGCGCCCTACCAGAATGACGGACGCAGCCTGATCGCCGCGTACCACGCTCAAGGCGGCGGGTACGGTAACGTGCGCGCCGTGATCGCCACCCATGCAATCGATGGCGATCTTCACCTCCATCCGCCTCCCATCCCTTTGGGGCACGTCATGGCGGCCGCGCGCCGCGCCGACGGTACCGGTACTGATGCCAGAACCTATTCGCCTTTGGTCTTGACGACCTTCTTGCCGCGGTAGTAGCCGTTCGGGCTGATGTGGTGGCGCAGGTGCACCTCGCCGGTTGTCGGCTCGAGCGCCAGCGGTGGATTGGAAAGCGCGTCGTGCGAGCGGTGCATGCCGCGCTTGGAGGGGGACTTCCTGTTCTGCTGAACTGCCATTTCCGTGACTCCTTGAATATATCAGTGATTGTTCCGCTTCAGCGCGGCGAGTCCCGCAAACGCCGCGGCAGTGGCACTGTCCGTCGCTGCGGTCCGCAGAGGCCTGCATGTGCCTTCCTCATGCCTCGGGGCATAGGGCAAGCTCAGCAGAATCTCATCCTCGATGAGCGCCGCGAGATCGAGCTCGCGGCTCGCTTCGATCCATTCGCCGTCTTCGTCATCCAGCTCGCTCGCCGGCACTGCGCTTCCCGTAACCAGCACCAGCGTGTTGAGAACCCGCAGCGGGTGATCGAGCGCTTCCAGGCAACGCTGGCACTGCAGGCGCAGCGTGCCGTGGATCGACACCGTCAGGACCGGACGGCGGCGCGTATCTTCGCCGCCCCTTACCTCGAATTCGACAGCACCCAGCGCGTCCGCGAGGCTGTCCTTCAACCGGGCCAGACCCGCAAGCGGCAGGTTGCCACGCAGCATCTGTCCGGTCCGGGCAAACTCCAGACTATCGATGACAGTCTGTGCGGACCCCTGGCCGGGCATAGGCGCGCATGATATTATTTTCACGTTGTCCTGTCAAAAAAATCCGAAGAAAAAATCTGATCTGGCAGGGACTTAGGATCGCCACCCCGCCTTGCACGCACCCCTCATCGTGCTCGCTTCGTCGTCCCCCTACCGCCGTAGTCTGCTGGCCCGGCTGAGGCTTCCGTTCGAGGTCCGGACGCCCGCGATAGACGAGGCTGCCTTGCCGGGCGAGCCGGCGCGCAATACAGCCCTGCGCCTGGCACAGGCGAAGGCACGCGCCGTGGCGGCGGATTGCCCGGGGGCGCTCATCATCGGGTCTGACCAGGTGGCGGTATTCGACGGCGTGGTCCTCGGCAAGCCGGGCACCCACGCCAACGCGGTTGCGCAACTCAAAGCCATGCGCGGCAAGAGCGTGCTCTTCCATACGGCGGTCGCGCTGTTCAACGTGGCGACGGGCGCGCTGCAATCGGCGGAAGTGCCGACCACCGTCCGGTTCCGGCGTTACGACGACTCCGAAATCGAGCGTTACCTCGTTGCCGAACGGCCTTATGACTGTGCCGGCAGTGCCAAGATCGAGGGCATCGGCATTGCGCTCGTCGCCGCCGTGGAAAGCGCCGACCCCAGCGCGCTGATCGGGTTGCCGCTGATCGAGCTCGCTGCGATGCTCCGAAACGAAGGGGTCGTCATTGTCTGACGGGGCGCGCGGCACGCTCTACCTGATCCCGGTCGCCCTCGGGGGGGACAACGCGCTCGCACTGGTCGCGCCCGACACGATCGACACGACGCGCAGGCTCCGCACCTTCATCGCGGAAAATGCAAAATCCGCGCGCGCGTTCCTCAAGGCCATCGCTCATCCCGGGCCGCTGCAGGAGCTGAAAATCCACACACTCGACGAGCACACGCGCAATATCGCTCCGCTGCTCAAGCTGCTCCTGTCTGGAGAGGACTGCGGCCTGATGTCCGAGGCTGGCTGTCCGGCGGTGGCCGACCCCGGTTCCGCTCTGGTGCGTCGCGCGCACGAGGCCGGCGTTCGCGTCGTGCCCCTGGTCGGCCCATCCTCCATACTGCTCGCGCTCATGGCGTCCGGAATGAACGGCCAGCGCTTTGCGTTCCACGGCTACCTGCCAGTCGAGCGGACGGAGCGCGCGCGCAAGCTCAAGGAGCTCGAGGCGCAGGCAAGCGACGAGACCCAGATCTTCATCGAGACGCCCTACCGCAATGAAGCGCTGCTGTCCGCTCTGCTCCAGCACTGCCGTGACGACACGCTTCTGTGCATCGCCGCCGATCTCACGCTGCCTGGTGGATTCGTGGCCGCGCAGACCATTGCCGAGTGGAAAAAAAAGCCGCCGATCATCGATCGGCGGCCGGCTGTATTCCTGCTTTCGCGCGCGTCTACCTGATCGAAATCCCCTGGGCGAGACCCAGTCGCGCGAGGCCCTCGGCCATACCGGCACCGAACTTCTTCGCCAGGCGCTCGGCGACGTTCTCACGCGGCGTGAAATCGACGATGTCCTCGGCCTTGATGACCTCGCGCGCTACGTAATCGATGCTGCCAAGCTCGTCCGCCAGGCCCATCTCGATGGTCTTCTCGCCCACCCACAGCAGCCCGGAAAACATGTCGGGCGTCTCTTTCAGCCGATCGCCGCGCCCGGCGCGCACGACACCGATGAACTGCTGGTGAATCTCTCCGAGCATCTGCTGGGCGTGCTGCTTCTGCGATTCGACCAGCGGCGAGAACGGATCGAGGAAACCCTTGTTGTCCCCCGCGGCCAGCAGGCGGCGCTCGATGCCCAGCTTTTCCATCGTCCCGGTGAAGCCGAAGCCGTCCATCAGGACGCCAATCGACCCGACGATGCTCGCCTTGTCAATATAGATGCGGTCGGCCGCGGCGGCGACGTAGTAGCCGCCCGATGCACAGATGTCCTCGACGACGGCATAGAGCGGAATGGTGGGGTACTTGGTGCGCAGCCGCTTCATTTCATCGAAGATGTATCCGGCCTGCACCGGGCTGCCCCCCGGGCTGTTGATACGCAGGATCACGCCCTGAGTGCGCTTGTCCTTGAAAGCGTCCTGCAGCCCCGCCATCACGTTATCCGCGCTCGCCGGCGTATTGGCCGAGATGATCCCGTTCAGATCGACCAGCGCCGTGTGCTTGCCCGGAGTGATGTCCCTCTTGGCGAACCACCCCAGACCGATGAAGAGCAGTGCGAAGAGGTATATGAACAGCAGGGACTTGAAGAATATGCCCCACTTTCGTGCCCGACGTTGCTCCGTGATTGCCGCCAGGGCAATCTTCTCGATTGTCTGGCGCTCCCAACCCGCCTCGGGTGCGCCCGGTTCCAGTTCTGGCATGATGACCACCTTCCTTCAGTGCCGGCGGCCGCGCCGGCCGGCGATCGTTATTGTATCCCTCCCGTTTCGGGCTCGCCGCGCTTGCCGCGCCGAAGCCGGACACCCACCGGCGAAACGCTCTCGGCGATGCGTCCGGCCCCGGCATCAAGCATGGAAAGAAACGACTGTAACGCGGGCGGCAGGGGCGCTTCCACCACCAGCTTGGCACCGGTCCGCGGATGCGCGATTACCATCCTGCGGGCGTGCAGGAACATGTGCTTCAATCCCTGCCGGGTGAGCTCTTTGTTGAGCGCAAAGTCGCCGTATTTGTCGTCGCCGGCAATGGGGTATCCCAGGTGCGCTAGATGCACCCGGATCTGATGGGTGCGTCCGGTCTTGAGTTCCGCTTCGAGGAGGCAGTAGTCCTTCCATGCACGCTGCAGCCGGAACACGGTATGCGCCGGCGCGCCGCCGTTGCCCACGGAAACGCGGCGTTCGCCGGATGCCAGCACGTACTTGTGCAATGGCAGCTTCACGCTGCGGCTCGGCTCGCGCCATTTGCCCTTCACCACCACGTCGTACAGCTTCTGCACCACCCCTTCCCGCAACTGGCGATGCAACGCGAGCAGTGCCGAGCGCCGTTTGGCGAGCAACAGCACGCCAGACGTTTCCCGGTCAAGGCGGTGCACCAGCTCGAGGAAGCGCTCCTGCGGCCGTTCCAGCCGCAGCCACTCGATGACACCGCGGCTGATCCCGCTGCCACCGTGCACCGCCACGCCGGACGGCTTATTGATGGCCAGCAGGACGTCGTCTTCGTGGAGGATCTCGATCCTGAAGGGGGGCGGCGATGCAGGTCGTGGTCCGGCGGCCGGGCGCGCCGTGCGAAGGGGCGGCAGGCGTACACGGTCGCCGCCCTGCACCCGGTAATCGGGCCGGACCCGGCGGCTGTTGATGCGCACCTCGCCACTGCGCAGGATGCGATAGAGGTGGCTCTTCGGAACGCCTTTCAGCAACCGGGTCAGATAGTTGTCCACGCGCTGGCCCGCGGCTTCGGCCTCCACCTCATGCCAGGATGCCGAATCTTTACTTAACCCTTTCATTTGTCTATAATATTTTTCGCACGTTGCAATTGACGCGCGCCGGGCAGTAAAGAGCTCTCGCGCGGGAATTCCGGGCCGGCGGGTGTTGCGTTCCTCAGTGTGAACCGCGCCAGCGCGCAAGCCCGTACCGATGTGCGAAACGCGATTCGCGATGTCCGGCTGCCTGGCTCATGGACGCCGCTGCGCCGCCCGCGGATGCGCTGCAAGGAATGGTTAAACTCGCTCACCACACGGAAGTAGCGATACTAGACGAACTACGCGCTCACGACACGCTGAGAATTTTGGGGTTCCGCGCCTGGCGCGGGATCCAACGGCAAACCGCACGAGACATCAGGATCATCACGTCCAGCATGCTCACGCCACGCGACTGAACTTGTCGGCACCGCCTGCCCTTCGGCAGGCTACGTGGTTTGCCCCATCCCGTGTTTGAGCGCGGGAGAAGATAAAAATGAAGCGAATGCTGTTCAACGCGACGCAGGCCGAAGAGCTGCGCGTCGCGATTGTCGACGGCCAGAAGCTGATCGACCTCGACATCGAGACCCCCGGCAAGGAGCAACGCAAGAGCAACATCTACAAGGGGGTCATCACCCGCATCGAGCCAAGCCTCGAAGCCGCATTTGTCGACTATGGGGCCGAGCGTCACGGTTTCCTGCCGTTCAAGGAGGTTGCCCGCGCCTACTTCAAGCCTGGAGTCGACGTCGGCCGGGCCCGCATCCAGGATGCCCTCGAGGAGGGCCGGGAGCTGATCGTCCAGGTGGACAAGGACGAGCGCGGCACCAAGGGCGCGGCGCTCACCACCTTCATCAGCCTCGCCGGGCGCTACCTGGTGCTGATGCCGAATAACCCGCGCGGCGGCGGCGTATCGCGCCGGATCGAGGGCGAGGACCGCAACGAGCTGCGCGACGTGATCGATCAGTTGCCGGTGCCGCAGGGCATGAGCGTGATCGGCCGCACCGCCGCGATCGGGCGCGCGTCCGAGGAGCTCACCTGGGACCTCAACTATCTCCTGCAGCTGTGGCACGCAGTCGAGGGCGCGGCCAAGCAGCAAAGCGGGGCGTTCCTGATCTACCAGGAGTCGAGCCTCGTCATTCGCGCCATCCGCGACTACTACCACCAGGACATCGGCGAGGTCCTGATCGACACCGAGAGCGTCTACGAGCAGGCGCAGCAGTTCATGAGCCACGTGATGCCGCAGAACGTCAACCGGATCAAGCTCTACCGCGACGACGTGCCGCTGTTCTCGCGCTTCCAGATCGAGCATCAGATCGAGTCCGCATATTCGCGCTCGGTCAACCTTCCGTCCGGTGGCTCGGTCGTGTTCGACCATACCGAGGCGCTGGTGTCCATCGACGTCAATTCGGCGCGCGCAACGCGCGGAGCCGACATCGAGGAAACGGCGTTCCGTACCAACCTCGAGGCCGCCGAGGAAATCGCGCGACAGCTGAGGCTGCGCGACCTGGGCGGGCTCATCGTGATCGATTTCATCGACATGGAAAGCGGCCGCAACCAGCGGGAGGTCGAGAATTGTCTGCGTGATTCTCTAAAATACGACCGTGCCCGCGTGCAGATGGGCAGGATCTCGCGCTTCGGCCTGATGGAGCTCTCGCGCCAGCGCCTGCGCCCCTCGCTGGGCGAAACCGCCCACAACCCCTGCCCGCGCTGCCACGGCACCGGGCACATTCGCGGCACCGAATCCACCGCGCTGCATATTCTGCGCATCATCCAGGAAGAGGCGATGAAGGAGAACACCGGCGCGATCAATGCCCAGGTGCCGGTCGACGTTGCGACATTCCTGTTGAACGAGAAACGGGTTGACCTGCAGCTGATCGAGGCGCGCCACCGGGTCTCGGTCATGCTGATCCCCAACGTGCATCTCGAGACGCCGAACTACACGGTGACACGGATGCGCCACGACGACCTCAACAAGACCGAGCCCCTGCCCCCCAGCTACGACCTGGTGGAAGCGCCGGCGCATGAACAGAACGCGCCGACGGGAGCTGCGGAGCCGGCGCCGCCGCGGCCGCAAGCCGCTGTCAAGGGCATCACTCCACAGCAGCCCGCCCCCGTACCCGTGGCGAGGGAGGCGAAGCCGGAGCCGCAGCCACTTCCCCGGTCCGCAGCGCCCGCGCAGCAAGGTTCCGTCATTGGAAAGTTGTTCGGCTGGCTCAAGCGCAAGCCCGTTGAGGAAGCGCCTCTGTCGGAGCTCGCGCGGACCTCCCCCGCCCATAACCCGCGCCGCGGTCGCGGCGAGCGCGAAGGCCCGCGCCGAGAACGCGAGGACCGGCCGATGCAGCAGGGCGGGCAACGCCAGCGTCAGCCCCAGCCCCAGCCGCCGCACGGCCAACGGGACGGCGGCCGCCAGCGCGGCGAGCAGCAACGCCACGAGCATCGGCGTCAGGAAGCGCCCCGCCATGAACAGCCGCAGCAGCAGCGCCCTCATCCGCAGCGCGAACAGGCCCAGCGCGAAGGTCGCCCGCCGTTCCAGCCCCACCAGCCGGGGCGCGAGCAGGGTGAGCAACAACAACGCGAGGGGCGCGGCAGGAGACGGCGAAGGGGTCGTGACCGTTTTGAGCGGCGTCAGCAGGAGACCGGTGGTCCCGCTCACGGCCGCCCACACGAGATAAATCGTCAACCCGAGCGACCCGAAGAGGAGCGTCCGGCGCCAACCGTCGCACCCATTGCAGGCTTGGCCGCAGTAGCGGCAGGCGCGATAAGTGAAGCTGCGGGGACGGACCATGCGGTCCGCGAGGTTACCCCGCCCCCCTCCTCCTTCGAAACCGAGATGGTGCGCGAATTCGAGCCGCGGGCGCCCGAGCCGATAGCACCAGTGCCCTCCGGCCCCGGCTACGCACCTGCCGAGCCGGTCAGAATCGAGTGGCCGGCGGATCTGGTGCAGGTCGAATCGGACCCCGACAAGATCCGCACGGTGGAGCAGCAGGAACCGGAACAGGAGCCGGCGCCCCGCCCGAAGCGCGTGCGCCAGCCCGTGCAGCCCCTGAACGAGGAACCCCTGGTTCAGATCGA
>DATICE010000105.1:0-2507 GCA_035456985.1 Burkholderiales bacterium | reverse complement strand
AAAGCGGCAACGCCCTCGTACCTGTCCCTTGCGCATCGCTCAGCGCCTCTTCCTGAAGGCCTGGAGCTGCCAGAAAGATCCGTCGCAGGCCTCGTCACGGCACCTGCACTTCCAAGCGCTCCCGGTCCAGGTGCAGATGTGGGCGACGAGGAAGTTCAAAGACGCGAGCTCATAAGGCGAACGTTGCAGCGAGACGTTCGCGGTCCCGACGATCCAGTCGCCCTCAAACATGGCGCCGCGCAAAGCGATGGGTAGCCATTGATTGCCCCGCCACTTGTAACCGAAGCGATAGACGAGCTGCGCCGGCGAGCACCGCCCGACCGTCAGGACGACCTGCGAACCCGCGCGGCCGGACGCCCGGACCAAGAGCGAGTTGTCCTCCAGGAGCACGTCGTAGGCGGCGGGATCGATCCACGTGCCGGAGGTCCTGCCATGCCCATCTTCGACAGTGGGTTTTGCTAAGTAGCTGAGCGCGAATGACAATCGGCGCCGCGACCGCGGCGTGGCACTACATCCCGGGGGAGGATCAGCGGGTCAGTCGTGCGCGAGGGCCTGGACGGTCGGCGGCAGGGCGACGCCGGCGGCGCGCAGCGCGAGGCTGGCGGCGGGGCGCGGAGCAGCGCGCACGAGGAAGCGCCGGTCGTCATGGACGATCTCGGTCTCGGTCAGCGAGTCGAGGTCGGCGCGGATCTCGGACCACGAGCCGTCGCGGCCGAGCGCGGCGATGCGCTGCTCCAGCTCGCTCTTGAGGACCAGGGCGAGAAAGGAGCAGAACACGTGGCCGCGGATGGTCTCGTCGAGTTTATGGAAGATCGGCCGGGTGGCGAGCAGGTGCTTGGCCGTACGGAAGGCCGCCTCCACGGTCCAGAGCTGCTTGTAGCGCAGCATGGCGGCGAGCGGATCGAGGTCGGTGTTGGTGCGCAGCACGAAGACGCCGTCGAACTTGGCGTCCTTCTCCGCCTTGGTGGGGTCGATGGCGAAGTGGCCGTGGCCTTCGGTCTTGAGGAAGCGGCGAAAGCCGGTGTTGCCGACCAGCGCCTTGTCGCCCTTGGCGAGCTGACGTTCGAGGCTGGCCAGGATGGCCACGCGGGCGGCGGCATCCCTCTCGGCCTCCTGATGGTTGCGGCACAGGATGTAGCGCTGACCGCCTACGGTCACTGCCTTGGCTTCGTAATCGATCTCGTGACCGCGCTTGGTGATGGTCAGCGGCACGCACGGCGCGGTGTCGGCGAGCACGACCTCGCGCACCACCTTGTCGGTGCGCTCGCGGGTGCCGAGCAGATAGAGGAGCTTGCGCGCCTCGAGCGCAGCGATGGTCTCGGCGCTGATCAGGCCGCGGTCGGCGACCACGCAGATCCGGCCGATCGCGAAGCGTTGGCGCAACCGGTCGATCACCGGGATCAGCGTGGCGACGTCGGCGACATTGCCCGGCCACATCTCGGAGCACACCGGCCGCCCGTCGCCATCGATCAGGACCGCCAGGATCATCTGGGGGAGGTCCGGACGATGGTCCTTGCTGTGACCGTGGCGCCCAAGCGTCTGCCCGCCCGCGCCTTCGAAGTAGAGGCTGGTGGTATCCATGAACACGAGATCGAGACGGCTGAACAGGTCGCGCCGGTGGGCGAACAGCCGCTCCTCGACCAGGTCCTTGGTGCAGCGCGGCGCGAACGGCGTGCGCGTGTCCTGCTCGGGCTTCGGCAATGCCTCGCCGAGCCAGGCCATCGCCCGGTAGAGATGGTGGAGCTCCAGCGCCTCGACGCCGGCGATCCGGTAGTCCTCGCGCCAACGATCGGCAGCCAGATCCGAGCCGCCACCCATCAGCCGGTGCAGCACGGTCAGGAAGACCGCGCGCTCCAGCACGAACTCGTGCCTGCGCTCCCTCGCCAACTCGTCGATCACGGCGCGACAGCCGGTCTCGGCCCACAGGCGCTCGAACACCAAGGCCGGCCCGATCCGCCGCACCGCCGCCGTCGGGTCGTCCTGCGCCGCGGTCACCACCAGCGCCCGCGTCGCGAAGCGCGCCCCCGAGCGCACCAGCCGCTCCAACTGCCCGCTCGCCTCCAGTGCATCGAGCCGGCCGAGGGTGGCGATCACTCGCTGGCGGACCCCGCCGCCGACCCGCCGGCTCGCGGCGATCTGGAGGTAGACGCGGCCGCCCGAGGTCTTCTTGCGGAAGTACATCGAGGCTCCAACATGGAGCGTACACAATCGCCGTACACATCTTAGAAATCAAGCAGAATCAATCCGCAACGTGGCACTACACCTTGAGTTCCAATCACCCCTGAGCCCAGGAAATCTGCGGCTTTCAGGACGCCTCGCCGGCCCAAACTGTCGAAGATGGGTTACCCGCCACTGGCGGACCACGACCTTCGTTGCGGGGCTCCGGCAGAGCGGCGTGATCGCGCCCCTGGTCCTCGACGGACCGATGACCGGTGCCGCGTTTCGGGCCTATGTGGAGCAATTCCTGGCGCCGGCGCTCGCGCCTGACGACGTCGTGGTGCTCGACA
>DATICE010000104.1:0-3392 GCA_035456985.1 Burkholderiales bacterium | reverse complement strand
CCCTTTGCGTCCGCAATCGGGATTCCGCCGGTATCGAGGAAGTGAACGGCGTGGCCGATGGCGGCCAGCGCCGGGTCATCCTCGAGGCCGAAGCTTGCCAGCAACACCTCGAAGGTTACGCGGCCCCCAACGTGCGTGAACACCGCGCCATCGAAGTCGAAGCCGATGGATCCCCGCGGGCGGTCGCGCGGGCGGTCGATCCACACGAATCTTGCGTTGCGGTCGATGAAGCGCTGGATGAGCCAGGCGCTGGCCAGGCGGTCCACCCACAGGTCCTTGCGCGTCGCCCACGTGCGGTTCCGGTACCGCGCGAGGTCGAGCCGCTGAACATTCCGCCTCGCGGGCTGCGGCTCGCCGGGAGACCGCTGCCGCTGCGCTTCGCGCTCCAGGTTCGCCAAGGCCTCCCTCGCCTGCATCTGCGCTTGGCCGGGATAGAAATCGATCGCAGCCAGATCTTCAAGTGATCGGCGCAACCGCTGGACCCGCGAGTCCCCCTTGCGTTTTCCGAGCCGCCGCAATGCGCTCCTGGCGGCGCCGACCTCGGCAACGAGTGCGCCGTACTCAGTACTGCGGTCGAATAGCTTGCGAACGTGGTCGAGCTGCGCCGCGGTCCTGGTCTTAAGTTCCACGGTCATCGCGAATCCCCCCGCGGCCTTGACCTCCGCTTCGGCTGCCGCGAGCGCCGCGGCCTGAGGCGCCTCGGGCGGCAGCAGATAAACGCCGTCACGCAGGACAGCGCATCCGGTGCTCGTGAGGGCCCTCCAGACCCTCATGCGTACCGTCGAGTTGCCCGTCGGCAAGCTGGTGAGTAGCGCCAGAAAGGCAGACATAAAGCTCTCTAAGCAGTGACTTAGTGGGACGGGCGCCCTTCGCCGCGAGACTGTCGCAACAGGCGGAACGGGGGAGCGCAACGCATGGTGTTGACATTATCACAAATAGGTTATATAGTGCACACACTTTTTGTAGGCAGTGCCAGTCGCAGGGCAGGCCCTGTCTAGCCGGGTCGAATCGCAGGCACCCGGTACCAAAAGACGATTCCGTCTCAAGCGCTGCTCCGCTCCCCTATGGGAAGGAGTCGTTATGGACGGGTCGACCTACGCAGTTCTTCATCCTGAGCGCCGCTCCCTGTCGGAACTGGCAAGCGTGTTCCTCAAGATCGGCGCAGTGGGTTACGGCGCCGCGGCGATCTGGGCGCTGATTCAATCCGAAGTCCAGGAGCGGCGAGCCTGGCTCAGCAAGGAGCGCTTCCTCGAGGGCCTCGCTTTCGTGAACGTGCTGCCGGGCGCGCCGGCCATGCAGATGTGCGTCTTCGTCGGCTATCAGCGTGCCGGCTTCCTGGGCGGCGTGCTTGCCGGCCTCGCATTCATGGCGCCGGCGTTCGCGGTCGTGCTGCTTCTCAGCATTACCGCCGCGCAGTACGGGGCGCTGCCCCTCATGCGGGACGCTTTCTACGGGTTGAGCCCCGTCGTGCTCGGGATCTTTGCCGTGGCGGTCTATCGGCTTGGCCGGGCGGGGGTCAAGGACGCTTTCTCCGCGTTGATGGCCGCAGGGGCCGCCGCCGCGCTGGCGTTTTCTCTCGCCGGCGTGGCGGGCACCCTCGTCCTGGCGGGCTGCCTGGGCGTGGCCATGCACCACTCCCGCAGGCGAGGGTTGATGGCGGCCTTGGTCGCGTTGGCGCTCATCGGCGCGGAGCGTGCAGCGGGAACCTTGCTATCCGTTTCCGGCGCGGGCACAACGGGGGAGCCCAGCCTTCTAGACGTGGGGCTGTTCTTCTTCAAGGTCGGGGCGCTCACCTTCGGCGGCGGCATGACGATCATCGCCTTCGTGCAGGACCAGGTCGTCAACCAGCTGCACTGGATCACGGCGCAGGAGTTCCTCGAGTGCCTGATGCTGAGCCAGTTCACGCCGGGACCCATCATCATGGTCGCCGCGTATGTCGGCTACAAGGTGGCGGGAACCGCCGGCGCTGCGGTCGCGGCGTGCGCCATCTTCCTGCCGTCTTTCATCCTGATGCTCTCGGTGCTGCCGTTCCTCGAGCGCGTACGGGAGCTCGCCTGGGTGAAGGCTGCCATGCGCGGAATCGCTCCCGCGGTCGTCGGCACCATCGCGGTAACGGTCGCCCAGCTGGCGCCGCACGCGGCGCCGGACGTCTTCTCGGCCGTCGTGTTCGTGGTTACGGCAGGCGTGCTTCTCGCCTGGCGCTTACCTGTGTTTTCTCTGGTTCTCGCCGGCAGCATGGTCGGGGTCCTTGCGCGCTCCAGGTGGATACACCGGATACGGGAACTTGCTTGAAGGAGGGGTCATGACCACGGACACTGCGATCCGTTCGCCGGCCGCCGGCGCGACGCTGCTGCTTTCCCGCGCGGACGTCGAGCGCCTCCTCACCCCAGATGCCTGCATGGCAGCCGTCGAGGACGCTTTTCGCCATCACGCGCTGGGCAAGGCGCCCCCGCCCGGGATCCTGGGCTTCCACGCCCAGAATGGCGGCTTCCATATCAAGGCGGCCCTCCTCACGCTCGACCAGCCGTACTTCGCGGCCAAGACCAACGCCAATTTTCCCCACAACGGCGCGCGCTACGGGCTCCCGACCATACAGGGCGTCGTGGTCCTGTGCGACGCCGTGAAGGGCTTGCCGCTCGCCGTCATGGATTCGATGGCAATCACCGCGTTGCGAACGGCCGCGGCGACGGCTGTTGCGGCGAAATACCTCGCGCGGCCCCAATGCGATGCCGCTCTCATCTGCGGCTGCGGGGGGCAGGCGTCCGCGCAGCTTCGCGCGCTGTTGCGAGTGCGCAGCCCCGCGCGTATCTACGCGCATGACCAGGATGCCGCGAAGGCAAGGGCTTTCGCAGCCGCGCTTGGACCCGAGACCGCGCTCCCGATAGAGCCGGTCGCGGATCTCCCGCGGGCGGTCGCGGCGAGCGACATCGTAATCACCTGTACCACCGCGACGCGCTACTTCATCGAGCGCGGCATGGTCCGCCCGGGAACGTTCGTGGCGGCGGTCGGCGCCGACAACGAGCACAAGCAGGAGATCGATCCCGGGCTGCTCGCGCACAGCAAGGTGGTGACCGACATTACGGAGCAATGCTCCGAGATCGGCGACCTGCACCACGCCGTCGCGGCCGGGGTGATGTCCCGCGCCGACGTCCACGCCGAGCTCGGCGAGATCGTCGCGGGGCTCAAGCCCGCGCGCACGAGCGACGGCGAGATCATCGTCTTCGATTCAAGCGGCACCGCGCTGCAGGACATCGCGGCCGCCGTTGCCGTCTACCGGCGGGCTCTCGGACAGGCCGGGGGCGTCCGCTTCTCATTCAACGCCTGACGTTCATGGAGGCTCGCATGCGTTACCAGCTCACGCCCATACCCTGCCGTCCCTGGCTCTTGGCGTA
>DATICE010000103.1:0-5158 GCA_035456985.1 Burkholderiales bacterium | reverse complement strand
TCACGTGCGGCTTGGTACGCTCGAATTTGCTCTTGGCCATTTTCTTGCTCCGTCTTTCCTAGATCTGGTGCCCACGGCGCGGATTGAACGCGCGACCTCTCCCTTACCAAGGGAGTGCTCTACCACTGAGCTACATGGGCCTGCCGCCTCAAATCCCCGTCTGCCGGCGCCCCTGCCGCCCGCCCTGCCGAATCGTCCGGATCGTTGGAGCGGGTGAAGGGAATCGAACCCTCGTCGTAAGCTTGGAAGGCTTCTGCTCTACCATTGAGCTACACCCGCCTCATTCCAGTAGTTGGTGTCGAGTATCCTCGAGCCCTGCTTACCCGCGAATCCTGGTGGTGGAGGGGGAAGGATTCGAACCTTCGAAGGCGTAAGCCAACAGATTTACAGTCTGCCCCCTTTGACCGCTCGGGAACCCCTCCGAACGAAACCGAGCATTATTGTTTGTTTTCCATATGTTGTCAAACTTCCAGGGCATTTTTCCGCCCGCGTGTGGCACTGCACCATCCCCCGGTGTCCGTGGGCGACTAGTCTCCGGCCGTACCGCTGACGCTCGTGCCGCCACACACGAACAAGGTCTGGCCCGTAATGTAGCCACTGTCAGGCGAGAGCAGGAAGACGACCGCCCGCGCAACGTCCTCCGGGGTACCGACGCGCTTGACCGGTATGCCTTCGATCACGCGCTGGCGCTTTTCGCCTCCGGGCGGATGCCCGCGGTCGAATAATTCCGTGGCGACCGGTCCAGGTGCAATCGCATTGACGGTGATGCCACTCGCCGCGAGCTCCAGGCACAGCGTACGCGTCATGCCGATCAGCCCCGCCTTTGCTGCCGAATACGCCGTCCGGCCAGTCTTGCCCAGCGCCGCACGCGAGGAGATGTTGACGATGCGGCCGAATCCGGCCGCGCGCATTCCCGGCGCGAAAGCCTGGGTGAGGACCATCGCCGCGCGCACGTTGACTGCCATGGCGTAGTCGAGGTCCTCCACGGTCGTCTGCTCGAGCGTTCCCGGGCGATTCACGCCCGCGTTGTTGACCAGGTAGCGGACCGCGTGTCCCGCGGCAATTTCGCCCGCAACCCTGCGCGCCGCCCCGGCATCGGCAAGGTCCACGGCGTAGAACAGCAGTCGCTCGTGTTTGAAGCGCGGCGGCCGTCTCTGTAGCGTGATCACGGTGCACCCGCTATCAAGCAGCTGGTGCGCGACGGCTTCACCGATGCCCGAACTCGCTCCCGTCACGACCGCGGCGCCGTCCATCGTTTCTCCGACCCGACATAAATTCTCGCGCGATTATATCGCCGCGCCGCGGGTCGCGAGCGAACCCCCCGTTCTGGTAACATGCGGCGCGCCCGTCCTATGAACTGGAGCCATTCAGAGAACTCGCGCGGCGCCGCCATCATCGCGGTCATCTGTGGCGGGCTGGTGCTCGATCAGCAGCTGGAGTTCTGGGGCCAGACCGTCACCAATTGCGGCGTCTGGGCGCTGTTCCTGCACTGGCTGCGCGGCGCCGAACCCCGCCAGCAGCTCGCGCTCACGGCGTGCGTCGTCTACGCCACGCTTGGTGAGATCTTCCTGTCGCTCGTCTGGGGGCTCTACGAGTACCGTCTCGCGAATATTCCCCTGTTCGTTCCGCCCGGACATGCGCTGCTGTTCATGCTGGGGACTATCCTCGCCGCGCGCCTGAAGGACTGGATCAACTGGGCCGTGCCGCTCGCGGCCGCCCCGTTCATCGGATTGCTCCTCGTCACCGGCGCCGGCACGCTCGATGCGATGCTCTACGTCGTGTTCCTGCTCTGCATGCTGTTCGGAAGAGCGCCCCGGCTCTATGCCGTCATGTTCGTTGTGGCGCTCTCGATGGAGATCTACGGCACCCTGCTCGGCAACTGGTCCTGGGGCGCGGACGTGCCGTGGCTCAAACTGACGGCGATCAATCCGCCGCTTGCCGCCGGCGCGTTCTACTGCGTGCTTGACCTGCTGGTGATGGCCACAGTGGCCAGGGTCGGGCGGACGAATTCATTCGCGCGGCATACGGTCGCGTTCAATCCTGCGAGGTAGTGGCGCCGTCAGTCGGCGGGATTTATATTCTTGGCGCCACAGGGCGTCAGGACTTGAATTTTCCCGCCAACGCGTCGCTGCCGCGCACCAGCATGCCGGTGTCGGCGCCGACCGCGACGAACATAAATCCCGCATCGAGGCAGCGCTTGCCGTCGGCTTCGCCCACCAGGATGCCGGGCGCCTTGCCCGCCTTGCGGATCCGCTTCGCCGCGTCTTCCATCGCCTTCCACACTTCCGGGTGCTGCCAGTTTCCGAGGTGCCCGAGGTCTGCAGCGAGATCGTTGGGGCCGATGAATATTCCGTCAACGCCCTCCACTGCGGCGATCTCCTCGAGGTTCTTCAGCGCAAGCCGCGTCTCCGCCTGCACCAGCACGCAGATCTCCTCCTGCGCGCGCTTCATGTAGTCCCGGGTCCGGCCATAGCCCGCGGCTCGGGTCGAGCCCGCGACTCCGCGCACCCCTTCCCGCGGATAGCGTGTAAAACGCACGGCGTCGCGCGCCTCTTCCGCCGACTGGACGTAGGGCAGCAGCAGCGACTGCGCGCCGATGTCGAGGTAGCGCTTGATGAGCACCATGTCGTTCCATGCGGGACGCACGACCGGGGTGGCGGTGCCGCCCGTCATTGCATGCAGCTGCGATTGCACCATCGGCAGCTCGTTCGGCGAGTGCTCGGTATCGAGCAGCACCCAGTCGAAGCCCGCGTGCGCGAGGATCTCGGCCACGATGTGACTCGAGAGGCTCGACCACATGCCGATCTGCGGTCTTCCCTCCTTCAGCGCGCGCTTGAACCTGTTGACCGGCAATTCCATCGCTCTTCATCCCTTCTTGGCCGTCAGTCGTCCCTTGAATCAGTGATGCGTATCCGGATCGGGCGTCGCCGCGCCGTGGTGCAGGAAATCGAAGTCGCAGCCCCGGTTCGCCTGGGTGATGTGCTGCGAAAATATCCGGCCATAGCCTCGCGCATAATGTGGCGCGCGCGGTTTCCACGCCGTCCGGCGCCGCGCCAGCTCCTCCGCGCTCACCTTGAGCTCGAGCTTGCGCGCCGCGACATCGAGTTCGATCAGATCGCCGTCGTGCACCAGCGCAAGCGGGCCGCCGACGTAGGCTTCCGGAGCCACGTGCAGCACGCAGGTGCCGTAGGAGGTGCCGCTCATGCGTGCATCGGATATGCGCACCATGTCGCGCACGCCCTTCCGCAGCAGCTTCTTCGGAATCGGGAGCTGTCCCCACTCGGGCATGCCCGGCGCGCCGAGCGGGCCGGCATTCTGCATCACCAGCACGGAGTTCTCGTCCACGTTGAGATCGTCCGCATCGATCCGCGCCCTCAGATCCGCATAGTCGCTGAACACGACGGCAGGTCCCGTATGCTTGAGCAGGCGGGACTCGGCGGCAAGCGGCTTGATGACCGCGCCGTCCGGCGCGAGATTGCCGTGCAATACCGCGAGCCCCCCGCTCTGCGACAGCGCCTTCTCCCGCGTGCGGATGACATCGGTGTTGTAGACCTGCGCACCGGCAATGTTCTCGCCCAGGGTCTTGCCGCTCACTGTCGGGCATCGAAGATTCAAGTCGTCCTTGAGGATCGCGAGCAGCCCGCGCAATCCGCCGGCGTAGTAGAAGTCCTCCATCAGGTACTTTCCGGCCGGCCGCAGGTCGGCCAGTACCGGCACGCGCTGCGCGATGGCGTCGAATCGCTCCAGTTTGAGCTCGACGCCCGCGCGCCCCGCCATCGCGATGAGGTGAATCAGCGCGTTGGTCGAGCCGGAGAGCGCGTGCACGACGGCGATTGCGTTATCGAACGCATCAGCGGTCAGGATTTCGGACGGCCGCACGTCCTCCCACACCATCTCGACGATGCGCCGGCCGGTCGCGCTCGCCATGCGCGGGTGGCTGGAGTCGGCGGCAGGTATCGAGACCGCACCCGGCAGCGTGAGTCCCAGCGTCTCCACCGCCGACGTCATGGTCGAGGCGGTGCCCATCGTCATGCAATGGCCGTAGGAGCGCGCGATGCCCTCCTCGACCTCGCGCCAGTCGTCTTCGGTGATCCTGCCCGCGCGCAGCTCCGCCCAGTATTTCCAGCGGTCGGTGCCGGAGCCCAGCTGCTCGCCGTGCCAGTTGCCGCGCAGCATCGGTCCCGCCGGCATGTAGATGAACGGCAGGCCCATCGAAGTCGCGCCCATGACGAGCGCCGGCGTCGTCTTGTCGCAGCCGCCCATCAGCACCGCGCCGTCCACGGGGTGCGAGCGCAGCATCTCCTCCGTCTCCATTGCGAGGAAGTTGCGGTAGAGCATGCTGCTCGGCTTCTGGAACGTCTCGCTTACCGCCATCACCGGGAGCTCCACGGGGAACCCGCCCGCCTGCCACACGCCGCGCTTCACTTCCTCGGCGCGGGTGCGGAAATGCGCGTGGCACGGCAGGAGATCGCTCCAGGTGTTGATGATCCCGATCACCGGCTTGCCGGTGAAATCGTTGCGCGCGTAGCCCATCTGCAGCGCGCGTGAGCGGTGCCCCTGCGAGCTCAGGTCGCCGCCACCGAACCAGCGGTGGCTGCGCAAGTCTTCCGGTCGCAGTCTGGAGCGTGCCATTCAATGATTCCCGATTCGAGTTGCGGCGACACGAGGGGGGCCCGTGCCCGAGGTGCGTCCTATTCTAACCTCCGGGAACGTATTGCTTGCCGATGCCCGGCTTGCTGCGACCCATGCCCGGCAGCTCCCAGATGCCCGCGCCGCTGGGATTCAAGTCGCCGTCGATGTTGGCATCGATGACGCACGGCTTTCCGCTGGCGATGCCTTGGCGCACCGCCTCGGCAAGATCCGCCGCGCGCCCGACGCTGACACCCGTGATGCCTGCCGCTCGCGCCATCGCGGCGAAATCCGGGTTGTACGGCTTGTTGGTGCCGGGGTGCTTGAAATCGGTGGCGAGCTCGCGCCCGCCGAGGTAGCCGCGCTGAAGCCCCCGGATCGAGCCGTAGGCGTAGTTGTTCCAGATCAGGTAGACGACCGGTATCTGGTACTCGTAAGCGGTTCCCAGAATATTGGCGTGCATCAGGAACGCGCCGTCCCCGACTACGGCGACGCACGGCCGCTCGGGAGCGGCGAGCTTCGCGCCCAA
>DATICE010000102.1:0-21699 GCA_035456985.1 Burkholderiales bacterium | reverse complement strand
CCCGTCGTCGGCGACCTCCATCTCGCCGAAGTCAGGCCGGAGCGCCTGGCCGAGATCGCCAAGGCAACCGGGGCGAAGACTGCCACCGCCGATTACCGCGAGCTCCTGAAAATCCGCGAAATCGACGCTTACTTCATCTCGGCGACTCCCGAGACCCACCATTACCCGATGGCGCGCGAGTGCCTCCTCGCCGGCAAGCACGTATTTCTCGAGAAGCCGATCGCTCTCGAGCTGCACGAGGCGGATGAACTGATCGCACTCGCGCGCAAGAACCGGCTCAAGTTCACCATCGGCTATTCCCAGCGCTTCAATCCGAAATTCGCCTACGTCAAGAGGTCCATCACCAGCGGCGCGATCGGGAAGCCGGTAAGCGCGCTCGTCAGCCGTCACGTCACGCGCGGCCTGGGCAAGAAGATCACCGGGCGTACCAAGCTCTCCCCCGCCGCGATGGAGGCGACCCACGACCTCGACTTCGTGCTGTGGTGCCTCGAGCCTGCCCGGCCGGTGCAGGTCTTCTCGACGATCAACTACGGCGCCATGCGGGAGGCGACGGGAGCGGACATCCCCGACACCCAGCTCATCACGGTCATCATGGACAGCGGCCTCTCCTTCGTGATCAACGCCGGCTGGAGCCTGCCGCCGGGCTACCCGAATTTCGCCACGACCTGGATCGAGATGATCGGTACCGAGGGCGCGCTGCTGGTGGACGACAGCCATCGCGACGTGGTCCTCAACACGATGCGCGAAGGCATGCGCCTCCCGATGTCTTCCATGCCCGGGGAATTCGTGGACCACGCTTACGCCGGGCCGATGAAAGCGGAGACCTTGCATTTCCTCGAGGCGGTCGCGTGCGACCGGCCGGTGCTGGTCACCGCCGAGCAGGCGCGGCAGGTGATGGAGGTCTACATCGCGGCCGACCTCTCTGCCGAGCGCCGCCAGCCGGTCAACCTGCCGTTGCCGGAATCGCGGGCCTCCGCCGCCGCCAGGCGGTGACGAGGATTGACGCGGGTCAAATCCGGCACCCGGCAGAAGCCCTACAATTCAGCCTGCTTTCCAGCATTATGACGAGAAAAAAACCGAAGCGCATCGGCCTCGCCATCGTCGGCGCGGGGCGCGTTGGACTGATCCGCGGCGAGCTCGCAGCGCGCCACCCCGAGGTGGACTGGATCGGGCTCGCCGAGATCAACCCCGAGCGCGGCGAGATCGTGCGCGAAAAGTGCGGCGCCGACTTCGTCACCACGGATTTCCGCGAGCTGCTCTCGCGCCCGGAAGTCAACGCCGTCGTCGTTTCCACTGACGAGCACCTGCACGTCGATCCGGTTGTCTTCTCCGCGGAGCGCAAGCTGCCGATGCTGATCGAGAAGCCGCTCGCGACGGACCTCGGCGAATCCGCCAGCACGCTCGCCGCCATCGAGAAGAGCGGCGTGGATGCCGTGATCGGCTACACCCAGCGCTTCCGCCGCCGCTGGCTGGTGGCGAAGGAGAAAGTGAAATCCGGTGCGCTGGGCGAAGTCACCATGGTGACTTCGCGCGCTTTCATGAACCGGCTCGTTGCCATCGACAATTACAAACGCAGCGACAACCGCTCGGAGGTGACCCCCATGGTGATCTCCGGCACCCATGCGCTCGACATCGTGATGTGGCTGATGGAGGCCAAGAAGCCCGTGGAGGTTTACGCGCGTTCGGTGAACAAGGCGCTGGGCCCGACGTGGCAGGGGGTCGACGGCACCGGCTACACCATCACCTTCGATGACGGCGCGATCTATCACGGGGTGATCTCCTGGGCGTTGCCGGAAATCTGGCCCGGCGCGGTATACAGCCTCGAAATCGGCGCGGTCGGCACCGAGGGCGTGCTCACCATCGACGACACTCACCGCGACATCATCCTCGCCACTAACCTGATCCAGGCCGAGGGCTATTCGCCGGACAAGCGCCGCCACGTGGATTTCCTGACCAGCTACCCGGTCGGCGACATGGCGCTCGGGGAGCTGCGCGGCCCTATGCGCGAGGAGACCAATTCGTGGCTCAACCGCGTGGCGCTCGGGGTGCCAACGCAGCACGCGACCGCCCGCGAGGGTCACAATCGCCTGATGCTCACCAAGGCGATCGACCTGTCCGCCAAGCTCAAGCGCCCCGTCAAGCTCCCGATTACCCCCGACGACATGAAACAGGCCGGCTGACGGCCCTACGGTTCGTAGCGCCCGTTGATAAATGAGGAGAATACGATGGACAAGCTGATTCGAATTTTGGTGGTCATTGCATGCGCGTTCGCTGCGGGCGCCGTGAATGCGGCCGAAAAATTCCCGCAGCGTCCGGTACGCCTGATCGTCCCTTACGCGCCCGGCGGCGCCACCGATATCACGGCACGCCTGCTGCAGACGGGCATCAGCGAGTTGTGGGGGCAGCCGGTCATCGTGGACAACCGGGCCGGTGCCTCGGGCACCATCGCAGTCGAGCTGGCCGCTAGGGCGGCTCCCGACGGCTACACGCTGCAGGTCGGGAATGTTTCGACCAATGCGATCAATGAAACCACTTTCGCCGCGCTCAAGATCAAGCCCTCGCGCGACCTGACCGGCGTAACCAACCTGATCCAGCTGCCGCACCTATGGGTGGCCAGCACCGCGGTGCCGGCCGCGAGCCTGAAGGAATTCGCCGACTACGCGAAAAAGTCGGGCGGGAAGCTGAACTACGGCTCCGCGGGAGTGGGCTCGTACCCGCATCTCGACACCGTCAAGCTGCTCAAGCACATGGGCGTCCAGCTGACGCACGTTCCGTACAAGGCAGGCGCCGCCGGGATGATTCCGGCGATCATGGGCAACGAGATCCAGTTCATGTTCATCAACATGGCGTCATCGCTGTCGAACATCCGCGCCGGCCGAATCAAGCCTCTCGCGACCACCTGGCCGACGCGGCGCCCCGAGCTGCCCAACGTGCCCACCGTCGCCGAAGCGGGCTACCCCGGTTTCGGCACCAATGCCTGGAACGGCCTGTTCGCGCCTGCCGGCATCCCGAAGCCGCTCCTCCAGCGCATTCACGCCGATGTCGTGAAAGCAATGGAGACCCCGGCAACCAAGGAAGCGCTGGCCAAGGTATTCATGACGGGGGTGGTCAATCGCTCTCCCGCGGAGTTTCAGCAATTCGTGCTCACGGAAATCAAGACCTGGGGCAAGATCGTCATCGAGAACAACATCAAGATCGAGTGAACCTGGACTGCGCCCCAACTCGGTCCTCCCCTGCAAGGGGGGAGGAAGAGCCATGCAAGCGAAACACGATCTGCTGGTCGAAAAAGACATCGAGATACCGGTGCGCGATGGCGCCCGGTTGAAGGCCGACATCTTCCGTCCCAAGGGCGGCGGCCGCTTCCCGGCAATCCTGAACATCGGCGGCTACCGCAAGGACAAGGTGTGGGTGCCGCCCCACGACCTCGAGGAGAAGGCCAATCCCTACATGAATTGGGAGACGGTCAATCCCCTGTGGTGGGTTCCGCGTGGCTACGCCGCCGTGCGCGTGGATACACGGGGTTCGGGCAAGTCACCCGGCACATTCGATCCCTGGTCGCGCCAGGAGGCGCTGGATTTCCACGATTGCATCGAGTGGGCAGGGCGGCAGAAGTGGTGCAACGGCCGGGTCGGTCTCAGCGGGATCTCCTATTTCGCGATGAACCAGTGGCTTGCCGCAAGCCTGCGCCCGCCGTCGTTGAAGGCCATCATTCCCTGGGAAGGCGCGGCCGACATGTACCGCGATCTCGCCTATCACGGCGGAATCTTCTGCCTTGGCTTCATCGGCAACTGGTTCAACAACCACATGGCGCACCATCTCCTCGGCACGCCCCAGCAATACAATCCCGACGCGTTTTCCAGCAACTGGTTGTGGCAGTACATGCGCCATAACCTGGACACCGGCTGGTTCGACCAGCGCCGGCCGGACTGGAGCCGCATCGAGGTGCCCATGCTCACCGCCGGCAACTGGAGCGGCATGGGGCTGCACCTGCGCGGTAATACCGAGGGCTACACGCGCGCCGCGTCGAAGCACAAGAAACTGCGCATCCACGCGGGCACCCATTACCACCCCTTCTACAGCGAGGACGGCCGGCGGGACCAGCTGCGCTTCTTCGACTACTGGCTGAAGGGTGAGAGGAACGGCGCGATGCAGGAGCCGCCGGTGAAGCTCCTCATCCGCAAGGGCGGCAAGGACAATTACGAGTGGCGCCATGAAAAGGAATGGCCGCTCCGGCGCACGCGCTGGACGCGCTTCTATCTCAAGCCTGCGCGGGTGGCGACCAAGGGCCGTGAGCCGGCAGAGGGGTTGCTCGTTCCGGTGGCGCCCAGGCAGCGGGCTTCCGTTGCCTACTCAGCGACCGGCATGTCGAAAGCCGGGATCGCGTCCGCCTCGTGGACCTCGACCGTGCTGCCGGGCAGCCTGCCGCGGCTCGGTGTCTCCTTCGAAACCGAGGCGCTGCGCCAGGATCTCGAGCTCACCGGGCCGGTGGTGCTGACGCTCTGGGTTTCAAGCACCACGGAAGATATGGACGTGTTTGTTACGCTGCGCAACATCGACCGCAGCGGCCAGGACGTCTGGGAGATCGGGCAGCAGCAACAGAACGTGCCCGTCGCCAAGGGCTGGCTGCGCGCATCGCATCGCAAGCTCGATGCGAAGCTTACCCTCCCCCACCGGCCGTACCACGTCCACGATGAGCGGCTCTGGCTGAAGAAGGGTCAGCCGGTGCGCCTCGACGTGGAAGTCTGGCCGACCTGCATGGTGTTCCGCAAGGGGCATCGCATCCGGCTCGACATCCAGCCCCGCGACGGGGTCGGGTCCGTCCCCTACACCCACTACAGCGCCGACTACAATGTCGGAGACAATACCGTGTATACGGGTGGTAGCATGGCTTCTCACCTGCTGCTGCCGGTCATCCCGGGTCACCAGCCAAATCAATAAAACCTACGAGGACAACACCATGAAATCCAAGTATCTGATAGTGGCCGGTCTCGCGGCGATCCTGCTGCCGGGCTCGCAGGCCTTTGCACAGGCGAAAAAAGATGCCTACCCGTCGCGGCCCGTGCGCATGATCGTGCCGTTCGCCCCCGGCGGGGCGTCCGATACCGTAGGCCGCATCATCCAGCCGGCCATGGCCGACCTGCTCAAGCAGCAGGTCGTAGTGGACAATCGCGGGGGCGCTGCGGGTAACATCGGCGTGGAGGTCGCCGTGCGGGCGACACCGGACGGCCATACCTTCCTGCTCGGCAACATCGGCACGATGGCAATCAACCCCAACTACTACACCAAATTCCCGTTCCGGCCGCTCACGGATCTCATCCCGATCACCCAGGTGGTGGACGTTCCGGGTTCGCTGGTCGTGCACCCTTCAGTCCCCGCGAAGAACGTGAAGGAACTCATTGCATACCTCAAGTCGAACCCGGGCAAACTCAATTACGGTGCGCCGGCCCCAAGCAGTGCCAACACGTTGGAGACGATCCAGTTCCTGCATGGCACGGGCACCAACGTCGTGCAGATCAACTACAAGGGAGGCGCCGGGCCGGCGATGATCGGGCTCATCGCCAACGAGATACAGATGATGATGGTGACCTTTTCCTCGGCCGTGAATTTCGCCAAGCAGGGGCGCGTGAGGATGCTGGCCGTCATCTCCCCCGAACGCAATCCCGCATACCCTGAGATTCCGACGATGCGTGAGCAGGGGCTCAACATGACGGTGGGGTCGTGGCAGGGTCTGTTCGTCCCCAAGGGCACGCCGCAGGCGGTGGTGAACACACTGTTCCGGGTCGGCACCGATATGACCAAGGACCCCCGTGTGACCAAGCGCCTCGGTGAAGCCGGAATCACCATCGTCTCCAGCAAGTCGCCGGCGGACTTCGTCGCCTTCGTGAAAGCGGAGACCGAGCGCTTCGGAAAGGTGATCAAGAGCGCGAATATCCAGACGGAATAACCTGCGGCGGTTTTGATCTGGATCATGGACGCCGGCGTCCCCCTGCGCGTATGTGTGGTTGATTTCTGAGACGATTTCTGAAAATTCGAACGGGAGAGAGAGATGGCAAACGTTGGTATGGTGGGTCTCGACTGGCAGCAGCGCATCAACTGGGAGCGCCTGCGCAAGTACCGCACGGAGCGGGCACGGGAGCGGATGAAGGCCCACGGGCTGAGCGCGATGCTCTGCATGTACGACGAGAACGTCCGCTACGTCACCGGCACTCTGACGCCCGGCTGGAACCGCTTGAAGCCCGGGCTGCGCTACTGCCTGCTGTGCGGCGACGACGCGCCGGTCCTGTTCGAGCAGGGGGATATCGGCGCGCAGGTCAACCGCCATTCGCCGTGGATTCCCAAGGATCACGTGCGCTGGTCGTACGCCTGGATCAAGGGCGCGGCGGGCCCCGCGTCGACCCAGCAGGTGAAGAAATTTGTCAACGCGATCAAGCAGGAGATGAAGAAGGCGAACGTCGCGGGCGGCAAGCTCGGCGTGGATTTCATCGATATCAACATGATCCAGATCTTCAAGGATGAGAAGATCGACTGGACCGACGGCATGACGGCGATGATGGAAGCGCGCGCGGTCAAGAACGAGGACGAGCAGGAAGCACTTCGCATGGTGGGCGCGATCGGCGACGCGGCGCACTGGGAATTCATGAAGTTTCTCAAGCCCGGCCTCACCGAGAACCAGCTGACCGCGCACATCATGGAGTTTCTCTACTCCGTACCTGGCATGGAGGACGTCGAGGACGTGATCGTGTCTTCCGGGCCCAATACCTGGCCCAACTGGCGCAACTTCTCCGACCGGATCATCCTGCCGGGCGACATCGTGTTCATGGACCTCGCGGCGCTCACCTGGAACGGCTACAAGTCCTGCTATTACCGCACCTACTGCGCGGGCAAGGAGCCCACGCAGGAGCAGAAGGACATCTACGCCACCGCGCTCAAGTGGCTCTACGACTCGATGAAGGCCGTGAAGGTCGGTACCACGACGCGCGAGATCGCCTCCAAGTGGCCTTCGGCCAAGGACGCGTGGGGCTACGCGGAAGAGGACCAGGCCGCCGCCAATCTCTGGGGCCACGGTCTCGGGCTTGCGCAGTACGACCAGCCTGTGATCTCGCGCATCTGGTCGCTTGACCATCCGGTCGAGATCAAGGAAGGCATGGTATTCGCGCTCGAGACCCAGCACGGCAAGCCCTTCCGTTGGGGCGTGCGGATCGAGGAAATGTTGATCGTGCACAAGGATAGCGTCGAGCTGATCTCGAATTTCCCGGTCGAGCAGATCACCGTGGTCGATCCGATGCCCGGCTACTCGTCGCTCGGTTGGTCTTCCATCAGATAGACGCAAGCGAGAGGGACTTCAACCCGATCCAACGAGGGGCACATGGACGCAAGCAATCGGGTCGTGATCGCTACTGTGCCCCTTGCGGCCGCGCTGACCGCTTGCGGCTCAACGACACCGCAGCCGCCGGTGGCAATGGAAGCGGTCATCGTTCCATGCATCCACTGGTCCTGACACTATCCTCTCCCGAGGCGGCCGATGCGGCTCGAGTCGGGCCGAAGGCGGCGAACCTCTCCGCCCTCGGCCGCGCCGGCCTGCCGACACCGGGAGGCTACTGCGTTGCCGCGGAAGCCTACCGCCTGCAGCTGGCCGCGCTGGGTCTCGAACCGACGGCTCGCTCGGTATTCTCCTCGGACGATACGGTCGCCCGTCGCAGCGCCTTGCGATTGCGGATGCAGCTGATGGAGCAGCCGCTCGTCCGGGAGCTCGAGGCGCCTCTACTTGCGGCTTGGCGCTCTGTTACCTGCGAGAGCGCAGCGCCAGGCGTGGTGCGTTCATCGGCGCTGGTCGAAGATCGCTTCGGATCGAGCTTTGCGGGGCAGTTCGAGAGTTTTCTCGGCCTCGATAATGAAGCTGATTTTCTGACTGCGGTGCGCGCCTGCTGGGCCGCGCTGTGGGCGCCGCGCGCGCTGCGTTACATGGCCACGCACGGCGTGGATCCGGCAGATACGGCGATGGCCCTCCTGATGCAACCGCTGGTAGCGGCGCGGGCGGCAGGCGGCGGCTTGAGCCAGACGGCCGAGGGCGGGATGCTGATCAATGCGACGCGGGGACTCGGATCGGCGATCGCCCAGGGTGAGGTCGCCCCCGATCGTTACCAGCTCGGACGCGATGGCACGCTGCACGAATCCCACGCCGGAATGCAATATCACCAGGCGAGTTGCGTTCACCAGTTGCGCCGGTCCGCGCCGACCGCTCACCGCGGAGCGTGCCTTGACACGTCCGAAGTCGAGGAACTGGGGCAGCTCCTGCTCCGGACCGAGGCCGTCATGGGCATGCCGGTCGAGATCGAATGGGCCCTCGACGACGGCGGAATCAAGCTGTTGCAGGCACGGCCGCTCCATCTCGACGACCAGCCGGCGCCGGTACCGGACCGGATCTGGCTGCGGCAGCCGCGCCTGCGCGGCCAGCCGGCGGGCGTGGGCTGGGGCACGGGCCGTGCCCGCGTGGTGAACTGCGAGTGCGAAATCTCGCGCATCGGGCCCGGAGACGTGCTGGTCACGCGAATGGCCGGGCCCGCGCTGGGTCGTGTCCTCGCCACCGTTTCCGGTGTCGTATCCGAACTCGGCGGCAGCACCTCTCACCTCGCCTCCCTCGCGCGCGAGCGCTGCGTTCCCATGGTGCTGGGCGTGCCGGGCGCCACCCTCCAGATTCCCGAAGGTGCACAGGTGGCGGTCGACGGCGTGGCGGGGATCGTGCGCTGGATGGCCGATCGCTAGAGCATGGCTCAAAGAATTCGCGGCATTACGGACGAAGAGGCGAGTGGCCCGGCGAAGGAGCTGTTCGAGGCTTCCAATCGCATGCTCGGCCGCACCGCGAACCTGCAGCGCATTCTCGCGCACAGTCCGTACGTGGCGCGCTGGCTGCTGCCGTTCATCGCCGCCGTCCGCCAGCCCAAGGCCGGCGCCGTGTCCGATGTGCGGCTGCGCAACCTCGCCGTTCTCAAGACTTCCACGATCAACGGCTGCCGATACTGAACCGAGCACAACCGGGTGCTTGGTCAAGCACTGGGACTGACGGACGCCGAATTCGACGCCCTGCAGGGCGAGGAGTACCGCTCGAGCGCGCTGTTCGACGAACGGGAGAAGGCCGTACTCGCGTGGTCGGAAGCGATGACATTGAACACTGCGAAACAAAGCGGTCCAGCCTGGGACGACCTGCGCAGGCTGTTCACCGACGCCGAGATCGTCGAGGTCTCTCTCGCCTGTGCGATGTTCAACATGATCAACCGGCTGAACGACTCTTTCCGCACCGAGCTCGAGCCCGAGGAGTACAACCGCCGCCAGCATCGCGCCGTCGGTGTCAGCGCCGAGGCGCTCGAGGACTATGCCTGCCGCATCTGTTCCCAGCGGCGCGAATCGTGATGCGCGCGCGAATATTCATCACCCAGCCCGTGGCCGAAAGCGCCGTTGCGCGCCTGCGGGCGGTCGCCGACGTCGAGATGAACCCCGACACGCTGCACATCGCCACCAGGGACGAGCTGCTGGAGCGGGTCCCCCAGCTCGACATCCTGTTCTGCCTGCTCCATGACAAGGTGGACCGAGACATCATCGCCGCGGGGAAGCGCCTGCGCGCAATCGCCTCGATGAAGATCACGCCTTCGGATATCGACGTTGCCGAGGCGACAGCGCGCCGCATTCCAGTCACCGTGATCGCGCCGATCGTGACCGAGGCAACTGCCGACATTCATTTCGCGCTGCTGCTTGCAGTCGCCCGGCGCGTGGTCGAAGGCGACCGCTTGGTGCGAGCCGGGCTCTTCCCCGGAGCGCAGTCGGCGCACCTGCTCGGCGCCTGGGTCCACGGCAAGACCATCGGACTCATCGGCGGCGGCGGCCGCATCGGCCGCGCGGTCGCGAAGCGGGCGCAGGGCTTCTCGATGCGCACTCTTTACTGGACGCCGCGCCGCAAGCCGGAAAGCGAGGAGCGGACAGCCGGGCTTGAATATGTTCCGTATGACCGGCTTCTCGCGGAGTCCGACTTCGTCTCAGTCCACGCCCCGCTCAACGCGGAGACACGGCATCTCGTCGGCGAGCGCGAACTGCGTCTCATGAAGCCGACCGCGTTTCTCGTCAACACCGCGCGCGGCCCGATCGTGGATGAGAAGGCCCTCGTACGCGCCCTGAAGGAGAAGCGGATCGCCGGCGCCGGTCTCGACGTCTTCGAGAACGAGCCGAAGGTCGAGCCGGAGCTGCTTGCGATGCAGAACGTGGTATTGACGCCGCATCTGGGCAGCGCAGTGATGGAACTTAGGGAATCCATGGCCAATGTTGTCGCGGACAACATCCTCGCAGTGCTGGAAGGCAAACGCCCACCCAACTGCTGTAACGCGGAGATCTACAAGTAACTTGATTTCAGAAGGTGCTGACATGGCGAAAGCAAAAGTGGTGCTGACGGACTACGTCTGGGAGTCCCTGGAGATAGAGAAGAAAATCCTCGCCGGACTCGCCGACCTGGTGCCCATGCAGACCAAGAAGCCGGAGGAATTCCTCTCCCAGGCGGCGGACTGCGACGCGCTTCTCAACACTTACGCCGGCCCCATCACGGCCGAAGCCATGGCACGGATGCCGAAATGCAAGATCATCGCGCGCTACGGCATCGGGGTGGACACGATCGATCTCGACGCTGCGACCCGCGCCGGCATCATCGTCACCAACAATCCCACCTATTGCATCGAGGAGGTCGCCGAGCACACCATGGCGCTGCTCCTCGACAGCGCCCGCAAGATCGCCTTCTACGACCGCCTGGTGCGCGCGGGGACCTGGGCCGTGCCGCCCGGCAAGCCGCTCTACCGGCTGGTCGGCCGCACGCTGGGGCTCGTCGGCTTCGGCAACATCGCGCGTCAGGTGGCGGTGCGCGCGGCCGCGTTTGGCATGCGCGTGCTATACGCCGATCCCTATGTGAAGGAAGGACAATTTCCGGAGCCGGGCAAGAAGGTGGAATTGCCCGAACTGTTCAAGGAATCGGATTTCATCTCCGTGCACCCTCCCCTCACGCCCCAGACGCGTGGCATGATCAACGACGATGTGTTCTCCCGGATGAAGCCCGGAGCGATTCTCATCAACTGCGCTCGCGGACCGGTCGTGGACACCGCCGCGCTGGTGCGCGCGCTCGACGCGAAAAAAATCGCCGGCTGCGCGCTTGACACCACCGATCCCGAGCCCTTGCCCAATCCGCATCCTCTGCGCGGACGGGACAACGTGATCATCAATCCCCACGTCGCCTGGTACAGCGAGACCGCGATGGTGGGCCTGCAGGCGGGGGCGCCGGAAGAGGTGCGCCGCGTGCTGGCCGGCGAGTGGCCGGTAAATGTGGTCAACAAGGCGGTCAAGGGAAAGAGCCGCGCCGGACTCTGATACCCATGATCAACGCGGCAATCGTCGGCCTCGGGTGGTGGGGCAAGAACATCGTAAGTTGCGTCCAGGGCAAGAGCGCAAAGCTCCGGTTCGTGCATGGCGTCAGCAAGGAAATCGATGCTGCACTGCCCATCGCCGAGGCCAACGGCTTCACCCTGAGCGACGACCTCGAGAAGGCGCTCGCCGACAAGCGAGTGGAGGCCGTGGTGCTGGCGACCCCTCACTCGCTACATGCCGATCAGATCGTGCGCATCGCGCAAGCGGGGAAGCCCGTGTTCTGCGAAAAGCCGCTATGCCTGAAGCGGGCCGACGCCGAGCGCGCCATCGCCGCCGTGAAGAAGGCCGGGGTCCCGATCGGCGTCGGACAGAACAAGCGCTTCTGGCCTTCGATGGTCGAACTCCGGCGCGTACTTGCGAGCGGGGTACTCGGGCGCGTCATGCACATCGAGGGGCACTACAGCAACGAGAATTCGGGCATGCACTTCTCCGCGTGGCGAGCGCTTGCCACGGAGTCGCCTGGCGGCGGCATGACCGGCACCGGCATGCACCTCCTCGATGCGTTCGTCGGGATCGGCGGGCCCGTGGCGGAAGTGACCGCGCGCGTGATCACGCACCGGGCAGGCCCCGATCCCCGCGATGCGGCGTCGGTCCTGTTCCGCTTCGCCAATGGTTTATCCGGCTACTTCGGGCTAGTCCGCGCATCCCCCATCTACTGGCGGGTGCACGTCTTCGGCGACGAGGGATCCGTCGAATCGCTGGGCGAGACGGAGGTGGTCGTGCGGTCCAAGGGCGGCAAGATGGAGCGCCGCGAGCTGCACAAGGTGGACTCCATTCTCGCCGAGATGGATGCCTTCGCGGACGCGGTGGGCGGCGGGGCACCCTACCCGATCACGCCGATGGAAATGGTGAACACCATCGCCGCGTTCGAGGCGATCATCGGATCGATGGACACCGGCAGGCCGGTGTCCATCGAATGACCGCTACTTGATCGAATCCGTCGCCGTCTGGATGTGTCTCCCCGCGACGGCGGCTCAATTTGTGCCAACCGCCGAAGCAAGGCAAGCCCCGAGGAGCCCGCGCCACCGCCCGCCGGGTTACCCTGCCGCGCTTGGCTGCATCCGCGACCCCTGCTAGCATCCGGCCCACTTGTCCAGAACCCCCGGAGTCCAGATGACGGTACGCATCGCGCACAATCTCAAGCTTCTCGCGCAGCACGACGCGGGCGGCGCGCCCAATCTCGGCGAGGGCATGGCGATGAAGATCAAGAACGGCCGCCGCTACATGTATATCGCCCACGAGCATCATCCGGCGTGCTTTTCGATTTTCGACGTGACCGAGCCGGCCGATCCGAAGATGCTGTGGCAGCTGCCGCTCCCTCACAAGAACGTACGGGGCAACTCGCTCGCGATGCGTGGCGACATCCTGATCCAGGCCTACCAGGTGAACAAGGCCGGTCTCAAGCCCGCAGGTTTCCAGGTATACGATATTTCGAAGCCGGCAGAGCCGCGCGAGATCGCGTTCTTCGACCTGTCGGGCGGCCCCGCCTCCCAGGGCGTCCATTACGTCTCCTTCATGGACGGCCGCTACGCGCACATCACCACCGGCGCGCCGGATTTCGAGCCGAAGCATCCCAAGGACCACCAGTTCTACATGATCGTGGACCTGGCGAATCCGTCGAAGCCGACGGAAGTCGGGCGCTGGTGGATGCCGGGCCAGAGAAAGGGCGACCCGGGCGAGCTGCCGCCGCGCCACGTCGATTTCGATTTCGCCTACCGGCCGCACCACACCCTTTGCTACCCGGAGCGCCCGGACCGCGCCTACATCGGTTACATCGACGGCGGCATCGTCATTCTCGACATCTCCGACAAGGCGCGACCGAAGCTCATCAGCCGCCTCGACTACCACCCGCCCTTCCCCGGCTTCACCCACACCGTGCTGCCGTTGTTCGACCGCAACCTGCTCGTCGTCACCGACGAGGCAACCGGCGACCACGGACTCGACTGGCCCAAGCGCTACTGGATGGTGGACATGCGGGTGGAATCGAACCCGGTGATGATCTCGAGCATGCCCACGCCCGAGAACTTCGAGGAGCTGCACAAGGTGGGCGGCCGCATCGGCGCGCACAATATCCACGAGAACGAGCCGGAGCCCGGCAGTGCCAAGCTCCAGTACACGGTGGCGACGACGTGGTTCAGCGCGGGCGTGCGGGTCTACGACATCTCGGACCCGTTCCGCCCCGAGGAAATCGCGGCGTTCCTGCCGGAGACGCCCGAAGGGCAGCGCGGGTGCCGGATCAGCGATCTCTTCGTGGACGACCGCGGCATCATTTACGCCGCCGACCGCGCACGCGGCGGACTCTACATCCTGGAATACACCGGCAAGCGACCGCTTAACTGAGTGCCTGCAGCGCCCTCTCGAGGTCTGCGCGCAGGTCGTAGAGCTCCCTGGGCATCCGCGCCTTGAGCTTGTCGTAGAGCTCGGCGTGGTCCTTCAATTCCTTGCGCCAGACCTCGCGGTCGACCCGGGTCAATTCCTCGAAGCGCGCGCGCGTAAAACTCTCGAGACCGGCCCACTCCAGGTCCTCGTAACGCGGCTGCAGGCCGAGCGGCGTCTTCACCGCGTCCACCTTGCCCTCGATGCGGTCGACGATCCACTTCAGTACCCGCATGTTGTCGCCGAAGCCGGGCCAGATGAAATCGCCCTTTCCGTCCTGCCGGAACCAGTTCACGCCGAAGATGCGCGGCGCATGCTTGAGACCGCTTCCGATCTTCAGCCAGTGCTTGAAATAGTCGCCATAGTGATAGCCGCAGAACGGAAGCATCGCGAAGGGGTCGCGCCGCACCACGCCGACCTGGCCGACGATCGCCGCGGTCGTCTCGGAGGCCATCGTCGAGGCCATGTACACCCCGTGCTTCCAGTCGAACGATTCCGTGACCAGCGGCACTGCGGTCGCGCGCCGGCCGCCGAAGAGAAACACGCTGATGGGCACGCCTTGCGGGTTCTCCCAGTCCGGGTCCACCGATGGGATCTGGGCGCAGCTCATCGTGAAGCGCGCGTTGGGATGGGCCGCCTTGCGCTTGTTTCCCGGCGTCCACGCCTTGCCCTGCCAGTCGATCAGCCCCTGCGGCGGCTCCTTCGTCAGCCCTTCCCACCACACGTCGCCGTCGGGCGCCAGCGCGACATTGGTGAAGATCGTGTTGCGCTTCACCGCTTCGAGGCAGTTGGGGTTGGTGAACTGCGAGGTTCCCGGAGCGACGCCGAAGGCGCCGGCCTCCGGGTTGATTGCGTAGAGCCGGCCGTCGGACCCGGGCTTGATCCACGCGATGTCCTCGCCAATAGTGGTGATCTTCCAGCCCTTGTCCTTGAAAACCTTGGGGGGAACCAGCATCGCCAGATTGGTCTTGCCGCACGCGCTCGGGAACGCTGCCGCGACGTAATATTTCTTCTTCTCGGGCGTCTCGATCCCCAGGATCAGCATGTGCTCGGCGAGCCAGCCCTGCTCCTTCGCCATGATCGAGGCGATGCGCAGCGCGAAGCACTTCTTGCCGAGCAGCGCGTTGCCACCGTAGCCGCTGCCGAACGACCAGATCTCCTTGGTCTCGGGATAATGCACGATGTACTTGTGCTGCTTGTTGCTCGGCCACGGCACGTCCTTCTGCCCCGGGGCAAGCGGCGCGCCGATCGAGTGCACGCACGGCACAAAGTATCCGTCGGCACCCAGGACATCGAGCACCTTGCGGCCGATGCGCGTCATCAACTTCATGTTGACGACGACGTAGGGCGAATCGGTCAACTCGACACCGATGTGGGCGATGTGGGAGCCGAGCGGCCCCATGCTGTAGGGAATCACGTACATCGTGCGCCCGCGCATGCAGCCGTCGAAGAGCTTGCCGAGCGTTGCCCGCATTTCGTCTGGCGCCACCCAGTTGTTATTGGGACCGGCGTCCTCCTGGCTGCGGCTGCAGACGAAGGTGCGCTCTTCCATGCGTGCGACGTCATCCGGATCGGAACGCGCGAGGAAGCAGCCGGGGCGCTTCTGCGGATTGAGCTTGATCAGCATGCCGCTCGCGACCATCTCGCCGCACAGGCGGTCGTATTCCTCCTGGGAGCCGTCGCACCAGTAGATGCGCTCGGGCTTGGCGAGCTGCGCGATCTCCTCGACCCACGCCTTGAGCTTGGGGTGCTTGACGTAGGCGGGCGCCGTGGAAGCCTTGGCAAGGTGAGCCGCGGTGGCAGGTCGATTCATGAGCTCCTCTCCGACGCGGGGAATAACCTTTTAAAAACAAAGGCAAAGCGACCGTCCCCTGGTGGCCTTGCCGAGTTGGGGCATTCTACACCAAAAGCCGGGACCGGGTCCCGCGCGGGATTTCACACGAGCTGGTCTCGCTGCCGGCGAGTCCACGCGAGCCACAGGAGCGAGGCGCCCACCAGCAGCAGGGCGGGCAACGCCCATAAGTTCATGGCATACCAGCCCTGAATCGTGAACAGCGCACCCGATGCAAGCGAGGTGATGATCATGGTGATGGAGATCGCGGCGTCATTCACGCCCTGAACTTTGGCGCGCTCGGCGGTGCTATGGATCTCAGTGAGCAGTGCAGTCGCACCCACAAACATGAAGTTCCATCCAATACCGAGCAGGACCAGCGCCAGCCAGAAATGCATGATCTGAACTCCTGAAAGCGCAATGCCGACGCAAACGATATTCAGCACCACGCCGGTCAGCATGACGGCCGTCAGCCCGAACCGCTTGATGATATGCCCCGTGACAAACGAGGGCGCGAACATTCCCACTACGTGCCACTGGATCACGAACGCAGCCTCCCTGAAATGATGGCCTGAGGCGTCCATCGCGAGTGGCGTCGTCGTCATGAGCAGATTCATCACGCCATAGGCAATGGTTGCGCAGAGCACTGCGACGATGAACGCCGGCTGCCGTGCAATTACCTCCAGCGGCCGACCGGCGGCCTTGCGCTCCGCTTCCGTCAGCCCCGCGATCTGGAGCCAGCGCAACGCAACGATCGAGAGCAGCGCGAACGCGACCAGCGACATGTAGGACCCGGCATAGGCATGGCCGGCGACCAGGTCCTTGGTGAGCTTGCTGGTTTCCGGTCCGATGAATCCGCCGACGATGCCCCCGGCAAGCACCAGCGAGATCGCGGTACTCTTGAAGTCTGCGGGCGCCGAATCGGCCGCCGCAAAGCGATAGTACTGTCCCGCGGCAAAGTACGCGCCGAGCACGAGCACCCCGAGGCACAACAGCCAGAAGTCTCCCCTGTAGACGGCAACTGCGCAGGTTATCGAGCCAAATGTCGCGAACAGCGCGCCCAGGGTAAAGCCGGCGCGACGACCGTAGCGCTTCATCATGAATGAGAAGGGAATCGTGCTCAGTGCCGAGCCGACGAAGTACATCGTCACCGGCAAGGTCGCCAGGGCCTTCTCCGGCGCGAGCGCGTAACCCACGAGCGCGTTTACCGTGATCAGCACCGTGTTGTTGATCAACAACAGGCCCTGGCAGACCGCCAGGACGACGACGTTCTTTCTGGAGATGTCCATGCGCTTACCGCCACCGACCCGTGGTGGCCGGGTGGGAGCTTGCGGTCTTGAACGCCGGCGCGAAGTTCTGCCCGTGCAATTTCAACGCTGCTGAAATTGCACTTTTCCGAACATGATCTCCCACGACTTGTCGGTGTGCGGCGCCTGGTTGGCCGCCTGCACCTCAGCGAGCACCTGCACTCCGCGCTGAACCGCGGGCCGCGCGCCGATCTCGTCGAACCAGCGCTTGACGTTGGGGTACTCGTTGAAGTCGATTCCCCGGCGCTCAGGATTGCGCATCCAGGGAAAGATCGCGACGTCCGCGATTGAGTACTCATTGCCTGCCGTGTAGCGCGCCTCGCCGAGGCGCCGGTCAAGGATGCGCGTCAGGCGGTTCGCTTCCTTGGTGTAGCGCTCGATCGGGTACTGCAGTTTTTCCCTCGAGTAGCTGCGGAAATGATGGGCCTGGCCGAACATGGGTCCGACGCCGCCCATTTGCCACATCAGCCACTGCACGCAGGTCCACCGGGCATGCAGGTCGGCCGGCAGCAGCTTTCCGGTCTTCGAAGCGAGGTAGAGCAGGATCGCCCCCGACTCGAAGAGCGAGAGCGGCTTACCGCCGGGCCCGTCGTGATCGAGGATCGCCGGAATACGGTTGTTGGGGCTGACCTTGAGAAACTCCGGCCGGAACTGCTCGCCCTCGCGGATGTTGATGCCGTGGACGCGATACTTGAGTCCGGTTTCCTCCAACATAATGTGGACTTTGTGCCCGTTCGGCGTGGGCCAGCTGTAGACGTCGATCATGAGATCTCCCTGAAAGACAGCGCTAAGTGAAGTCTGATGCGTCGCGCACGAAAGGTGAATCCTACCAATTTCACGCAATCGGCGTAACCCGTGCTGCCTCCTCGATCGGGACAACCCTGATATGCTTCGCGCGGTCATGCCGCTTTCCGTCCTTCGTTCGTGGTGGCTGCCGCCCCGCACCTCACCCGATGCCGCGCTGATCCTCGCGGCGCGCGGCATCCGCGCCTTCACCGACGGCTACGTCGCGCTGCTGCTGCCGTATTACCTCACGTTGCTCGGTTACAGCGCACTTCAGGTCGGCCTCATCGCCACCGCGACGCTGCTCGGGTCGGGGCTGCTGACGTTGCTGACCGGGCTTTTCGCGTACCGGTTCCGGATGCACGTCATGCTGACCGCCGCGTGCCTGCTCATGCTCGGCACCGGCCTCGGATTCGCGGCGGTCACGGATTTCTGGCCCTTGCTGTTGATCGCCGTGGTGGGGACGCTCAACCCCTCGAGCGGTGACGTCAGCGTCTTTTCTCCGCTCGAGCAGTCTCTCCTGTCGCACGCAGCCGCAGCCGAGTGGCGTACCGCGCTGTTCGCGCGCTACAGTCTGGTGGGACATCTCCTCGGCGCGTTCGGCGCGCTCGGCGCAGCGATCCCCGGCCTGCTCGCGCAATGGAGCGTCCTCGACCTCAAGGCGGCAACGCAGGCGATGTTCGTGGTGTACGGGCTCTCGGGACTCGTTGCGCTCGTGCTTTATCGTCGGCTTGCCTCGGCCGGTTCACGCGGCGACGAGGTGCGCGCGATACCCTTGGGGCCTTCGCGAGGCATCGTCCTTCGGCTGGCGGCACTGTTCAGCCTCGACTCGTTTGCCGGGGGCTTCGCGGTGCAATCGCTGCTCGCGCTATGGCTCTTCCTCAGGTTCGACCTGTCGATAGAGGCCGCCGGCACCGTTTTCTTCTGGACCGGGGTCCTGGCCGCGGCGTCCTTTCTTGCCGCCCCCGCGGTTGCCCGGCGCTTCGGCCTCATCAACACCATGGTTTTCACGCATCTTCCGGCGAACCTGTTCTGCATCCTCGCAGCGCTGATGCCGACGCTGCCGCTCGCCGTGCTGTTCCTGCTGCTGCGCTCGGCGCTCTCATCGATGGACGTGCCTGCCCGCTCCTCCTACGTGATGGCCGTCGTTTCGCCGGCGGAGCGCCCCGCCGCGGCAAGCCTGGCCGCGGTGCCGCGCAGCCTCGCCTCCGCCGTCAGCCCGGCGTTCGCCGGATACCTGCTAACGCTCACCAGTTTCGGCTGGCCCCTGGTGGTCTGCGGGGCGCTGAAAATCGTCTACGACCTGGCGCTGCTTGGGATGTTCAGGAAGGTCAAACCGCCCGAAGAGCGGTGAGTGATGATTAGTAAGTGGTGCGTGGACGGGCCAAAGATTCTTCTACTCACTACTCACCACTCACCGTATTGAGAGGCAGGCGGCTTGCTCTCAGCAGCGGCGCCCATTTATCCAGCTCACTGTAGATGCGGGTGGCGAACTGCTCGATGGTCATCGTCGCAGGCTCGAGCCCGAGCCCGCGCAGGTAGGACTGGATCGCGGTGCTGGCGCACAGGGCGGCGACCTGTGCCCTCAGCCAAGCCGTGGCGACCGGCGGAGTGCCCGCCGGCGCGAATAATCCGTACCACGCTTCGATCTCGTAGCCCGGCAGTCCTGATTCGGCAATCGTCGGAACTTCGGGCAGCCGCTCCAGCCGTCGGCCACTGGTGACCGCAAGCGGCCTGAAGTGCTCGCTCGGGAAATAGGGCAGCGCGAGCGGCAACGCTGCGAACATGAGCGAGACCTGGCCCGTCGCAAGCCCGTTCAGGGCGCTGACTCCACTGTTGTAGGAAACATGCACGAGGTTGACCCCCGCCATGCGGCGGAACAGCTCGCCCGCCAGATGGCCGGTGCTGCCTTCCCCCGAAGACGCAAAGTTGACTTCTCCCGGCCGCACCTTCAGCCAGGCGGCGAGCCCGCGGACGTCCTCCATCGGCAGCCCGGCGCTAACTATCAAGACGAACGGCATCGTGACGAGCGGCGTGACCAGGATGAAATCGCGCACCGGATCGTACGCCACGCCGTGGAAGTAATGCGGGTTGATGATCATAGTCGCGTTGCTCGCGAGGAGCAGCGTGTAGCCATCCGCCGGGGCACGGGCGACCGACATCGCGCCCCGCGTCGTCGCGCCCCCGGGCTGGCGTACGAGCGCAACCGGGTGCGGCGTATCCGCACGAATCGCCTGCTCGACGATGCGCGCCAGGGTGTCGGTAATCGCCGGCGGCGCATAGGGCGCCATCAACCGGTAGCTGCGGGACATGCGGGGGGTCCCGCGGATATCGGTGGGCCCGCTGATCGGGTATGGAATGACGATCGTGACCGGCTTGGCCGGAAACGGCTGCGCCGTCGCCACACCGCAGCACACGACCAGCGCGACGATGCTGGATAGCGAGTACTGGATCGGATGCAAACCGCTCACGGGCTACCCGTCACGTCGCTGCGGCCAGCTGCGAGGCCGACAGCCCTCTCCGTCCTCACTCCTCATCGGTGATCGGCGTGCCTTTTGCGCTCGCTTGTTCGACCATCCGGTCGATTTCCCGCTCGACCAGCCGCCTGATATCCTCGTCCTCCGGATAACACAGCAGCCAGAGATCCGCAAACTCGCCGGATACATGCTTCCTGCGGCCAAGCACGAGCCGGCGCGGCAAGCTCTCGACGCCAGGCTTCAGCATGAACTCGTTGCCCTGCTCCCAGTAGATCGAGAGCGTGTCCACCTTGAGGCTCGAGCGCAGCAGGCGCACCACGAACTCGAAACGGATCGCATGCATTCCCATCGAGCGCAGCTGGACGACCCGGTGGGACGGCAGCGGCTCCCCGGCTTTCAGCGTTCCAATTTCGTCCTGTCGCGACGCCATGCTTTCCGCCCGCCCCCCATAGCCCGCTCTTAGGATAGCCGCGGCGGTCGAGTCTGACAATTTCGCGATCGCCCCGGGTTCGCAACTCGGCGACGATTCACGCCGCCCACGGCAACTCCGCAAATCCCCGTATCGGGGGTGATCCCGATTCAGGACTCCAGCGAGGATTCCGGCTCCGTCCCCTCGGTCTTCCAGCGCATCCACATGCGCAGCCGGCGGAAATCGCGCGCGTCCACGCTGTCGGGCAGAAGGATGGCCCGCCGCGTGCGGCCCTTTCCGCGCGGCTTGAGCGCGACGATGGTGAGGGCGGGCGAGACGTAGCTGGAATCGGACAGCTCGCTCTCCACCCAGTTGCCGTCCCGGGTGCGGAACGAGATGCCGCCGCCGCTCTTCAGTTCCAGCGCGACGATCGAGTGCGCCGCGTGCAGGGCAGCGTCGCGCGAGAGAAAATAAACGAGGCTGAAGGCGATCGCAAGAGTTGCGGCGCCCTTGGCGAGCTCCGGAACGGGGACAAGCCACAGCAGTCCCGCGGCGGCCAGGTGCGCCACGCAGAGCGCAATGGCAAGCCGCACCGAAGGCGATATGGAGACGTTCTGGACGAGCATGGCGCCGCGCTCGCCTCAGCCCCCTCGACTGCGGCCGTGTAGTGAATCCGAAGCTCGCGCTAACCGGCGTTTCGCTACCGGCGGGCTCGCTATCGGCATCCTTTCGAGGCCCATTGGAAGCGGTTTGCCCACCACCATGCCGCTATGGCGTTCTGCTGCCAGTACGGCAACGAATGGTACCATTCGCGGTCGGCGTTGCATTGCGCGCACGGGTCGCGCTCCGTCGCGAATGCCAGTGTCCCGTGGCGGCTGTACAAGTGCACACCGAACGCATAGGAAGCACACGCGAAAGCTATGGCCATCACCACGATGACGCCGATGATCAACACCAATAACATGATGAGTTGCATGCCAGGAGCCCCCTCAGCCATTCACTTTACCGCTTGCGACCGGCTTGCGGCTGTGAAGAAATGCACCGCGGGTGTCGCGCGGCGTC
>DATICE010000101.1:0-3630 GCA_035456985.1 Burkholderiales bacterium | reverse complement strand
TGGCGCAAAGCGCGGCGCGCGGAACTCATCTCCGTGCGGACCGCGATCGCACCCGACCAGCGCAGGGACTGGAGCGAGCGGATCACGACGCTGCTGGAGGCGGGCTTTGGCGCGCCAGCGGAGGCCGTCGTCGGATTCTGCTGGCCGTACAAGGGTGAGTTCGATGCGCGATTCGCGGTCCGGCACTGGCGCGAGCGGGGCGCAATCGCCGCATTGCCGGAGGTGGTCGAGAAAGCCCGTCCCATGCAGTTCCGCAAGTGGTGGCCCGGCGCACCGATGACGAAGGGTGTCTATGGCATACCGGTGCCGGCTGGCACGGAGGTGCTGTTGCCCGATACCGCGATCATCCCCATGAACGGATTCGACGAGCAGGGCTACCGGTTGGGATACGGCGGCGGCTACTTCGACCGTACGCTCGCCGCGCTCGATCGGGGAGTGCTGGCAATCGGGGTAAGTTTCGAGGAATTGCGCGTGCCGACGATCTATCCGCAGCCGCACGACATCGCGATGGATTTCGTCGTGACCGAGGCGGGCATCTACCGGGCCGGCGGCAGGGCGCTCGCGCCGCTCGAAGCGGTGGAGGCGGCTGCCCAAGTAAAAACCCTGCTGGAAGTCCGCGGCCTTCCGCGTCGCCACCACCCGCAGTTGGCCGCCGCGGCGGAGACCCCGGAGGCTCGCGGCTACGCCTCGCCGCCATGCTACGCGGGCGAGCTCAGCCCGGAATACTTCGGGACAGTGCCGCGCTGGTCCAGGGAAGAACTTCTGGAACTGCTCAACACGCTTCTCGAGGCAGAGCGCGCCGGCGCCAAGGTGCTCGCGGCCTTCCTGAGTGAGTACGAGCGCGACACGGCGGCATGGCGGCAGCTCGCCGCGGTGCAGCGTGATGAGGCGAAAAACTGCGCCATCCTGATCGACCTTATCCGGCGCGTGAACGGCAAACCGAGCACGGCGACCGGCGATTTTCTGGGCAAGGCGCTGGCCGTGACCGGCAGGACCGCGCGCCTCCAGTTTCTAAACCGCGGACAAAAATGGGTCGCGCGCAGGATCAGTGATGCGCTGCCGTACGTGGAGTACGACTTCGTGCGCGACGCCCTTTCCTCCATGCAGGAGTCTCATCTGCTCAATATCGAAGCGTGCGAGGCACTGGTGGAGACGCTCGAAGCGCAGGGTATTTGTAGTCGAGCATCGTAGATTGCATAACCTGACGAGGTGAATGATGTTACCGAGCAAAGCAGACCGGGCAACCGGAAGAAAGGATGTCCGCATCGACGAAAGCAAGGGCCGGGACAGCTGGTCACGGAACGCGAAAGGAAACATCCGCACGAAGCCGCGCGGACCAACCAGGAAGGCAGCGACGCCGGCGTCGAGCGTGGAAGCTCGCCTGAAGCGGGCGGCGCGGGAATCCTTCAACCTTCATGGCGGCGAAGATTAACCACGATGAACAGGAGATTGATCATGAGCATGAAATGGATAGGTCTGGCCGGAGCGCTGTTGTTGCTGATGGCATCCGCAATGGGCGCAGGAGCGGACGACAGGAGCGACTATAACCGCCGCGCGGCGGCACGCGATTTGAGCCTGTTCCACTCGCTCGATCGCAACGCGGATGGCGCGGTGACGCGCGCGGAGGCGCAAGGCGATATTAACTTCCTGCCGCGCTTCAACGACATGGAAGTCGACATGAACGGCATCGTTACCACGCAGGAATTACATCGATACCTGGAACAGAAATACGGCGTGCAAGTCAGCCGCAAGTAGTGAGATAAAACCATGTTTGCCGCTCTCATGAACTTCGTAAAAACCCGGAAGCTGCTTCCGCGAATTTCCGACACGGAACGGCAGGCGCTGGAAGCCGGCCAGGTCTGGATCGACGGCGAGATATTCGGCGGCAACCCGGACTTCCAGAAGATGCTGGCGGAAAACTACAACAAGCTCGCGGTGGAAGAGCAAGCTTTTCTCGACGGCCCCACCGAGGAGGTTTGCCGGATGATTGACCGCTATGAGATCACCCGCACCCGCCGCGCGCCCGAGCCCGTGCTCGCGTACCTCAAGAAGCAGGGGTTTTTCGGGTTGCTGATCCCGAAGGAATACGGTGGCAAGGGATTCTCGACGCTGCTGCGATCCTGCGTGATGGCCAAGTTGTCGCCGGTGTCCACGATCATCAATACCTACGTCCTCATTCCGAATTCGCTCGGCGCCGCCGAGCTGATTCTTCACTACGGCACGGACGCGCAGAAGCAGCATTACCTGCCCAGGCTCGCCAGCGGCGAGTTCATTCCCTGTTTCGGCTTGACCGAGCCGACCGCGGGTTCCGACGCGGCCTCGATCAAGGCGGAGGGGCATGTGTTCAAGGGCGTGGACGGCAGATCCCAGATCAAGCTCAACTTCCGCAAACGCTTCATCACGCTGGCGCCGGTCTCCAATCTGATCTCCATCGCCTGCCAATTGCATGACCCGGCCAATCTGCTGGGCAAGGGCGTGCATCCCGGCATCACCGTGGTGCTGGTGCACAAGGGCACGCCGGGATTGCAGATCGGCGATCACCACGAACCGATCGGCGACCCTTTTCCCAACGGCCCGATCATCGGCAGGGATGTGGTCGTGCCCGTGGACAGCATTGTCGGTGGACCCGCATATGCGGGTCAGGGCTGGCGCATGCTGATGGAGCAGCTTGCTGGCGGCCGCGCGATTTCACTGCCAGCGGGGGCCATCGGTGAAATGAAGCGCGTCATGGCGGTGACGGGCGCGTACTCGATGGTGCGCCAGCAGTTCGGCATTCCCATTGGCCGCATGGAAGGCGTCGAAGACAAAGTCGGAAAGATCGCGGCCTTGACCTACGCCTTCGAAGGCGCCCGCGTGTTCTCCTGTTCGGCGATTGACAGTGGCCAGCAGCCGCCGGTGGTTTCCGCCGTGCTCAAGGCCTACAGCACGGAGGTCGCGCGCGAGCTGGTGCGCGACGGCATGGATATCTTCGCGGGCAGCGGCGTCATGCAAGGTCCCAACAACATCATGGGCACGGGCTACGCCAGCTCGCCGGTAGGGATCACGGTGGAAGGCGCGAACATCATGACGCGCACCTTGATCATTTTTGGCCAGGGCGCCACACGCTGCCATCCGTACGCGCTCAATCTCGTCAAGGCGATTGAGAAGGACGATGCCATCGCATTCCGCGATAATCTGCTCGGCTGGTTCGGCCACTTCTTCGCCAGTATCGGCCGCAGTCTTGTGCGCACCCTGACGCGCGGTTTTACCTTCCGTTCACCGGTGTCGGGCGAAACGGCGACGTTCTACCGCCGCCTGGGCTGGGCGTCTGCGCGTTTCGCCATGCTCACCGACCTTGCGTTGTTCTTTATTGGAGGCAAGCTCAAGTCGCGCGGCAAGCTCGCCGGTCGCTACGCCGATGCGTTGGCCTGGCAGTTCGTTGCGTTCTCCTCGTTACGCCGCTTCGAAGCTGAAGGGCGCATAGCCGAGGACCTGCCATTGGTGCGATACGCCTGCGAATATGCGCTGCGGAGAATTCAGGAGGCGTTCGAAGGCATTTACGCGAATTTCGACGCCCCGCTGGTCGGATGGTGGATGCGCACGGTGGGAAGCTGGATACTGCGCGTAAATCCGCTGGCGCGACCGATGTCG
>DATICE010000100.1:0-2482 GCA_035456985.1 Burkholderiales bacterium | reverse complement strand
CGCCCGGACGATGACGATCGCCGCGAAAGGGAGAACGAGGAGAATGACCAGCTGTACGAGGAGGAGCTCGCCGAGCTGCGAATAGTCGGCAGCCGTCACGAGCACGCCGGTGACGGGATCCCTTGCGGCTCGCGAAACGGTGAAGATCTCGTTGAGGTATTTCGTGCCGAGCTGCGAGAGCGAGAGCGCGAGGTTCGTGAACGACGCCATCACCGCGAAATACGTCGCCTTCAGGCGTGCCGGCGCCGAACGGGCGATCCAGGCGAGCATCGGGATCATCGCGATCTGCCCGAGCGGAGACTCGAGCGCCGTATTGACGATCACGATGAAGCGCGCGTCCACCATGCCGCCCGTGAGTGAGGCGGTCCAGTGATGGAGCCCGTAATAGAGCCCGACGATGGGTAGCGACAGCACCATGCCCACTATGGTAAGGAAGCCCACGACATAGGCGATCGAGCGCACGGCCATAAAGCGGCGGAAGAGGAACATCCCGAAGAGCGTCAGCACGCTGGCGATGAGCGAGAGCACCGCGAGGAATCGCTGGTCAAACCGGAGGACGTCGATCATCCACCAGGTCAGGCCCTCGCCGGGGCCGGGAATCGCGCGGTAGACGAAGATCACGAGCGCAGTGCCGATCAGCGTCGCGCGCGCCTCCGGTTCCAGTTCGCGGGTGAGCTTGGCGATGAGGAAGCCGATGATGGCGAGCGACCCGGCGAAGATGATCTCCTGGTTGTATTCGATGCGGCTGAAGCCCATGCCGAGCGTGAACGCGACGAAGCCGAGGCTCCCGCCGAGGATCCACCAATTCGGCGCCGGCCGCTCCCCGGGCTCGTGCAGCAGCTGGCGCGCTTGGGCCGCGTCGATGCCGCTGTCGAGCAAGCGCCGGTATTCGCGGCGTTTCAAGAAGTAGGCAAGCGCGATGCCGGCGACAGAGATGAAGGGAACCACCAGCGCGGTGAGATAGATCTGGCGGTAGACGTCCACCTTCTGCGCCTCGGAGAGCCTTTCGACATCCGCAAAGAGATAGAGATTGATCGCCGCCACCAGCGCGAGGCCGCCGATCAGCGCCACGCGTCCCAGCGTCTGCATGGTGGTATTCATGAGCTTGCGGGCTTCCAGCGGCACCGGCCTGCCGTTCTCGTCCACGCGCGGCACCGCTTCGACCGTCATGGCGTCGGCCACCACGTCCTGCACCACGTAGCCGACCGGGGAGAGCAGCGCCGACAGCACGAACCAGGCCTCGGCCGGCATCATCGCCACCATCGCGGCGCGGTCGGTCAGAAGCCCGACCATGATGAGAAGGCTCGCGGCGATGAGCCCGGCGCCCAGGAACACAAGCCAGCTCTTCCAGCGCCAGATGAGGTCCACGAGGTGGCCGAGCGGCATCTTCAACGCCCAGGGTATGCCGACCCAGAAACCGAGCGCGGCGAGGAAAGCGGCGGAGAGCCCGAGGTATTCCTTGACGAAGAAGGTGCCGACGATGCCGGTCAGGCCGGAGATGCCATAGGCCACGTACACCATCAGCGGCGGGAGATAGGACAGCCGCAGCTCGCGCCCGAGGGCGAGGATATTGACGTCGATCCAGCGAAGGGTGCCCGCGATCATGGCGCGGGGATTGTACCCGCAATCCTCGAATCAGCCGCCCGACGACTCAATATGCAGCAGCCGATTGCGGCGAGTCGTGCCGTTACGGGGTCTGGCGCGTCCCGCGAACTGCCCAGGCGCGGGCTATGAGCGGAATGGAGCCGTCCGCGGCGATCGGCAGATGTGTGCGAATGCGCTCGCGGAGCGCGGCTCGCGCCGCTTCGTCCAGTGACATCGCATAGTCGGGCGCCGGAAATTGCCCTCCGAGGAACGGGGTCCAGTAATCCTCGAAATTCCGGAAGTGCGTTGGGACATCAATGCTGCGCACTTCCACCTTCCTCAGTCCGGAGCGTTCGAACAGCTGTTGCAGCGGGCCGGGGTGGCAGATCGGGAATCTGCGGCCTTCGTCGCGCTCGAGATCCGCGGGTCTGAGCGCGATCACCGCGTCCCAGAAATACCGCATCAGCTCCATCTTTCCCGCGTAGTCCCAGACATATCCGGCAACGGTGCCGCCCGGGCGGACGGCGCGCGTCATTTCCGCCATCCCCGCTGCAAGGTCCGGAATGAAGTTGAGCACCAGCGCGGACACGACCGCGTCGCAGGTTACAGTCTCGACCGGAAGCCGGCGGGCATCGCCGACGTCGAACCTGACTCGCGGATCGCGGACCTGTTCGCGCGCGAGCGCAAGGTAACCCTCGGAAGGGTCGATTCCGTGGACTTGCGCGGGATTTGCGCGACGGAGGATCGTTTCGGCCAGAGCGCCCGTGCCGCACCCGACATCGAGCCATCGAGCAGCAGGGGGAATCGCGAGCCAGTCGACGAACTCGCGGGCGACGAGGCGACTCCACCTGCCCACATAGGGCTCATACGCCACGCCGCTCGCCCAGACGCTCTTCTC
>DATICE010000099.1:0-5084 GCA_035456985.1 Burkholderiales bacterium | reverse complement strand
CAGAGGCCAGCCTCTTCAGCCTTAATCCTCCGCTTTCAAAACGTTCACGCGCCGTAGTGACTCGCCAGCCGCGGGTTCAGCACGTCCCGCAGCCGGTCACCGACCAGATTGATCGCCACGATCGTGACCAGCAGCGCCACGCCGGGGAAAAAGCTGATCCAGTAGCGGCCCGACAGCAGGTGCGCGAAACCGTTGGAGATAAGCAATCCGAGCGAGGGCTCGGTGATCGGCATGCCGAGGCCGAGAAAGGAGAGGGTGGCCTCGAGCGCTATCGCGTGCGCGACCTGTACCGTCGCCACCACGATCAGGGGTGGCAGTACATTCGGCAGGATATGGCGGAAGATGATGCGCGGATCGCTGAACGCCATGACGCGCGCGGCGTCCACGTATTCCTTCTTCTGCTCACTCAGCGCCGCCCCGCGCACCGTGCGCGCATAGTACGCCCACTGCACGGTGATGAGCGCGATCACGATCTTGTCCACGCCTTGCCCGACCACCGCGAGCAGGATCAGCGCGATCAGGATCGAGGGGAAGGAAAGCTGGAGATCCACCAGCCGCATGATCAGGCCGTCGACCCGGCCGCCGGCGTAGGCCGAGATCAACCCGACCGCCATGCCGATCGCGAGCGCGAACAGCGTGGACACGACGCCCACGCCCAGGCTGATCCGCAGCCCGTAGAGGATCGCCGAGCCCATGTCCCGCCCCTGGTCGTCGCTGCCGAGCCAGAAGGTGAACCCGGCCCCCGCTCTCGCCCCCGGCGCGAGCTTGGAATCCAGTATGTCGAGGTGCGCGAGGTTGTAGGGGTCTTGCGGCGAGATGAGCGGGGCGCCGATCGCGGCAAGCAGTACAGCGCTCAGCACGACCAGCGCGGCCATCGCGATCCGGTCGCGCGCAAACCCGGCCGTTAACTCTCCGAATGGAGCTCGCGCAGTAATCATGGACTGTTCGTCACCCGTCACCCATCATGTGCCGCGTCCCGCCAATCGAACCCGCGGGTCAAGCGCGGTATACGCCAGGTCGACCACCAGGTTAATGAGAACGAAGAGCAGCACGATGATCAGGAGATAGGCGACGATGACGGGCCGGTCGAGCACGTTGATCGAGTCGATCAGGAGCTTTCCCATCCCCGGCCACGCGAAGATGGTCTCCGTGACGATGGCGAAGGCAATGAGCGATCCGAACTCGAGCCCCGTCACCGTCACGATCGGGATCATGATGTTCTTCAGCACGTGCACCCGCACCACGCGCTCCATCGAGAGCCCCTTGGCGCGCGCGAAGCGCACGTAATCCTGCGCGAGCGCCTCGCGTGTGCCGGCGCGCGTCAGGCGGATCAGCAGCGAGAGCTTGAAGAGCGCGAGGTTCAGCGCGGGCATGAAAAGATGCGCGAGCCCGTCCCAGGTGAGAAAGCTCACCGGCACGCCGAGCACCATCACGGTTGCCCCGCGTCCGGTGGGCGGCAGCCATCCCAGCCACACGGAGAACACCATGATCAGCATGAGGCCGACCCAGAAGGTGGGGAGCGAAAAGCCGAGGATCGAGCCCGCCATGATGGCCCGGCCGGAGACCGAATCGGGCTTCAGGCCCGCCCACAGGCCGAGGGGGATGCCGAGGAGGACGGCGATCACCATCGCGGCAGCCGCGAGTTCGAAGGTGGCCGGCATGCGCTCGAAGATCAGCCGCACCGCAGGGATGTTCGCGGCGAACGACTTGCCGAGATCGCCGGCAAACGCGCCGGCGATGAAATTCCAGTACTGCCGCCACAGCGGCTGGTCGAGGCCGAGCGCGCGGGTCGCCGCGGCGATCTCGGCCTGGTCGGCCTGCGGGTTGATCAGGATGTCGACGGGATTCCCGATCGCGTACACGCCCACGAAGACCAGAGCGGACATGACGAACAGCACCAGCGTGCTTTGCAGCAGCCGGCGGATCGCGAAACTCAGCATTACTGCGTTACCGCGGCCGGAAGTGGTGCGCGAATGTGAACTCGTCTGTACGCGCCGCGTAGGAGAGATCGCGCTTCGCGGCCCAGGTGACGACCTGATAGTGGAGGGGGATGAAGGCGACGTCGGCCGCGGCAAGGGCGCTCGCGCTGCGGGCGATCGCCTCGCGCCGGGCGAGGTCCACCGTGCCGAGGGACTGCGCGATCATGTCGTCCAGCCTGGGATTGGAATAGCCGCCCCAGTTCCACGCGCCGTAGCCCTTGTCGGGATTTGCCGTCGCGGCGAGCGAGCGCAGCGCGAGATCGGCAGCGCGCGAGCCCCAGCCGAGCAGCGCCACGCCGAAGTCCCGGTTGCGCGCCTTGCCGAAATACACCGCGAGCGGCATCGCATCCACTTTGGCCGCGACGCCCACGCGCGCGAGCATCTGGGCGACCGTCTGCGCGACCTGCTCGTCATTGATATAGCGGTTGTTGGGCGTTGCGATCGTGAGGGCGAATCCGTCGGGATAGCCCGCTTCGGCGAGGAGCTTCCGCGCGCCCTCCGGGTCGTACGGCTCGGGCTTTACCGCCGGGTCGTGGCCGAAGACGCTGGGTGAGAGCACGTTCGCGGCCGGCATGGCGAGCCCCTCCATCACGCGCTCAGCGATCGCGTCCCGGTTGATCGCCTTCGACAGCGCGCGCCGCACGCGCAGGTCCTTCAGGGGGTTGCGGTCGAGCGGCTTGCCGGCTTTCGACAGGACACCTGGCGGCTGGTCGCGGCCCTGGTCCACGTGCAGGAAGATCGTGCGCCACGACACCGTCTGTTCAAGCCGGAAGGCTGGATTCTTGCGCAGCCGTGCGATGTCGGCCGTGGGGACGTTCTCGACGGCGTCCACCTGGCCGGCAAGGAGCGCCGCCGTGCGCACCGGGTCGCTCGGCAGGATCAGCAGCGTCACCTTCTCCCACGGCAGGCGCCCGCCCCAATAGTCGTCGTGCCGAACGAGCTCGATGCGGTCGCCTCGCGCGAAGCGTGCGAGCTTGTAGGGACCCGTGCCGACCGCCGCGCGCCCGCGGTCGAAATCCTCGCTTGACGCCTGCGCTGCTGCGCGCTTCGAAACGATCATCACGTCCGCCAGGTCCTGGAGCAGCGCCCCATGGGGTGTGGCGGTCTTCAACCGCAGCGTGTAGCGGTCGACGATCTCCTTCGCGACGATCGGCCGCACGTAGGGCTGGAAGCCGCCGGGGCTGCCGGTAATGGTCAGCGGGCGCTCGAGCGAGAAGGCGACATCCTCGGTCGTCAGCTCGGCTCCGTCGTGGAACTTCACGCCCTTGCGCAGCGTGAATTCCCAGGTGAGGGAGTCGGGCGTGCGCCACGTGGCGATCCCCGGGACCGGACGGGTGCGCTCATCGGTCCGGACCAGGGTGTCGAATACGTGGTGCTGCGCGGTGAGGTTGGGCTGCGCGGCGACGAAGTGCGGATCCATCGTCGTGACGTCCGCCGACAGGCCGATCCTGAGTTCTGCCGCCGCCGCGCTCGCGACGCATAACAGTTGCGCCGCCAGCGCGACGAGGTGGCCCCTCGTCACCATTGTCCGGACGCTCCGCTACCGGGGTTTGAACTCGTGCGCGAAGGTGCGCTCGTCCGCGCGCGCCTCGTAAACGATGCCGCGGCGGGCCGCCCACAGGTTGTGCTGGTGGTAGAGCGGGATGATGCCCAGGTTGCCGACGCCGATTTCAGTGGCTTGCTGCAGCAGCTTCTCGCGCTTCGGGTCGTCCACCGTGGCGAGCGCCTGGTCGAGTATCGCGTCGAGCTTGGGGTTGGAATAGCGGCCGCGGTTCGCCGCTCCCATGCCCTTGTTCTTGTTGAAGGTGGCGAGCAGCGCCTTGAGGGGGGAGGAGGCTTCCATGGTGTCCGCGCCCCAGCCGACCAGCATGAAGCTGAACTCGAGCTTGGAGCCGCGCGAGAAGTAAACCGAGGCCGGCATCGCGTCCACGCGGGTCTGGATGCCGATGCGCGCGAGCATCTGCGCGATCGTCTGAGCGATCTGCTCGTCGTTGACGTAGCGGTTGTTCGGCGCATGCAGCGTGAGCCCGAAGCCATCGGGATATCCGGCCTCGGCAAGGAGCTTCTTCGCGCCTTCGGGATCGTACGGCTCCGGCTTCAGGGCCGGCGTGAACCCGAAGAAACCTTCGGGCATCAGCTGCCCGGAGGCGACGGCCGCGCCCTCCATGACGCGCTCGACCAGCGCCGGGCGGTTGATCGCCTTCGACATCGCGCGCCGCACGCGCAGGTCCGTGAGGGGGTTTTTATCCAGTGGCCTGCCCGCCTTGTCCGTGGCGAACGGCGTCTTGTCGCGCGCGGTATCCATGTGGAGGTACATGAGCCGCACCGACACCGTGCGAAACAGGCCCAATTCCTTGTTGGCGGCGAGCTTGGCCAGGTCGTTGGTGGGCACGTTCTCGATGGCGCGCACTTCGCTCGCCAGCAGCGACGCGACCCGCGTCGGGTCGGAGGTGATGATGCGGAAGGTGACCTTGTCCCACGGCGATTTCCGGCCCCAGTAGGCATCGTTGCGGGCGAGCTCGATGCGATCGCCTTTCTGCCAGCGCACGAACTTGAAGGGGCCGGTGCCGACCGCGGCCTTGCCGGAATTGAAATCATCCGTCGTGGCGCCCGCCGCCGCCTTCGAGGAGACGATCAGCACGGTGCTCATGTCGTTCGGCATCTGCGGGTAGGGCGCCGCGCTCTTCAGCCGCAGGGTGTACGGGTCCACCACGATTTTCTCGGTGACCTGCTTGGTATAGGTGGTGAAAGGCGAGGGGCTGTTCGGGACGTTCGGAACGCGGTCGAGCGAGAACGCGACGTCGGCGGCGGTGAAATCCGATCCGTCGTGGAATTTCACGCCCTTGCGCAGCCGGAACTCCCAGGTGAGATCGTCCACCGCGCGCCAGGATTCCGCGAGGCCGGGCCGGATCCGGCCGCCCGCATCCTTCATCACCAGCGTGTCGAACACGTGCGCGCCGATATTGTTATTCGGCGTGAGGTTGTGGAAGTGTGGATCGATGGAGGTCACGTCCCCGCCGAGGGCGATGCTGAGATCGGCGGCGGCAGCGGCAAGCGAGAGGACAAGAAGCGGGACGGCGAGCACCTGTTTCATGTTTCCTCCTT
>DATICE010000098.1:0-3860 GCA_035456985.1 Burkholderiales bacterium | reverse complement strand
ATCACGCTTCGCGGGTGATACGCCAGTACTGGTATTTCATCGTCCCGGCCGCGCCGATGACAATGGCGAGGAAGGTGAGGATGGAGCCGATGGCGAGGGTCGAGATGCCGGTGATCGCCTGCCCGAACGTGCAGCCCATGGCGAGCACGCCGCCGATGCCCATCAGCGCTGCGCCCACCGCGTGATTGGCGAAGTCGGTCCAGGAAGCGAACCACTCGATGCGGAACTGGCCTGCGAGGACGGCCCAGAGCGATGATCCGAGGACGACGCCGGCGAGCGCCGCCACGCCGAAGTTCACGAGCGAAAAATTGAACGGATCGAAAAGGTAGCGCAGCGTGTCGCCCATCGGGGCGACGAATGTGTAGGACTGGACCTGCACGCGGCTCGGGATCGCGGCCGCCATCTCGGCGTACTCCTTCCATTCACGCCCGATCGAGCCGCCCGTCAGCCACCAGCCAAAGACGATGGCGAGCCCCACCACCGCCCCGCCCAGGATGTGATCGCGCTCGCCGCGGAAATCCGCCGACTTGAAGCAGAAAACCACCATCCCCGCGGCAACCGCCGCCGCGACGGCGAGGTTCAGTGCCTGCGACCGCCCCATGCCGAACATGCCAGCGAGCACGGTGCCGAGCTCCTGGTTCGCTACGCCGTAGCTCTGCAAATTGACCGTGGTCGCCGCGACCCACGGCAGGAACGCCCTCTCGTAGAGCGGCGTCCACAGCATCAGGTAGGCGCAGGTGGCGAAGATCGCGACCACCACCAGCGACTTCAGGTTGCCCCCGCCGATGCGCACCAGCGTCCGGTTGCCGCAGCCGCTCGCGAGCGTCATGCCGACGCCGAACATGATGCCCCCCAGGAGATAGCGGATCCAGGCGAAGTTCGCGGTGCGGTAGGGCGGGAACGTCTCGCTCGAGAGGTTGACGATGCCCGCCGCCTCGAGAACGATCACACCGGCAAGCGCCACCGCCATCGCGAATACCCAGGAGCGCATGCGGCCGGTGTCGCCGATATTCACCCAGTCGGACACCGCGCCCATGGCGCAGAAGTTGGTCTTGCTGGTCACCGCGCCGATGATGACGGCGACGGCGAATACGGCCGCCAGCACGTGGACGTGTATCGTGAAATCCATTGCGCTAGTTTAAGACCGCCCGCGGAGAAAGGGTAGGAATCCCGGACCCCGTTGCCCTCGCGTGGCGGGACCCGGCGGCCGGGAGGCGCGCAACGCGCCGCGCGTCACCTGATCGCGGAGAGCCTGCGCTTAGCTTTATCCGCCGCGTCGCTCGCGGGATAGCGCGCGACGAGCTTTTCGAGCGTCCGGCGCGCGCCGCCGGCATCACCGAGCTCGGCCTGGGAGCTCGCGATGTTGAGCAGCGCGTCCGGGACCGAGGCGCTGTCGGGAAAGCCGGAGATCAGCCGCTGCTGGCTCGCGATCGCGTTCTTGAAATCGCGCAGATTGTAGTAGGAATCGCCGATCCAGTACTGGGCCCGGTGGGCGAGCGGGCTCTTCGGGTACTGCGCGATGAAATTCCGGAATCCAGCGATCGCGCCCTGGTAGTTGCCGGCCTTGCGCTGGGCCTGCGCGGCTTCGTACGCCTGCGATTCCTTGTCCGAGCCCGGCGCTGCCGTTGCGGCGGCAGCGGCGGCCGGAGCGGATGCAGCCGCCGCGCCGGCCTGTGCGGCGGCTGGCGCCGGGTTCTCCGCGGCCTGCTGCTCGAAGCGCTTCAGGCGCGTGTCGAGGTCCACGTACATGTCCCGCTGGCGCTTGGCCGCCATCTGGATGTCGTTGCCGACGACCTCGATCTGGCCGCGCAGCTGCATCAGCTCCTGGCGCACCCGCTCGAGCTGCTGGGCAAGTTCGAGAGCGGGATTGGAGGACGCCAGGCCTTTCAGCGACTCCTCCATGCGGTCCAGTCGCGCCGAGAGCTCATCGACGCGCCTCGCCTGCTCGGCGACCTGCTTGCGCGCGACATCGTCGCCGCCGAACAGCTGCGCGGAGACCGGCGCCGCCAGCACGACGAGCATCGCCGCGCCGACGAGCGCTACGCACGAACTCTTCTGCTCACGCATCACCCGTCACGCTCCACTGGTCACGCCGCACCCGTCACGCATCATTCGCCCTGGTAGACGATGTCCGCCCGCCGGTTCTCGGCCCAGGCCGCCTCGTCGTGGCCGAGAGCCTTCGGCTTCTCCTCGCCGAAGCTCACCGACTCGATCTGGTCCGGCCGCGCGCCGAGGAGTTGCATCATCTGCTTCACCGCCTCCGAGCGGCGCTGGCCGAGCGCGATGTTGTACTCGCGGCTGCCGCGCTCGTCGGCATTGCCCTCGATGCGCATCTTCGTCCCGGGATTCTGCTGCAGGTAGCGCGCGTGCGCCGTCACCAGCGGCCGGAACTCGTCTTTCACCAGATTGGAGTCAAAATCGAAATAGACGCTGCGCCGGGACAGGATGTTGCCCGGGTCCTTGAGCGCGGCGGCCCCGAGCGGCTTGTCCACGAGCGGCTTCGTGCCCATATCGGGCTTGGCAGGTACCGGCCCGGGCGGGCCGACGGGCTTGCCGCGGTCCTCGACTGCGGCGCTGGGTTGTTCACTGGGCGTGGTGGCGCAGCCTGCAAGCGCCAGCAGGAAAAGAGTCACCGTTGCGGTCAAGAGTCTGTTCATGGCGTGGTACCTCGCGTAAGTTGTCACTTCGGATAGGGGCCCCATGCCGGCTCGCGGACGTCGCCGGCTTCTTCGGTCAACCGCTGCTTCACGCGGCCGTCGCTCGAGACCGCGGACAGCACGCCGCGCCCCCTCACCTCGGTCGCGTAGAGAATCATCCGTCCGTTCGGCGCGAAGCTCGGCGACTCGTCGATGACGCCGTCGGTCAGCACCTGCACCTGCCGCGTCGTCAGGTCCTGCACGGCGACGTTGAAGCGCCCGCCGTTCCTCTGTATGAAGGTAAAGCTCTTGCCGTCGGGGCTGAAGCGCGGGCTCACGTTGTAGGTGCCCTCGAACGTGAGGCGGCGCGCATCGCCGCCCGTGACCGGCATCCCGTAGATCTGTGGACTGCCCCCGCGGTCGGAAGTGAACAGCATCAACGACCCGTCGGGCGAGAAGTTCGGCTCGGTATCGATAGCGGCGCTGAAGGTGATCCGCCGCGGCTCGCCCTTGCCTTCGCTGTTGATGAAAAAGATCTGCGAGCCGCCTTCCTTGGAGAGCACGACGGCGAGAGTCTTGCCGTCCGGCGACCAGGCGGGAGCGCTGTTGCTGCCCCAGTAATTCGCCACGGCCTGGTACTTGCCCGTCGTCAGGGACTGCACGTAGACGACCGGCTTCTTGCGCTCCAGGGACACGTAGGCGAGGCGCGTGCCGTCGGGCGACCACGTCGGCGAGAGGATCGGCTCGTCCGACCAGCGCACCGTCTGCGCGCCGTAGCCGTCGGCGTCCGCGACCTGCAGCTCGTAGCGCTTGCCTTTCTTGACGATGTAGGCGACGCGGGTGCTGAACACGCCTTTGGCGCCGGTCAGCGTCTCGTAGATGACGTCGGCGATCCGGTGCGCGGTGAGCCGCAGCTGCGCCGCGCTCGCCGTGTAGGCAAAGCCTGCGAGCTGCTGCTGCTTCGCGACGTCCATCAGCCGGAATCGCACGTCGTAGCGGCCGTCCGACAGCGGCGAGATCGCCCCGATTACGACCGCGTCTGCGCCGCGCGCGCGCCAGACCGAGTAATTGAGATCCTGGGGCTCGTGCGGCAGGGGGTTCAAGCCCCCCGAATCGACCGTCCGGAAGAGCCCGCTGCGCGCCAGGTCGGAGGCGATGACGGGCGTCACTGGCTGCGCGAGCCCCCCTTCCGCGCGGAACGGCACGACGGCGACGGGGAACTGG
>DATICE010000097.1:0-9234 GCA_035456985.1 Burkholderiales bacterium | reverse complement strand
CTCACGCGAGCCGACGTCGGAGCTCGCCTTCGCGTTGAGGCGCTGCCGCACCCCGGCGTCGGCATCGCTTTCGGCGGCGCGCGCCTCAGCATCGACCTGCACGCGCTTACCGGCAAGAGCATGTACGTCTATGGCCAGACCGAAATCACGCGTGACCTGATGGAAGCGCGCGCCGCGGCGGGCGCGAAAACGATCTACGAGGCCGAGGGCGTGAGCATTCACGGCTTCGACGGGTCGCGGCCGACGGTGCGCTGGATGAAGGACGGCAGGCCGCACGAGCTCGAATGCGAGTTCATCGCCGGCTGCGATGGCTACCATGGCGTGTGCCGCGCGAGCGTGCCTGGCGCCGCGATCCGCACCTACGAGCGCGAGTACCCGTTCGGCTGGCTGGGAATACTCTCGGACACGCCGCCGGTGGATAAAGAGCTCTTCTATGCAAGCCACGAGCGCGGCTTCGCCTTGTGCAGCATGCGCAGCACGACGCGGAGCCGCTGCTACGTCCAGGTGCCGCTCGCCGACCGGGTGGAGGACTGGCCGGACGAGCGGTTCTGGGACGAGCTGCGCTGCCGCATCGACCCGGACGCCGCCGCGAAGATCGTGACCGGCCCCTCCATCGAGAAGAGCATCGCGCCGCTCCGGAGCTTCGTCGCGGAGCCGATGCGCTTCGGGCGGCTGTTTCTCGCCGGGGACGCGGCACACATCGTGCCGCCGACGGGCGCCAAGGGCTTGAACCTCGCGGCAAGTGATGTGCATTATCTTTCGGAAGGATTGATCAATTGGTACCGCTCCGGGAGGCAAGACGAGCTCGACGCCTATTCGAAACGCGCGCTCGCGCGCATCTGGAACGCCGAGCGCTTCTCGTGGTGGCTGACGCGGCTGCTGCACCGTTTCCCCGAGGAGGGCGACTTCCTGTGGAAGATGCAGCAGGCCGAGCTCGATCACCTGGGGAGCTCGCGCGCGGCGCAGACGGCATTTGCCGAGAACTACGTCGGTCTGCCGTACTAGCATTACCGGGTCATCGCAACCTTGCCGCGTGACTGCGATTGGATTACGCTGCGCGGCAAGTGAAATCGCAATCCACCTCTTCCGCCTCGACGGATCCGGGAGCCCGGATCGATCCTGTTCCCGGAAGCCCACCCGGCCCGCGGGGCCTCCCGTTCATCGGCTGCTTGCTGCCGTTCCTGCGCAACCCGATGGACTTCCTGGCAAAGGTGGCCCAGGAGTACGGCGGCATCGCGCGCGTCCCGATTCGAGGGAACGTTTTCTATCTCGTGTCCGATCCCGAGATGCTGCGCGAAATATTCATCACGCACCGGCAGATCTACCGGAAGAACATCCGCTATCACCACGCCCAGGCCCTGGTCGGCCAGGGGCTGCTCCTGAGCGAGGGCGATGAATGGCGCCACCTGCGCCAGATCACCCAGCCGGCATTCATCCCGGGGTACATCAATGCCCAGGTGGGCTGGATGCGCGAGGTTACGCAGAATTACCTCGATCGCTGGGAAACGGTGGCCGAGAGCGGTGCGGCCATCGATGTCGAGCCCGAATTCGCCCGGCTCGCCCAGCTGCTCGCCGGGTACTACAGCCTGGGACCGGGCTTCGCGGACATCGCCACGCGGTTTTGCGATATCGCTGCCGCCATCAAGGCGAATTGGCCGGTGGCGCCGCGCAGCGTGCTGGATCTGTTGAAGCCCAAGCCGAAGGCGCAACTGAAGCGCTTCCATGAAACGCTCGCCGAGCTCGACGACTGCTTCTATGGCTACATTGCGGAGCGCCGCAAGTCGGGTTTCGAGGACTGCGGCGTGCTGTCTCGCCTGGTGAAAGCGGGGCGCCGGGATGGCCAGCCGTTCAGCGACCAGGAATTACGCGATCAGCTGTTCACCCTTTTTTTCGCGGGCCACGAGACTTCGGCGACCGCCCTGTGCTGGATCCATTATTTTCTCGCCCGGCACGCCGATGTCCGGCAACGCTTCCAGCGAGAGATCAATTCCGTGCTGGGAGGCCGCATGCCGGTTTCCGAGGACCTGGACAGGCTCGAATACACCGAGCAGGTCGTGCAGGAATCGCTGCGCGTGTATTCGCCGATCCACGCCATCTCGCGGGTGGCGCTGGTGGACAACACGGTGGGGGGTTATCGGGTGCCCGCCGGGACGACGATCTATATCTCGCTCTATGCGACCCATCGGCTGCCGAAATACTGGCCGGACCCCGAGCGATTCGACCCCGAGCGCTTCACGCACGAGCAATGCGAAGCCCGATCGAAATTTGCGTACATTCCGTTCGCCGCCGGCCACCGGAATTGCATCGGCGGCGTGCAGGCAATCGTGGAGCTCAAGATAATTCTCGCGCAGATCGCGCAGCGTTACGTGATCGACCTCGTGCCGGGGCAGAAAATCGAGCCGGCGCCGGGAACCACGATGTATCCCCGCTACGGCATGAAAATGACGCTGCGCCGCGCGGCGGCACTTCAATGACCCGTCAGACGATTGAGGAGCGGGTCGTCATTCGGGCTTGATTCCAGCCAGCTTCACCACGGCGCCCCACTTCTTCAGCTCCGATTTCATGTAGGCGGAGAACTCCTCGGGGCTCGACGGGGTGGGGACGGTGCCGTCCGCCAGCATCCGGTCGATCACGTCCTTCTGGTTCAGCGTGGCGACAATCTCCTTGTTCAGCCGCATGACGATGTCCCGGGGCAGGTTGGCGGGACCGATCATCCCGGCCCACGCATAGGCCTCGTAGCCGGGCAGGCCCGCTTCCGATATGGTCGGGAACTCGGGAAGAGACGGCACGCGCTTGGCATTGCCCACGCCAAGCGCGCGGACGCGGCCGGCTCTCACGTGGCCGAGTATCGGCGGGATGCTGGCGTAGAGTATGTTGCCTTCGCCGGACACGACGGACACGACGGCGGGCGCCATGCCCTTGTACGGGATGTGCAGGATCTTCGCCTTGGCCATCGCGTTGAACAGCTCCCCCGCGAGGTGCGATGAATTGCCGGCTCCGGGCGAGGCGTAGGAAACCTCGCCCGGCCGTGCCCGGGCGAGCGCGATCAGCTCCTTCACGTTCTTCACCGGCAGCGACGGGTGGGAGACCAGCAGCAGGGGGTAGTTCACCATGTTGGCGATCTGCGTGAAGTCCGTCAGCGTGTCGTGCGGCAGCTTTTTGTAGATGAAGGGGTTCACCGCGAGCGGGCCGGCGGACGCTGCCGCAAGGGTATATCCGTCCGGCGACGCGGCCTTCAGGGCCTCCAGGCCGAGGATGGCGTTTGCCCCGGGGCGGTTATCGATGACGACCTGCACTCGGAAGCGCTCGGACAGGCCCTTACCGACGATGCGCCCGATGTAATCCACGCCTCCGCCGGCCGGGAATGGGACGATGATCCGGATCGGCTTGCTGGGGTATGCCTGGGGAGACGCGGTCGCCGGCCACGCGACTGTCACGGCCAGCGCGAGCCATTTGATGAATTCGGTGCTTCTCATCAGTTTCTCCCGTTGCAGTGATTCCCGCCAGTATACGTCCTATGCGTCTTCCCGATAGCGGAAGCGTGTGCCGGCGGGAAACCGCAATCCGAACACTTCCGCCAATACGGACAGCAGCTCATCATCGTCCGCAAGCTCGCGACGCGTGACGGTCCCGCCGCGGTCGAGGACAAGCTCCCGGTTGCGGAGCCGGTAGCGTACCTCGGGCGTCGGCAGCTGCACGGTAAGCGTGCGCACGAACCTCGAATCCGGGTGCGTCGCGGTGTAATGGTTCGCAGGCTCGAAATCGACCGCGAGCTGGGGCTCGAGCGAGAACGAGTAGAGGTCTGTCCATCCGCCGGTTCGCAGCGACTGCAGCGTCCATTCTCCGTTCGCTTCGACCACGCGGTAGGTCCAGCCGAACTGGCGCGCTTCGCGGCCGATGACGAACGGCACCGGCAGCAGCAGCCCTTCGAGACCGAAGCCGGCGTCCGCGAGCCAGGTGGCCCCAGCCGCGTCGACCCTCAGCAGGATGTGGGTGCGCGGGAGCTTGCGCCCGCTCGGGTAGATCACCCGCGCGGCGAGATGGGTCACGCTGAACCCAAGGCGCTGCAGCATGGCGGAAAACAGGAGATTCTGCTCGAAGCAGTATCCCCCGCGCCCGCCCGTCACGAGCTTCGCCTGGAGGCTCGCGAGGTCGAGCGCGATCGGGCGCCCGAGCAGGATGTCGAGATTCTCGAACGGAATGTGCGTCGCGTGCGCGAGATGAATCGCCTCCAGCACCGCGGGAACCGGTTGTAGCCCGCCGGTATGGCCGATGCGTCGAAGATAAGCCTCGAGGTCGACGACGTCGGAACTGAGCGCGCTTTGTGTATCTGCGGTCGCGCGGTTCATGTTCTTAATGATAATCGAGGGGAACGAGCGATGAGACGAACCATGGAGACCGCATTTGCCGCCTGCTGCGCGGTTTCACACCTCACCATCTGGCGCGGCTGGCGTTCGCGACTCGCCACAGCTGCCGTGAGGCAGACCGAAAGCGACCTCGTCAGCAGCATATGACGGGATCGCTGAACTGCGTCTACTCACCGCTCACGCTGTCGCTTTCTCACGGTTGCGATCGTAAACGACGCCATCGGTAAACAGCGATGCGATCTGCCCGGCGCTGTAGCCGAGGCTAATCAGCACTTCGGCGCTGTGCTGGCCGAGCCATGGCGCAGGCGTGCGCGAGCGCGCGAGCTCGGCGCTCGCCTTGACCGGGTTGCCGATGATCTTCATGCGCCCGATTCTCGGGTGCTCGATCTCGGCCACCATGCCGCGCGCTTTCGCGTGCTCGCTCTCGAACGCCTGCACGTAGTTGAAAACCGGCCCGCCCGGGACGCCCGCGGCGTCGAGCTTTTTCACCCAGTGCGCGGTCGGCTGCGTGGCAAACACCTTCTCGATCTCATCCTGGAGCGCATCGATGTTCTCCAGGCGTGCGGCGCGCGCCTTGAAGCGCGCGTCTTTCATCAGTTGCGGCCGCTCCAGCACGTTGGTGCAGAAGGCCGTCCACAGTTTCTCGCTGTTGGCGCCGACGGTGACGTAGGCGTCCTGCGTGCGGTAGGCCTGGTACGGCGTGGAACGGCGGTGGCGCGTGCCGGTCGCGGTCGGTATCTCGCCGCCGCCGAAATAGGCGCCGAATTCCCAGTACGTCCACGCCATCCCCGCCTCCAGAAGTGAGGTCTCGAGGTAGACGCCTTCGCCGGTCTTCAGCCGCTTGATATAGGCGCCGAGGATGGAGTAGAGCGCGGTCGTGCCCGCGGCAATGTCGTTCATCGCGATGCCGACCTTCGCGGGCCGCCCGCCGGGCTCTCCGGTCATCGTCATGATGCCGCTCATGCCCTGGGCAATGATATCGAAGCCGCCTTTGCCGCTGTAGGGACCGGTCTGGCCGAAGCCGGAGATGGAAGCGTAGATGATGTCCGGATTGACCGCCTGGATCGCCGGGTAGTCTATGCCGAGATTGCGGGTGACGCCGGGTCGGTAGTTTTCGACCAGGATATCGGCGTCGCGCGCGAGCTTCATGAAGACGTCCTTGCCGCGGGCGTCCCTGAGGTTGAGGGCGAGGCTCTTCTTGTTGCGGTTCAGCACCGCGAAACAGTAGCTCTCTCCGTTCACCTTGGGGTCGAAGTGCCGCGAGGCGTCGCCTTCGGGAATAGTCTCGATCTTGGTGACTTCCGCCCCCATGTCGGCGAGCATCAGCGTGCAGTACGGGCCCGCCATCACCGCGGTGAAATCCAGGACTTTGACGCCGTCGAGGGGCAGTGCCATGAGTTCTCCCGATGCGGAGGCCCGGGGCAACCCCGGCTCGACACCGGCATCCGATGTGTGGTGGAATTGTATCGTGGAACATCAACGACAACGAAGGAGGATTCCATGAAACGGTATTTGAGCGTTGCAGTGCCGGTCGTTCTCGCTGTTTTGCTTGCGCCAATGCTGGCGTTGGCTCAGGCGTATCCCACGAAACCGGTTCGGGTCATCGTGGTTTTCCCGCCCGGGGGCTCCAACGACGTCACGGCGCGGATCGTGTTCCAGAAAATGACGGAACTGACCGGCCAGCAGTTCATCGTCGACAATCGCGGCGGAGCGGCGGGCACCATCGGCGCGGCGGTGGTCGCGACCAGCCCGGCGGACGGTTACACCGTGATGGTGCAGTCGACGACGCACATCGCCAACGCGCATCTCTACAAGAAGCTGCCCTACGATACGCTGGGCGATTTCATCGGCGTCACCGCGCTGGCCCGGCAGGTGGGAATGCTCGTCGTGCATCCTTCGCTGCCGGTGAAGACCACCAAGGAGCTCGTCGCGCTTGCGAAGAAGCGCCCGGGCGACATCGTCTATGGCTCCGCGGGCAACGGCAGCTACGTCCACCTGGCCATGGTGCTGTTCGAGAACGCGACCGGGACCAAGATGACGCACGTGCCCTACAAGGGCGGTGGTCCGCTCAATATCGCCCTCGCATCCGGGGAAGTCCAGACGACCGTCGGCACCATCGCGTCGCTCGTGCCCAACCTCAATGCCAAGCGCATCAGAGCGCTGGGCGTGACCTCGGAGAAGCGCACGACGCAGTTCCCGAACGTGCCGGCAATCGCCGAGGCCGTGCCCGGCTACGAGTTTACTGCCTGGGTAGGCAGCTTCGTGCCCAAGGGCACGCCGAAGCCGATCGTGGACAAGCTCAACGAGGAGCTGAGGAAGGCCCTGGCCGATCCGGGCGTGGCGTCCAAGCTCAGCGCGCAGACACTCGACCCCCTGCCGATGACTCCCGAGCAGTTCGCCGCGCGGTTGAAGTCGGACTACGTCAAGTACGAGAAGCTGGTGAAAATTTCGGGGGCCAAGATCGACTAGGGAACGGTGAGCCGGGGCCGGCAGGCTTCGCGAGGGAGGCTCGTTTAGCGGAGCCTCGAGGTTACGCCTTCGACCAGCTCGTTGAGCGTCGCGAAGACGCGCACGCCGACAGCTTCGAGCGCCGCTCGCTTAGCCTCGAAGGTGCCGTAGCTGCCGTGCGCCAGCGCGCCGGCATGGCCCATCGCAACGCCTTCCGGCGCGCTGCGGCCGGCAAGTAGCGCGAACACCGGCTTGGCAAAGCGTGTCATGGTCAACGCCTGTGCGAACTCTTCCTCGTCGGCGCCGCCGATCTCCCCAATGACGAGCAGCGCTCTCGTCTGCGAGTCTTCTGCGTAGAAGGGAACGAGGTCGGCGAAGCGCGTGCCCTTCACCGGGTCGCCGCCGATCCCGACCCACACCGACGTCCCGACGCCGCGCCGCGCGAGGCGGTAGCCGGCTTCGTACGAAAGCGTCCCCGACCTGGACATGATCCCGAGCGGGCCGGGCGTGAGCGAATCATCCGGCAGGAAGCCGAGCTTGGCCTCTCCCGGTACCGCCATTCCGGGAGTGGATGCGCCGACCCAGACCGTCCCCGAATCCCGGCAGAGCCTCCACGCCCTGAGCGCATCGTGCACCGGCATGCCCTCAGTGGGTGTGACGAGGTAGCGGATGCCGGCGGTCATGGCATCGCGCATGGCTGCCAGCAACTGCATCGCGCCGACCAGCAGCACGCTCGCCCGCGCGCCGGTTTCCGCCACCGCCGCGGCGCAGTCGGCGAAGACCGGGATGCCGTTCACTTCCCGTTCCCTGCCTCCGGGCGACACGCCGCCCACGATATTCGTTCCGTACTGCCGCATGAGACGGCTGTGCAACTGGCCCGCGCGGCCGGTGATTCCCTGCACGATCACCGGCGTCGAACGCTCGATGCGCGGGTTGATCATTGCTCGAGATGCGAGCGGACGGCTGCGAGCGCCGCGTCGAGATCGGTGTGGAGCGCGATGTCCGCCGCCGCAAGCACCTCGCGAGCGGCAGGCAGGCCGTTGCCGACGAGGCGCGCGACGACCGGTGACTTCAGCCGCGGCGCCGCCGCGATCGCCTCGACCAGCAGCCGCGAGAATTCTCCGAGATCGGTGATGCCGGCGAAGATATTGACCAGCAGCACCTTGACGTTCTTCCCTTCGCCGATCCACCGGAGCACCTGCGTGAGCCGCTTCGTTTCGCCGCGGAGCCCTCCGGTGCGGACGTCGAGAAAGTTGTAGGGCTTCAGCCCCGACGCGCGCAGCTCGTCGATCAGCATCATCGAGAGCCCGGCGCCGGTCGTGAGCAGCGCGATCTCTCCATCCGGGTCCACCACGACGTAATCGAAGCCATGCTCGTGCTTTCGCGCCACGGCCGGATAGGCGGCGGCGCGCTCTTTCAGCAGGAATTCCAGCGCTTTCTGACGCGGCAGTGCATTGTCATCGGTGACGACCCTGGCATCTCCCGCGAGCCAGCCGCCGCCGTCGAGCACGAACAGGGGATTCACCTCGATCAGGAGCGCTTCCAGTTCCAGAAACGCGTGCGCCAGCCGCTTCCCGGCCTCGCGCACCGCCGGTCCGATATCCGCCGGAAGTTTCAGCGTGAGCCGGATGACGCACTCCGTGAGTGACCGTGCATCGGGCTCGGCGACCTCGTTCAGGATGAGATCGCGGGGAACCCGCTCGATGTCCATGCCTCCGCTTGCGGAGAGCATGACGCGCACGCCGCCGGCAGCGGCATCGAGCAGGAAGCCGATATAGGCCTCGTGTGCGGCCTCGATGCGCTGCTCGACACGCACGGATTCGACCGACCGCCCGTTGAGCGCTTCGCGGAGAATCGCGCGCGCATGTTCGCTGACTTCCCGGGGCGTCGCCGCTTTCCGGATGAGGCCCGACTTGCCGCGCCCTCCGGCGGCGATCTGGCCCTTGACCATCCATGGCCCGGGAGGAAGGGCGGTCGTCCTTACGGCGCTGGCGCTTTCAAAGAGGCGTCCCGCCGGCACGGAAATTCCGCGCGCAGCGAGAATTTCCTTCGCGTCGTGCTCCAGCAGATACACGATTCACTTCTTCTTGCGTTCCAGGAACGCGGCCATCAGCCGCCGCGGCTCGTCGGTGCGGCGGGCCTCGGTGCAGGCGCGAATTCCGGCCTGCACGGCCTGCTTGATCGTCATGCGCTCCCAGTCGCGCACCAGCGCCTTCTGCAGCCGGATCGCGCGCGGGCCTGCGGCGAGGATAGAAGCGACCCACTGCTCGACTCCTGCGTCGAGTCCGGGGGGCTCGACCAGTTTTTCGAGGAAGCCGATGCGATGCGCCTCGGCGGCGTCGATGTGATCGCCGGTGAGGACGAGCTCGCGTGTCTTGCCCCAGCCGATTATCTGCGGGAGGAGGCACGCTTCCATGCC
>DATICE010000096.1:0-27591 GCA_035456985.1 Burkholderiales bacterium | reverse complement strand
CAAACGCGGCGTCGGCATTCAGCGCTATAAAGGGCTGGGCGAGATGAACCCCGAGCAGCTATGGGAAACGACGATGGATCCGGGGACACGGAGGCTGCTCAGGGCGCAGATCGAGGATGCGATCAGCGCCGGGGAGATCTTTGCTACGCTGATGGGCGACGAGGTCGAGCCGCGCCGCCAGTTCATCGAGTTGAACGCGCTCGGCGCACGCAACCTCGATATCTGAGCGGCCGGCCCGCGGGCAGCCCGCTCGCGGGATGCAAACTCAGGAAGTCTTGCGCTTGGCGGTAGCTTTGCCGCCCGTTGCCGTGCGTGTCGGTTGCTTGTTGCGGGCTTTCCCACGCGGACGGGCGGCACGCGGCGCGGACGGCGGTTGTTCCTCAGCGGCCGGGGCGGCCGCCGGCGGCGCCCGGCGCGGGGCGCGCGCCTCGAACTCGAAGCCGACCTTGCCTTCGGGAGTTTTTACCAGGTAGGCCTTGAAACGCCGGCCCTTGCGGGAGACGAACTGCGTGAGGAGTTCGGTGCGGCCGGTCGCGAGCAGCTTCTGCATCTGCGCGCGCTCGACCGGCTGCTGCAGGATCATCTTGCCTGAGCGAAAGTCGCAGCTGCGCGCTGGCCCGACGGCTTTCTCGCACACGTAAACCGCGCCGTGCTCGAACACACGGGCGTGGCACTTGGGGCAGGCGCCGACGCTTTCCTGGGCGCTGAAATCGGGCGGGTTCTGCGCTTCCTCGTCGTCGCGGGCCTGTCCGAAATCGAATTCGAGCTTGTGCTCGGCGGTGAGCCGGATGCCGGCGGAAAACGGCTTGCCGGCGCGACTGCGGAATCCCGTGAGCGGTCCCACGAAACGGCGGGTGATGAGTTCCGCGATTTCCTCGGGCGCCCATTCCCGCCCCGATAGCACGACCCACAGCGAGAAATCGCAGTTCTGGCACTGGAACTTGCGGTAGTTCTCCTGGATCACGCCGCCGCACTTGGGGCAGGGCGCTTCCACCGTCGCATAGGCTTCCTCGGGGATGTCGCCGTTCTTGATGCGCTCCACGAGGTCGCGGGTCACCTGCTCGATGTGCTCCATGAAGACATCGCGCTCGAGCTTGCCGGATTCCATGAGCTTCAGCTTGTACTCCCAGTCCCCGGTGAGCTCGGGCGAGGTGATCTCGGTAACGCCGAAGTGGTGCAGCGCGAGCAGCAGCCGGAACGCCTTCCAGGTGGGCTTCAACTCCCGGCCTTCGCGGTGCACATACTTCTCCTGGATCAGCCCTTCGATGACGGCGGCGCGCGTGGCTGGTGTGCCGAGACCCTTGGCTTCCATCGCCTCGCGCAGCTCGTCGTCCTCGACGAGCTTGCCGGCGCCTTCCATGGCGGAGAGCAGCGTTGCTTCGGTATAGCGGGCGGGCGGCTTGGTCTGGTTGGCGATGGCATTCACTTCCACCACGGCGACCTCTTCGCCGGCAGCCACGGGTGGCAGATTCTGGGATTCCTCCTGGGCGGCGCGCCCGTATACCGCGAGCCAGCCGGGGACCTGCAGGATGCGGCCCTCGGTCTTGAACGAGTGGCTGGCGACCTCGGTAATGCGCGTGGTCTGCAGGTACTCTGCGGCCGGGTGAAAAACCGCAAGAAAGCGCCGCACCACAAGGTCGTAGATCTTGCTTTCCGCTTCGTTGAGGTGTCTCGGCAACTGCAGCGTGGGGACGATTGCGAAGTGATCGCTCACCTTGGTGTTGTCGAAGACCCGCTTGTTCGGCCGCACCCAGTTGTTCTTGAGGACGTTCCTGGCGAAGGGCGCGTATTCGCGATTGCCGGTGAGCAGCTCCATGGCCTTTTTCACCGTGGCGAGGTAATCCTCGGGCAGCGCGCGCGAATCGGTGCGGGGATATGTCAGCACTTTGTGCCGCTCGTAGAGCGCCTGTGCGAGCGAGAGGGTGGTTCTGGCCGAGAATCCGAAGCGCCCGTTGGCCTCGCGCTGGAGGCTGGTCAGGTCGAACAGGAGCGGCGAGAGCTGGGTGGTGGGCTTGGTTTCTTCGTTGACGGAGCCCGGCTGGCCGCTGCAGGCGGCGGCGATGGCCTCGGCTTCGGAGCCGCTCCACAGCCGCTCGGCCCTGCGCTCCGGCGCGTCATCCTTCTTGAAGCCGGGATCGAACCAGCGCCCGGGGTACTCGCCCACCCGCGCCAGAAAGCGCGCGTGAACCTCCCAGTAGTCGCGCGGCTTGAAGGCCCGGATCGCCTGCTCGCGCTCGACCAGGATGGCGAGCGTCGGCGTCTGCACGCGGCCGACGGTGGTGAGATAGAAACCCCCTTCCTTGGAATTGAAGGCGGTCATGGCGCGCGTGCCGTTGATGCCGACCAGCCAGTCGGCCTCGGAGCGGCATTTTGCCGCGTCAGCGAGCGCCAGCAGTTCGCGATCCGGGCGCAGCCCTTCGAAGCCCTCGCGGATCGCCGCGGGCGTCATCGACTGCAGCCACAGGCGCTGGATCGGCTTCTTCGCTTTGGCGTGCTGCACGATGTAGCGGAAGATGAGCTCACCCTCGCGGCCGGCGTCGCACGCGTTGATGAGCCCGGTGACGTCCTTGCGCTTGATCAGCCGAAGCAGAAGGTTCAGGCGGCTTTCGCTGCGCTCGATCGGCGCGAGATCGAAATGGGGTGGAATCACGGGCAGGTGCGCGAACGACCATTTGCCGCGCTTGACTTCATATCCCGGCGGGACGACGAGCTCGAGCAGGTGCCCGACCGCGGAGGAGAGCACGTACTGCCCGTTCTCGAAGTAATCGCCATGGCGCGTGAAGCGTCCGAGCACGCGCGCGATGTCCGCGGCGACCGAAGGTTTCTCAGCGATGATCAGTTGCTTGCTCATCCATGCGCCAGGTACGCGGGCGAGGCAAAAAATAGCGCAAGATGATAAGAACAAAACTTTCTCGACGCAAGCGCGACATGCGTCGTGCTGCGGAAAAAACTAGCGCTGCACGCGCTGGATCAGGCCGCCCGGCAGGGTCGCGACGTGGCCGTCGATCTCGAGTTGCGTGAGCAGCGCGGCGAGTTCCGCCGGATGCAAGCGACAGCGCGCGGCGAGCGTGTCGCGGTCGAGAACCTCGTCCCCGAGCGCCTCGAGAAGGCGGTGCGAGCGCGCGTCGGTTGCAGCGGCGGGCGGCGGCGCAGCGGGGGCGGGCGCCGCAATCTGCAATTCCTCGAGGATGTCGCGTGCGCTCTCCACGAGCTTCGCGCCCTGCTTGATCAGCAGGTGGCACCCCTTCGCAAGCGGCGAGTGGATCGAGCCTGGGATTGCGAATACCTCCCTGCTCTGCTCGGCGGCGAGGCGCGCCGTGATGAGCGAGCCGCTGTCCGCAGCCGCTTCGACCACGAGGCAGCCGAGCGCGAGGCCGCTGATCAAGCGGTTGCGGCGCGGAAAGTTTTGGGTCAGCGGGCGGGTCCCGAGGGCAAACTCCGAGGCAAGGGCGCCGCGTTCGGCGAGCGCGTGCGCGAGCGCGCGGTTGCGCGCGGGATAGACGATGTCCGCGCCGGTGCCGAGGATCGCCACGCTGCTGGACGCGCCGGCAAGACCCCCGCGGTGCGCTGCAGCGTCGGCGCCGAGCGCAAGCCCACTCACGATGGTCAGGCCGGCGTCGGACAGTGCCTTCGCGAAAGCTTCAGCATTTGCCACGCCCTGCGCGGTCGCATTGCGACTGCCGACGATTGCGAGCGACGGGCGCCCCAGCAATTCGGCGCGGCCTTTCACGTAGAGCAACGTCGGCGGGTCGGGGATTTGCAGAAGGCGGGGTGGATATTGGCGATCGGCGAGGGTAACGATGGAGTTCAGCGGATCATCGAGCCAGGCGCCTGCCGCGGCCATGGCCTCGGCGGTATCGCACTCCCGGATGGCGACGGCGATGGCGTCGGGAACGTGCTGGGAGAGAGCGCCGCGGCTTGCGGCGAGCACGCGCTGGGGATCACCGAAGGCGGCAAGCAGGCGGCGCAGAGCTGCGCCGCCCAAGCCGGGCGTGAGGCTCAGCTTGAGCCAGGCGAAGCGTTCGGGGTCGAGCGGCATGCGGCGAAATCAAGGCTGCCGCCCGCCGCCACGGCGCGCAACCGGGCGGGATCAGGGGTTGGTGACGACGTCGTTGACCTCAACCGGGCGCGAGGCGTTCATCACGAGCCCGAATGAGGCGCGGTCGAAAGTTCGAAACACCATTACCAGGCCGTAGCGCTCGTCGGGCAGTTTTCTGGCTTCGTCCACGGTGATGCGCCGGCCGCGCTCGTAGAGCGGAGCGTCGCGCGGGGTGATCCGCTCCTCGTAATAGGATCGCGGCGAGTCACTTCCGCTCAAACCCTGCCGCCCATAGAGGGGGGCCATCCGCGTTGCGTAGCGGAGCGTATTCTGGCTGCGGTAAATCGCGAGGACATGGCCGACTTCGAGGCCATCGTTGGAGCCCTTGGACAGAGCGACAATGCCCAACGGGCCGGTTTCGCCGACATTGTTGGGGTAGATGGACATGATGCGCCCCCGTACCTGTTTCGCAGGCGCACGCGGCACGTAAGAGAAGGTCGGCCTTTCCTTTGCGGCCGGCAACAGGCGGTCTCCGGTGTATATCTCCTGCGCAGACTTGGTGATTTCGAGCGTGGCCGGATTGCCGCGCCGGATCACCCGCGCTTCGCCGAGGTAGGTCGCCTGGTAGCCGAGCGTTTCATCGGTATCAGGGTCGATGAGGGCATCGCCACGTCGGAACAACTGCCAGTCGAGGCCCTTCTCGGAGTCGAGGCCCTCGGCGTATGCGACACTGCCGGCTCCGATGGCCACGCGGTTTTCCTGGGTTGCGAGGACGGAGGGCGCGCTGTCAAGTTCGTCGCGTCCGACGACCAGCGGCCGGGACAGAAAGGGCTCGATCGCCGACGGTGGAATCGCGGGGATGGCCTTGTCCGCGAGCGGCTCAGCGCGCGTTCTGGGAGAGAGTTTTACGGTATCGCGCGGAGCGACGGGCGTGGGGGCCGCGCCGGGGACCGGCACTGCTGCCGCATCCTCCGGCCTGACCAGCCGCAACCGAACCTCAGCGCCCTCACGATCCAGAACGATGACGTCGCCGGGGAAAATGCGGTGGGGATTCCTCAACTGCTCCTGGTTCATCCGCCAGACCTCGGGCCATCTCCAGGCATCCTTGAGAAAGCGTCCGGATATGCCCCAGAGCGTGTCACCGCGGACGACGACGTATTGGTCGGGCGCCCCCTCCTGAAGCGCGCTGGCATCGGCGGCCAAGACCGGCGCCGGCGCGAGCGGAGTCATCAGCAAAATCAGGGATATAATTGCTTTACGCATGTCGCGCCCCCAAATAACAGACTAAGAAGCGCAGCCCCGCCGACGGAACTGCGCCCGAGATATTGGATTAAATTCTGCATGTAGCTGATTAAATTCGCAAGCTTTTTATGCCTTTACTACCGATCCTGCGCTATCCGGATTCGAGGCTTCACCAGCGCGCTGCGAGGGTGGAGCGGGTCGATGATCGGATTCGCAAATTAATCAAGGACATGGCCGATACGATGTATGCTGCGCCGGGGGTTGGCCTGGCTGCAACACAGGTGGACGTCCATCTTCGAGTCATTGTGATCGATGTCTCGGAATCGCGCGATCAACTCCGTGTCTTCGTCAACCCCGAGCTCGTCGCGGCGAGCGGTGAGGCCGATGTCGAGGAGGGCTGCCTGTCGGTGCCCGGGATCTACGAAAAGGTGCGCCGCCCGGGGCGCGTGACGGTGCGCGCGCTCGATGCCGCCGGTCAGCCATTCACTCTGGATGCGGACGGGCTGCTGGCGGTGTGCATCCAGCATGAGATGGATCACCTCGAAGGCACGGTATTCGTCGAGAAGCTATCGCGTCTCAAGCAAAGCCGGATCCTCGCCCGATTGAGAAAGCAGGATCGGCGAACGGTGGAGCCCGAGGCCCGGCGGCTGGTACTCTGAAGACTTGAAGCTCGTCTTCGCGGGAACGCCGGAGTTCGCTGCGATATCGCTCGAGGCCCTGCTGCGGGCAGGCCACGAAGTCGCGCTGGTATTGACCCGGCCGGACCGGCCGGCCGGCCGCGGCTTGAAGCCCCAACCCTCCGCGGTCAAGAAACTTGCGCTCGAACGCGGCCTCGCGCTTCTGCAGCCGGCCGCGCTGGGCGACGCTGCGACCCTCGCTGCCATCGCCGCGGCACGGCCGGCGGCGATGGTTGTCGCGGCCTACGGGCTGATCCTGCCACCGGCGCTGCTCGCACTACCGCCACGCGGTTGCATAAACGTGCATGCTTCGCTGCTTCCGCGCTGGCGCGGCGCGGCCCCGATTCAGCGAGCGTTGCTTGCCGGTGACATGGTGACCGGCATCACCATCATGAAAATGGACGAAGGCCTCGACACCGGCGCCATCCTGCTCCAGGAAGCGATCGCAATCGCGCGCGACGATACTGCGGGGAGCCTCCACGACAAGCTCGCGGCGCTGGGGGCGCGCCTGCTCGTGCGCGCTCTCGAAGCGTCACCCGCCCCGGTCGCGCAGGACGGGAACGCGGCGACCTATGCCGCTCGCATCGGGCGAGGTGAGGCCGAGATCGACTGGCGCAGGCCGGCGGAGGAGATTGAGCGCCGGATACGCGCATTCAATCCCGCGCCGGGCGCGTGGACCCGGCACGAAGGCGTCGCCCTCAAGATCTGGCGCGCCAGCATCGAGCACGGAGTCCACGCCGCGCCGGGAAGCGTTTGCGCGGCGGACCCCGGCGGCATCGTGGTGGCGTGCGGAGCCGAGGGGCTGCGGATCATCGAATTGCAGCGCGCCGGCGGCAAAAGGCTCACCGCAGGCGCCTTTCTTTCCGGTTTCAGGCTGGCGAGCGGCGCGCGCTTCGGGTCGCTCGATGGTTGAGGTCCAGCGCCTTGCGGCGGCGGTGCTCGGGAGCGTGCTCGCCGGGCGCAGCCTCGATGCCGAGCTCGCGGCGACGTGGCGGGCCCACGCGAGAATCGACGAGCGCCGCCGCGCCGCGGTGCAGGACCTGGCGTACGGTGCGCTTCGTTTTCTGCCCCGGCTCGAGGCCGTGCTCGAGGCGTTGCTGGAGAAGCCGCTCGCGGACGCGCGGCTGCGCGCGCTGTTGCTGGTGGCCCTCTACCAGCTCGAGCACGGCCGCACCGCGCCGCACGCGGTCGTCGATCACGCGGTGAGGGCTTGTCACGCCCTCGGCCTGACATCGGCGAAAGGGCTGGTCAACGCGGTGCTGCGCAATTTTCTGCGCAGGCGCGCGGATCTCGAGGCGCGCGCCGAGCGTACTGATACCGCGCGTTACTGCCATCCCCAGTGGTGGATCGATCGGCTGCGCGTTCAATATCCGGGCGAGTACGCTGCGATACTCGAGGCGGGCAACTCTCGCCCGCCGCTCGCATTGCGCGTGAACCGGCGCCGCATGCGCGTCGCCGATTACCTGGAGCTGCTCGCGCGGCACGGCATGCGCGGTGAGGCGATCGGCGCGGCGGCGGTGCTGCTGCAGAAGGCGCTTCCCGCTGCGCGCGTGCCCGGGCTGGCGGAAGGGCTGGTCTCGGTGCAGGACGCCGCGGCGCAGCTCGCTGCGCCGCTACTCGACCTCTCCGACGGCATGCGCGTGCTCGATGCCTGCGCGGCTCCTGGAGGCAAGTCCGGCCACGTGCTCGAGCTCGCCGACGTCGACCTCACCGCGCTCGACAACGACGCCGCGCGTCTCGAGCGCGTGCGCGCCAATCTGGCGCGGCTGGGTTTCGCGGCGCGCGTGCTGTGCGGCGACGCATGCGAACCGGCCTCGTGGTGGGACGGAGCGCCGTTTGACCGCATCCTGCTCGACGCGCCGTGCAGCGCGTCGGGCATCGCGCGGCGGCGCCCCGACATCAAGTGGCTGCGGCGCGAATCCGATATCGCGCAGTATGCGCAGCTGCAGGGCTGCATGCTGGATGCGCTGTGGCAGGCGCTCGCCAGTGGTGGTAAATTGCTGTACGCAACCTGTTCCGTATTTCAGGAGGAGAACCGCGAGCAGGTTGTGCGGTTTCTGGAGCGCCATCGGGACGCAAGGCGCCTTGCTCTTCCTGCGGTCGGCAACAACATCCACGCGGAATCGGGCCAACTGCTTCCGGACGGACAGCATGACGGTTTTTACTACGCGCTGCTGCAGAAGCCTTAGCTGCCTCGCAGCGCTGTTCGTCCTGGGACTGGGAGCCGGCTTCACCGTCCCGTCCCGCGCCGATGGAATCGAGGTGCGGAAGGCCGCGCTGATCGCGGCTGAGGACGGCTACGTCCTCGAAGCCGATTTCGAGATCACGCTGACGCACACCCTGGAGGACGCGCTCAACAAGGGCGTGCCGCTCCATTTCGCGCTCGAATTCGAGCTCGTCCGCCCGCGCTGGTACTGGTTGAACGAGAAGCTCGCCGACACCACCCAGCAGTATCGCCTGTCGTATAACGCCCTGACGCGCCAGTATCGCGTCGGGGTGCGCAAGCTCTACCGGAATTTCGCCTCGCTGCCCGAGGCGCTGGAATTCATGAGCCGGGTGCGCGTGCGCGAGATCGCCGAGTCCGGCGCGTTGAGCAAGGGCGGAAGCTACCGGGCCGCGCTGCGGCTACGGCTCGATTCTTCGCAGCTGCCGCGGCCCTTCCAGGTGAGCGCAGTGGGCTCCCGCGAGTGGAGCATTTCCTCCGATTGGCACCGCTGGACGGTATCCCCATGAGCGCCGTGCCCCCGCCCCCCAGGCCGGCGCTGTCGAGCGCGGTCGTGCGCTATCTGCTCATCCTGTGCGTGGGAATGGTCGCGGTCGCGCTCTACCTGGTGGCGGCCTCGAGCGCCAACCCGGCCAAGTTTGCGGAACGCTACCCGCTGCTGCTTGCCCTGAATGGCGCGGTGGCAGCCATGCTGATCGCGCTCGTCGTGTTCCAGCTCGTGACGCTCAGGCGCAAGCTCAAGGCCGGCGTATTCGGCGCCCGGCTGACGCTGCGGCTGGTGCTGCTCTTCGCGCTGATGGCGGTGCTGCCGGGGGCGCTGATCTACGGCATGTCCGTGCATTTCCTCGCGCGCTCGATCGAATCATGGTTCGAGGTGCGGCTCGACAAGGCGCTCGAAAGCGGCCTGAACCTTGGCCGCGGCATGCTCGACACCGCGCTCAAGGAACTCTCGGGCAGAGCGGACGCCATGGCGCTTGCGCTGTCGCAGAGCCCGGCCACGGATGAGATCGCGGTGCTGAGCGCCCTGCGCGAGCAGGCGGGCGTGCAGGAAGCGACTCTGTTCAGCGAGCGCGGCAAGGTGGTGGCGTACTCCGGCCCGGGGCGAACGGGATTGCTGCCGGAACCGCCGCCGCCCGCCACGCTGAAGGAGATCCACGCCGGCAAGGGCCATGGCGCCGTCGAGGCAATACCTGACAAGGGGCTCTATCTGCGCGCGCTGGCGGCAGTGCCGGGCCCCGGCTACGAGCGGCGCGTGCTGCAGCTGCTGCAGCCGGTGCCGAAGCAGCCGGGCCAGGACGCAGAAGCGGTGCAGTCGGGCTACCGTGAGTATCAGGAGCTGACACTATCGCGCCGGGGCCTCAAGCGCCTCTACGGGGTGACGCTCACGCTGACCCTGCTGCTTGCCCTGCTTTCCGCGGCGGCGCTAGCGTTCGTGCTTTCCGACCGGCTGTCGGCGCCAATCGGCGCGCTGGTCGAAGGCACGCGCGCAGTGGCGAGCGGGGATTTCAGCCAGCGCGCGGCGGTCGTCTCACGCGACGAAATCGGCACGCTCACGCAGTCCTTCAATCAGATGACCCTGCAGCTTGCCGAAGCACACGCGCAGGCAGAGCGCCATCAGGCGGCGCTGACGCAGGCCAAGGCCTATCTCGAAAGCCTGCTCGCGAACCTGTCCGCGGGCGTGCTTGCGTTCGACGAGGAGTTGAATCTTCGCGCCGCCAATCGCAGCGCCGGCACCCTGCTCGGAGCCGATTTTTCGCTCCTCGTCGGAACCGCACCGCAGCACTGGCCGGAGGCGGCCGGGATGAGCGGGTTCGGACGCGAGATCGCGGCCGGGTTTGCGCGCGCCGGCAGCATGGAATGGGAGCAGCAAGTGGAGCGTCCCCTGCGGGGCAGGACGCAACTCCTGCTGCTGCGCGGCACGCGCCTGCCCTCCGGCTCGGAGGGCGGATGCGTGGTCGTGTTCGACGACATCACCCATCTCGCCGAGGCACAGCGTGCGGCGGCGTGGGCCGAAGTGGCGCGGCGTCTCGCGCACGAGATCCGTAATCCGCTGACGCCGATCCAGCTCTCTGCGGAACGCCTGAAGGCGAAGCTCCAAGGCAAGCTTGCGCCGGCCGACTCGGAAGTCCTGGTGCGCTCGACGCAGACCATCGTCAACCAGGTCGCGGCGCTGAAAAACATGGTGGACGCGTTCAGCCAGTATGCGCGCACGCCCGAGCCCGCCATCCGCGAGCTCGATCTCAACGCACTGACCCGCGAAGTGCTGACGCTTTACGAGCCTTCGCTGGGACGTGCCGTGCGGCTCGAGCTCGCGGCGCGGCTACCCCCGGTCGCGGGCGACGCGGCGCAACTGCGGCAGGTCATACACAACCTCCTGCAGAACTCGCAGGACGCTCTCGTCGAATCGACGGAGCCGCGCGTGACGGTCGCGAGTAGCCACGCGGGCGGCATTGTCCGGCTCACGGTTACCGACAATGGCTGCGGCGTTCCCGAGCACGTGCTGCGGCGCGCGTTCGAGCCCTACGTGACCACCAAGCCGAAGGGCAGCGGTCTGGGGCTCGCGATCGTGAAGAAGATCGTCGAGGAGCACGGCGGCACGGCCGCGATCGCCAATGTCGCGCCGCGCGGGGCGCGCGTGACGATCGAGCTGCCGGCGGCGGCGCAGGACGTGCCGCGCCGCGTGGCAGCGCGGGCGCGGGTGTAGAATCAACGGAGAATTTCCTTTGGATATGCAGCACATCCTGGTCGTAGACGACGAGATCGGCATCCGCGAGCTGCTGTCCGAGATCCTGAGCGACGAAGGCTATCAGGTCCGGCTGGCGCAGAACGCGGCGGACGCGCGCGCGTTCCGCAGCCAGGCGCGGCCCGACCTGGTGCTGCTCGACATCTGGATGCCGGACACCGATGGCATCACGCTGCTCAAGGAGTGGGCTGCCGCGGGGCTGCTCACCATGCCGGTGGTCATGATGTCGGGGCACGGCACGATCGACACGGCGGTGGAAGCGACCCGCATCGGCGCCTACGATTTCCTGGAAAAGCCGATCGCGTTGCAGAAGCTGCTTGCTACCGTAGGGCGCGCGTTGAAGCAGGGCGGCGAGCGGACGCAGACGGCGCTGTCGCTGGCGAGCTTCGGGCGCGCGCCGCTGGTGGTCGAGCTGAAGCAGCGCCTGGAGCGGGTCATGAACCTGCGCGCACCGCTGCTGCTTACCGGCGAGCCTGGATGCGGGATCGAGCTCGCGGCGCGTTTCCTGCATCCGCGCAACGCGCCGTGGGTCGCGCCGGAGAGCCACGCCACGCTGGCCGAGGCGCCGCTCGAGCTTCTCAACCAGGCGCGTGAAGGAACGCTGTTCCTGCGCGAGGTGACCGACCTCTCGCGCATCGAGCAGAAAGGGCTGTTGCTCGCGATGTCCAAGCTCGAGCGCTACAACGTGCGGGTCATCAGCGGCGCCTCGCGCGATGTCGCGGAGCTGGTTGCGCACGGCGCGTTCGACAGCCGCCTCTACGGCCTGCTCGCGGCAGCCACCGTCCGGGTGCCGAGCTTGCGCGAGCACCGCGAGGATATCCCCGACATCGCCAATCTGATGCTCACACGCCTGATGGAGGCGCGCGAAGCGCCGGCGCGCCAGCTCACGACCGCGGCTCTGAACGCGCTGCGCAACTACGATTGGCCGGGCAACCTGGCACAGCTCGAGAGCACGGTGCGCACGCTCGCGCTTACCTCGCCCGCCGAGCAGATCTCGCTCGAGGACGTGAACCACTGCCTGCCGGCGCGGAGCGCCGCGGCGCGGCCGGGCCACGACCTGCCCCTCGACCAGCCGCTGCGCGAGGCCCGCGACGCCTTCGAGCGCGTCTATTTCGAGTACCACATCGCGCGCGAGGGCGGCAATATCTCGCGCGTTGCGGAGACCGTCGGGCTCGAGCGCACGCACCTCTATCGGAAGCTCAAGCAGCTCGGCATCCGTCTCGCCCGCAAGAACGGCAATGGGGAGAGCACACCGTAGGGAGGAAGAGGGGCCCCGAAGTATTTATTCGGGGATCTGACCCGAGGAGGGCGCGTCGGAGCGTTGAGCAGGGGCCCCGCTTGCGGGATGCGACCGCGGAGACGCGCGAGCAGCCGACGCCCGAGATTGATTATTAAGGTAGGCAGGTCGGAGGCTGCTGGGCAAGCGACCGACGCGAGATCCTCGGAAACATGCCACTGACGATTCCGAGGTCGCAGATCGCCGCTCGGAGCCGGCCCGCGCCCTATATAATTGGCGCTCTTTCCGCACCCCGCGCCAGGAATACCTGAATGGATGCCCGTGTCGAGCTGGCCAACGCGATCCGCGCGCTGGCGATGGACGCTGTACAGCAGGCGAATTCCGGGCATCCCGGGATGCCGATGGGCATGGCGGAGATCGCGGAGACGCTGTGGAACCGCCACCTGCGGCACAACCCGGCAAACCCCGCCTGGGCGAACCGCGACCGCTTCCTGCTCTCGAACGGGCACGGCTCGATGCTGCTCTACGCGCTGCTGCACCTCACCGGCTACGATCTTCCGATCGAGGAGCTGAAGCGTTTCCGCCAGTTGCATTCGAAGACGCCGGGCCACCCCGAGTATCGCTGCGCCCCCGGGGTCGAGACCACCACCGGCCCGCTCGGGCAGGGCGTCTCCAACGCCGTGGGCATGGCGCTCGCCGAGAGGCTCCTCGCGGCCGAGTTCAACCGGCCCGGCCTCGATATCGTCGATCACCACACCTACGTCTTTCTCGGCGACGGCTGCATGATGGAAGGCGTCTCGCACGAGGCGTGCGCGCTCGCCGGGACGCTCGGGCTCGGCAAGCTCATCGCCGTCTACGACGACAACGGCATCTCGATCGATTCCGACAAGGGCTCGATCCGACAGTGGTATACCGACGACGTCAAGCGCCGCTTCGAGGCCTACGGCTGGCAGGTGATCGGGCCGATCGACGGCCACGATGCCGCGCAGGTGGACCGGGCTCTGAAGAAGGCGAAGCGGGAGAAGGCGCGGCCGTCCCTGATCGTCGCGAAGACGGTGATCGCAAAGGGCGCGCCCACCAAGGCCAACACCGGCGCCGCGCACGGCGCTGCACTCGGGGAGAAGGAAGTCGCTGCCACCCGCGAGGCGATCGGCTGGAGCCACTCCGCGTTCGAGATCCCGCAATCCGTGTACGACGGATGGGATGCGCGCAAGCGCGGCGCCGCCGCGGAGCGCCGCTGGAAGAAACTCCTCGCTGCCTACGAGAAGCAGTATCCCGCCGAGGCCGCGGAGTTCAGGCGCCGCACGGCGGGCGAGCTGCCGCAGGACTATCGCGCGCGCGCGGAGGCGCTGGTGAAAGAGGCCGACGCCAAGGCCGAGACCCTCGCGACGCGCAAGGCCTCGCAGAACGCGCTCGAAGCGCTCGCGCCCGCGTTACCGGAACTCGTCGGGGGTTCTGCGGATCTCACTAATTCGAACCTCACGATGGTCAAGAGCTCCAAAGTGGTCGGCCCGCAGGACGGCGGCAACTACGTATTCTACGGCGTCCGCGAGTTCGGCATGTGCGCGGTGATGAGCGGGATCGCGCTGCACGGCGGTTTCATCCCCTACGGGGGCACGTTCCTGGTGTTCTCGGACTACGCTCGCAACGCGCTGCGCCTCGCAGCGATGATGGGTGTGCGCACGATCTACGTCTTCACGCACGACTCCATCGGACTCGGCGAGGACGGGCCGACCCACCAGCCGATCGAGCACGCGGCGAGCCTGCGCCTGATCCCGAACATGCAGGTCTGGCGGCCGTGCGACACGGTGGAAACGGCGGTGGCCTGGACAGCCGCGATCGAGCGCAGGGACGGCCCGACGAGCTTGCTTCTGACGCGACAGAACGTTCCGTTCGTGAAGCGCGAGCCCGCGCAGATCGCGGCGATACGCCGCGGCGGCTACGTTCTTTCAGAAGCGGCGGGCGCAACCTCGCGTGCCATCGTGATCGCAACCGGCTCGGAGGTCGCGCTCGCGCTGGCCGCTCAGAAGCAGCTTGCTCAGGAAGGCGTGCCGGTGCGCGTGGTGTCGATGCCCTCGACCACGGCGTTCGACCGGCAGGATGCGGCCTACCGCGATTCGGTGCTCCCGCGCGGCCAGCCGCGGGTGGCGGTGGAGGCGGGGGTGAGCGACTTCTGGCGCAAGTACGTCGGCCTCGAGGGCGCGGTCATCGGCATCGACCGCTTCGGCGAGTCGGCGCCGGGCGGCGAGCTGTTCAAGCACTTCGGATTTACGCCGGAGAAAATCGCGGCCGCCGTCAAATCGGTACTGTGAAATTCTTCGTCTAATCGAACGTTCTGGAGAGGCGCATGGCTATCAAGGTCGGCATCAATGGATTTGGACGCATCGGGCGCATGGTGTTTCGCGCAGCGGCACGGCATTTTCCGGACATCGAGATCGTCGGCATCAACGATCTGCTCGAGCCGGAGTACCTCGCTTATATGCTGCGCTACGATTCCGTTCACGGCCGCTTCGAGGGCGAAGTCGGCGTCGATGGCAACACCCTGCTGGTCAACGGCCGCAGGATCCGCCTGACCCAGGTGAAGGACCCGGCCGATCTCAAGTGGAGCGAAGTGGGGGCGGACGTGGTGGTGGAATCGACCGGCCTCTTTCTCGACAAGGCGTCGTGCCAGAAACACCTCGCCGCGGGCGCGAAGAAGGTGATCATGTCGGCGCCTTCGAAGGACGACACCCCGATGTTCGTCTTTGGCGTGAACGACCGGACCTACTCCGGGCAGGCCATCATTTCCAACGCCTCCTGCACCACCAACTGCCTCGCGCCGGTGGCGAAAGTGCTGAACGACAAATGGGGCATCAAGCGCGGGCTGATGACGACGGTCCACGCCGTGACCGCTTCGCAGAAGACCGTGGACGGACCTTCCAGCAAGGACTGGCGCGGCGGGCGCGGCATGCTCGAGAACATCATTCCGTCTTCCACCGGCGCGGCGAAAGCCGTGGGGGTGGTGATTCCGGAGCTGAACAAGAAGCTGACGGGGATGGCGTTTCGCGTCCCGACGTCGGACGTTTCCGTCGTCGATCTCACGGTCGAGCTCGGCAAGCCTGCCACCTACAAGGAGATCTGCGCCGAGATGAAGTCGCAGTCTACCGGTGCCCTCAAGGGCATCCTTGGCTACACCGAGGACAAGGTCGTTTCCACCGATTTCCGCGACGAGAGCTGCACCGCGGTGTTCGACGCCGAAGCCGGCATCGCGCTCGATCCCACCTTCGTCAAGGTGGTCGCCTGGTACGATAATGAATGGGGCTACTCGTGCAAGGTGCTGGAGATGGTCCGGATCGTCGCGAAGCAATGACGTATCTGCGCCTGACCGACCTGCCGGTCGCGGGCAAGCGCGTGTTCATCCGCGCCGATCTCAACGTTCCCCAGGACGATGCCGGCAACATCACCGAGGACACGCGCATCCGCGCCTCGATCCCGGGCATCGAGTATGCGCTGAAAGGCGGCGCCGCGGTGATGGTGACCTCGCACCTGGGTCGGCCCACGGAGGGCCGGCTCGCGCCGGAGGACTCGCTTGCGCCGGTCGCGAAGCGCCTCGGCGAAATGCTCGGCCGTTCGGTACGGCTGGTCGCAAACTGGGTGGACGGCGGCTTCGCCGTGAAACCGGGCGAAGTTGTCATGCTCGAGAATTGCCGCGTCAACAAGGGCGAGAAGAAAAACGACGAGGCGCTCGCCCGCAAGATGGCGGCACTGTGCGACGTCTACGTGAACGATGCATTCGGCACCGCGCATCGCGCCGAGGCCACCACTCACGGATTGGCGCGGTTCGCGCCAGTCGCCTGCGCCGGGCCGTTGATGGCGACCGAGCTCGACTCGCTGGGAAAGGCGCTCAACCACCCCGCGCGTCCGCTGGTTGCGATCGTCGCCGGCGCCAAGGTCTCCACCAAGCTCACCATCCTGAAAGCGCTCGCCGAGAAGGTGGATCAGCTGATCGTGGGCGGCGGCATTGCCAATACCTTCATGCTCGCGGCAGGACTTCCCATCGGAAAATCGCTCGCGGAGCCGGAACTCGCCGCCGAGGCGCGTGCGGTCATCGACCTCATGAAGGCGCGCGGCGCGCAGGTCCCGCTGCCGCAGGACGTGGTCGTCGCCAGCGACCTCTCGATGCTGGCGCGCGCGAATCGCGTTGCCGCGGCGGAAGTGAGGCCCGATGACATGATCCTCGACATCGGGCCAAAGAGCGCGGCGGCGCTTGCCGCGCTCATTGCCACGGCCGGCACCATCGTCTGGAACGGACCGGTCGGGGTATTCGAGTTCGAGCAGTTCGCCGCGGGCACGAAGACCGTCGCCCAGGCCATCGCAGCTTCGAAGGCGTTTTCCATCGCCGGCGGCGGCGATACGCTCGCGGCCATCGCCAAATTCGGCATCACCGACAGGATTTCCTACATTTCCACCGGTGGCGGCGCCTTTCTGGAGTTCCTCGAGGGCAGGAAGCTGCCGGCGGTCGAGGTGCTCGAGCAGCGCGGCGCATGAGGTAGACTGCCCGCATGCCCCGCCGCACCAAGATCGTCGCCACCCTCGGTCCGGCATCGAGCGATTCCAAGACGCTCGCGCGGATGATCGAGGCCGGGCTCGATGTCGTGCGCGTGAACTTCTCCCATGGCAGCGCCGCCGAGCATCGCAAGCACGTGGACCTGGTGCGCTCGCTTGCGCGCAAAGCGGGCCGTGCCGTCGGCGTGCTGGTGGATCTGCAGGGACCGAAGATCCGCATCGGGCGCTTCAAGGAGGGCAAGATCACGCTCGCGGCGGGGGCGAAGTTCGTCCTCGACGCCGAATGCAAGCTCGGCGACGAGCACATCGTCGGCCTCGACTACCGGAATCTCCCCAACGACGTGCGCCCAGGCGATACGCTGCTGCTCGACGACGGGCGCATCGTGCTGGGCGTCGCCTCGGTTCGGGGCCCGCGCATCACCACCGTCGTGGAGCAGGGCGGCCCGCTCTCCAACAACAAGGGCATCAACCGCAAGGGCGGGGGGCTCACCGCGCCGGCGCTGACCGAGAAGGATATGCAGGACATCCGGACCGCCGCCGAGCTCAAGGCGGATTTTCTCGGGGTCTCGTTCCCGCGCTCCGGGGCCGACATCAAGTGGGCGCGCGATCTCATGCACAAGGCGGGCGGGCGCGCGCTGACGGTGGCGAAGATCGAGCGCGCCGAGGCGATCCCGGCGCTCGACGACATCCTCGATGCTTCCGACTGCATCATGGTGGCGCGCGGCGATCTCGCTGTGGAGGTGGGCGACGCCGCGGTGCCGGCGCTGCAGAAGCGGATGCTGCGCCTTGCGCGCGAGAAGGGCCGGATCACGATCACCGCCACCCAGATGATGGAGTCCATGATCACGAACCCGATCCCGACACGGGCCGAGGTGTCGGATGTCGCCAATGCCGTGCTCGACGGCACCGATGCGGTGATGCTCTCGGCCGAGACCGCCGCCGGAAGATTCCCCGTGGAAACGGTGGCGGCGATGGCACGCGTCTGCATCGAAGCGGAGAAGGAGGACACGCATTCGCAGGAGCGCCGGCTCCCGACGGCGCCTGCGGAGGTCGAAGACTCGATCGCGCGCGCCACCGTGTTCACGGCAAACAACCTGGACATCAAGGCCGTGGCGGCGATGACTCAGAGCGGCAAGACCGTGCTGCTCATGTCCCGCATGCACACGAACGTGCCGATCTACGCCATGAGCTCGGTGATCGAGACCCGGCGCCGGGTCACGCTGTTCCGGGGGGTGTACCCGGTCAAATTCAAGGGCGCGCGCAACCCCGAGAAGGCGCTGAACATGGCGGAGGACGAGCTGCTAGACCGCGGCGTCGTGCAACGCGGCGACTACATCGTCCTCACCATCGGCGAGCCCTTTGGCAAGGCCGGCGGCACTAACACCATGAAGATCGTCAAGGTGGGGGAGCACCGCAAAGCCTAGCGGCAAGAGGCGTGAGTGGTGAGTCGTGAGTGGATGGCGGTAAAATACTCCCCTCGGTTCAGTCGATTTACCACTCACTTTCACGCAGTTGGAGAAAATTCATGGCTACCCAATCACTCGAAGCAGTTGCCAAGGCGATGGTCGCCCCCGGCAAGGGCATACTTGCCGCTGACGAATCCACCGGCACGATCGAGAAGCGCTTCAAGAGCATCCACGTCGAGAACACCGAGGAAAACCGCCGCGCCTACCGCGACCTGCTGTTTTCCGCCAAGGGCATCGGCCAGTACATCGGCGGCGCCATTCTCTATGATGAGACGCTGCGGCAGAAATCGGCAGACGGCACGCCGTTTCCGGAGCTGCTCGCAAGGCAGGGCGTGATCCCCGGCATCAAGGTGGACACGGGCGCGAAGGAGATGGCGCTATGCCCCGGCGAGACGGTAACCGAGGGCCTCGACGGCCTCGCCAAGCGGTGCGCGGAATACGTGAAGCTCGGCGCGCGTTTTGCCAAGTGGCGCGCGGTGATCACGATCGGCGCCGGCATCCCCTCACAAGCCTGCATTACCGCGAACGCGCATGCGCTCGCCCGCTACGCAGCGATCTGCCAAGCCGCCGGCCTGGTGCCGATCGTCGAGCCCGAAGTGCTGATGGACGGCGACCACACCATCGAGCGCTGCGAGGAGGTGACCGAGTGGACCCTGCGCGAACAGTTCGCCGCGCTCGCCGGCCAGCGCGTTGCGTTCGAGAAGATGGTGCTGAAACCTTCCATGGTCGTGGCCGGCGCAAGCTGCAAGCAACAGGCACCCGTGAGCGAGGTGGCCGAGCGCACGCTCAAGGTGCTCAGGCGCACCGTGCCTGCGGCGGTACCCGGCATTGCGTTTCTCTCCGGTGGCCAGGGCGACGAGCTCGCAACCGCGCATCTGGACGCGATGAACAAGCTGGGCGGCGGGGCCTGGACGCTTTCGTTCTCCTACGGGCGCGCGCTGCAGGCAGCCGCGCTCAAGACTTGGAAGGGCAGTCCGGCCAATGTCGCGTCAGCGCAGAGAGCATTCATCCATCGCGCCCGCATGAACGGCCTGGCCTGCACCGGCCGCTACAGCGCGGATCTGGAGCGGCAGGCGCTCGCGGCCTGAAGTGAACTAACCGCCAAGCCGCCGGGAACGCCAAGAATTAACCTGCAATAGCCAAAGCGACGCCCCGCTCCCGCGGTTACGAACCGATGACAGACACGACCGCGGTGGCGGCCGACCGGCCGCCGGTTTCCATCATCACCGGCTACCTGGGCAGCGGCAAGACGACGCTGCTCAATCGCCTGCTCCGCGACCCGGGCATGGCGCGGGCCGCCGTCATCATCAACGAGTTCGGGGAGATCGCCCTCGATCACCTGCTCGTCGCCACGCCCAACGAAAACACCGTGCTGCTCGCCAACGGCTGCCTGTGCTGCACGATCCGCGGCGATCTTGTCGGCACGCTGGCCGATCTGTTGGCGAAGCGTGGCGCGGGTGGCGTCCCCGGCTTCGACCGCGTGCTGGTCGAGACGACCGGTCTTGCCGATCCGGTGCCGGTGCTGCGTACCCTCGCGTCCGAGGAGGCGATCGCGCCGCGGCTGCGGCCGGGAGCGGTGATCACGGTGGTGGACGCCGTAAACGGGGACGGCCAGCTCGACAGCTGCCCGGAGTCGGTGAAGCAGGCGGCGGTCGCCGATTGCCTGGTCGTCAGCAAGACCGATATCGCGGCGCCGGCAGCCCTCACCCGCCTGCGCGGGCGTCTCGCGCGCGTGAATCCGGGGGCGCAGGTGCTCGAAGCCGTGCGCGGCGCGGTCGCGCCCGCCCGATTGTTCGGAGCCGCGCTCGTCGATCCGGCGGCGGAACGCGAAGCGGTGGAGCGCTGGCTGAGCGAGGACGCCTACACGAGGGTGGAGCCTGCGCACGCGGCCGGCCGCCACGGTGACGGCATACACGCTTTTGCGGTTCGCCACGAGCAGCCGGTCACGGGCGCTGGCCTCGCGGCGTGGCTCAATCTGATGGCCACGCTCAAGGGAGCGAACCTGCTCCGCGTCAAGGGCCTCATCAACGTCGAAGGCAGCCCGGTCGCCGTGCACGTCGTGCAGAGCGTGATCCACGAGCCGCTGACGCTCGAATCCTGGCCGTCGGCGGATCGCGGCACGCGCATCGTGTTCATCACGCGCGGCATGGAGCGCGCGGAGATCGAGGCAACGCTGCCGGCGATGGGCCTTGATGCGAACCGGCGCACGGCGGGCGCCGCGATCGACCCGGAGGCATACGCCCGGTTCGTCAGCGTTGCGGCAGGTTTTCGGTCGGGCGAGCGGCGCCCGTTACGGGGGAGGTGAGACTTGAAGTCCCAGGAGTTTCTCGAAACGAAGTTGAAAGGGCCCGTCAGGGCGATCCGTTGCGGAACCTTGATCGACGGCCGTGGCGGCAAGCCGGTGAAGGACGCGATAGTGCTGATTCAGGGCAACCGCATCACCAAGGTCGGCGAGCAGGGCAAGGTGAAGCCTCCGCACGGCGCGGAGCCGATCGATTGCTCGCGCTACACGGTGATGCCGGGAATGATGGACCTCCACATCCACACCGCGATGTACAACTGCATGACCTTTCACAACCACCGGGTCGCGCAGTTCGAGACCATGCCGCACCTGCAGCAGATGTACGCCCTCTTCCACGCCCAGAACTGCTTCGACATGGGGTTCACCACGCTGCGCGATCTCGGCATGAACGGACCCTACGGGCTGCTGGTGAACGAGATGTGCGCGGTGCGCGACGCCATCAACGCCGGCATCGTCGAGGGGCCGCGCATGCTGATCGCGGGCTTCACCACCATGACCGGCTCGCACCTCGAGCTGATCCAGCCGCGCGCGATGGTTCGCTCTGGATTTAACACCGCCGACGGGCCGTGGGAGCTGCGCAAGCTCGCGCGCAAGAACATGCTCGCCGGTTGCGATGTCATCAAGACCTGCGCTTCGGGAGGCGGCGGCACCGACAAGGAAGAGCCGGACATCCGCAACATGACGCAGGAGGAGCTCGACGCGGTGGTGGACGAAGCCCATGCCCTGCACAAGCACGCGGCGGTGCACTGCTTCACCACCAGCGCGCAGCGCATGGCGATGCGGGCCGGAGCCGACACCATCGAGCACATGGTGTTCCATGACGACGAGACGATCGAGCTGATCCGTAAATCCGGCACGCCGGTCACGCCCACGCTCGCGCACCGGACCGACCACGCGATCCAGCTGCGCCGCGAGCACGGCACGGCGGATTTCGTGCTACGCAAGATGAAGTACCTGCAGCCGTACTGCTTCGAGACCTTCCAGAAGATGTACCGGGCAGGCGTGAAGATCGCCATGGGCACTGACATGGGCTTCGAGCCCGACATGGGCTCGAACGCCGCGGAGCTGGAAATCTACGTCAAGCTCGGCATGAAGCCGATGGACGCGATCCTGACCACGACCCGCAACGCGGCGCAGGCGCTCAAGCAGGAGAAGGATCTCGGCACGATTGAGTCCGGCAAGCTCGCCGACCTGATCGCAGTGGACGGCGACCCCCTCAAGAACATCCGCTGCCTGCAGGAAAAGAGCAACATCAAGATCGTGATGAAGGAAGGGAAAATCTACGCCGATCGCCGCCCGGGCAAGAGCAAGAGCGTGGTCAACGTGAAGCCGGGGGATTGGAAGATCATTGACTACTTGTAGACTGCGTGGATCGTGATTCGTGGGTCGTGGAACGATCACGATGCAAGCCTACGCCGGAACGGAGTGAATATATGGCAGCGAAAAAACGCGCAACGAAGAAGGCGAATACCAAGACTGCCGGTGCGGTGAAGGGCGGCAACGGCAGGTACCAGTTCACGCTGGCGAACCTGAAGGACGTACCGGCGGGCACCGGTTACTCCACCTCGCACGGCGGCGTGGTCGAGGGCGAGCGCATGCTGGTCGGCTGGATCCACAAGGAGCGCGGCACCGGCTCGCGCATGCACACGCACAAGAACGAGCAGTTCAACTACGTGGTGCGCGGCACGCTCGTCGGCTCGGTCAACGGCAAGAAGGTGATGGCGCCCGCCGGCACGCTCATCTACATTCCCGCTAACGCGCCGCACACTCTGGTGGCCTCCGCCGATGACGAGGACGTCATCTTCATCGCCATCAAGGACCTCTCGCAGGGTATCATCGGCAAAGCGGTCGACGGCACCATGACCGGGCCGCACTACGAGAAGGGGTTCGCCCCCGACTCGTAGTCACCCTTCGCAAGGGAGGAGCCGGCGTGAAGCCCGATCTGCGCCACAACCGGGACTTTATCGCCGGGCTGTTATTCATCGTTCTCGGGGGCCTGGCGGTCGCTCTCGCCCGCGATTATCCGTTCGGCACCACGATGCGCATGGGGCCGGGCTACTTCCCCACGGTCCTCGGCGGCATCCTGCTCCTGTTTGGCGTCTACGTGGCTGCGCGCGGCGTGCGCTCCGGAGACCGGGTGAAGGGCGAGTGGGGCTGGAAGCCGCTCGCACTCATCGCGCTTTCAATCGTGTTGTTCGGACTCCTGCTGGACCGCGTGGGTATGGTGCCGGCAGCAGTCGTGACGCTCGTCATTGCCGCCGCCGCCGGCCGCGAGTTCCGCTGGAAAGAGGTGATCCTCCTCGCGGCCGTGATGACCGCGTTCTCCGTGGCGGTCTTCAGCTACGGCCTGAAGCTGCCTTATCCGTTGTTGGGCGGCTACTGATGGATCTCCTCGGCAACCTCGCCCTCGGCTTCGGCGTCGCGTTCTCGCTGGAGAACCTCGCGTACTGCTTCGCGGGCGTCGCGCTCGGCACGCTGATCGGAGTCCTCCCCGGCGTGGGGCCGCTGGTGACGATCGCGATGCTGTTTCCGATCACCTTCCACCTGCCGGCGGTGCCCGCGATCATCATGCTCGCGGGCATTTTCTACGGAGCGCAGTACGGGGGCTCCACCACGTCGATCCTCGTCAATCTGCCCGGCGAGACCGCCTCGGCGGTGACCTGCATCGACGGCTACCAGATGGCGCGGCGGGGTCGCGCCGGCCCGGCGCTCGCCACGGCGGCGCTGGCGTCATTCTTCGCCGGCTGTGTCGGCACCCTGCTGATTGCGCTCGCGGGCCCGACGCTCGGCGAATGGGCGCTCAAGTTCGGGGCCGCCGAGTACACCTCGCTCATGCTGATGGCGCTGGTCGCCTCCGCAGTGATGACGCAGGGCGATGCCGTAAAGGGGCTCGCGATGGTCGTCCTCGGGCTCCTCGTCGGCGTCGTCGGCGTCGACGTCAATTCGGGCATGGCGCGCTACTCCTTCGGCGTTCCGGAGCTTGTGGACGGAATCGGGTTCACGGTGGTCGCGGTGGGCCTCTTTGCGGTGGCGGAAATCGTGGTCAACCTGGAAAGCCGCGAGCCGCGCGAGGTGTATACCGGCAAGGTGACCGGCCTGATGCCGACCGCGGGGGACCTCCGGGACGCGGCCTGGCCCACTGTGCGCGGCACCGCCGTGGGCGCCTGCTTTGGCGTGCTGCCGGGCACGGGCCCCGCCCTCTCCTCGTTCGCGACCTACATGCTGGAGAAAAAGCTTGCGCGCGACCCGTCGCGCTTCGGCAGCGGCGCGATCGAAGGGGTGGCCGCTCCGGAAGCAGCCAACAATGCCGCGGCCCAGACCGCCTTCATTCCCATGCTGACCCTCGGCATCCCCGCCTCCGCGACCATGGCGGTGATGCTGGCAGCGCTGACGCTGCAGGGCATCGCGGCCGGGCCGCAGGTGATGCTCGAGAAGCCCGACCTCTTCTGGGGGCTCATCGCCAGCATGTGGATCGGCAACTGCCTTCTCGTCGTCCTCAATCTGCCGCTGGTGGGAATCTGGGTGAAGCTCCTGACCGTGCCCTACCGGTGGCTGTTTCCCTCGATCATCCTCTTCTGCTGCATCGGCAACTACAGCGTCAGCAACAACCCCTTCGACGTCTACCTGTGCGCTCTCATCGGCGTGCTCGGCTACGTGCTGGTCAAGCTCGAGTGCGAGCCTGCGCCGCTGCTCCTCGGCTACGTGCTGGGGCCGCTGCTGGAGGAGAATTTGCGCCGGGCGCTGTTGATCGCGCGCGGCGACCCGACGGTGTTCTTCACCCGCCCGCTCAGCCTGGTGTTCATGATCGCCACCTTGCTTATACTTGTCATCATGGTCGCGCCGGCCGCGCGCCGGAGCCGCCAGCCGAAATAACAGTGGAGGAGACCCCGATGCAAAACTGGCCCATCGTACGCCTGCTGGCGCTCGCGCTCGCTCTGGGCGCGGCACACTCCGCGCTGGCGCAGGCACCCTACCCCGCGAAGCCGGTCCGCTTCATCATCGGCTTCCCGCCGGGCGGCACCAATGACATCGTCGCGCGCATCGTCGCGCCCAGGCTTTCCCAGTATCTGGGGCAGCAGGTGGTGGTGGAGAACCGGGGCGGTGCCAACACCGCGATCGCTTCAGAGATGTTCGTGCGCACGCCGCCGGACGGATACACCATCATGATGAACGCGCCCGGCCACGCCACCAACCCCGCCCTGCTGAAGCTCAATTTTGACTCGATCAACGATTTCGCGTTCGTCACGTTACTGGCGGAGTCGCAGAACCTGCTGGTGGTGCACCCGTCGCTGCCCGTGCGCTCGGTGAAGGAGCTGATCGCGTTGTCGAAGAAGCGTCCCGGCGAGATCAACTACGGCTCCTCCGGAATCGGCGCGACCCCCCACCTTTCGGGGGAGCTGTTCCAGTATATGACCGGCATCAAATGGGTGCACATTCCCTACAAGGGCGGCGGGCCGGGGCTCGTCGCGCTGCTCTCGGGCGAGGTCGTGCTCTATTTCGGAAACGTTCCCACCGTCATCAGGCAGGCGCGCGAGGGGAAGCTGCGCGCGGTCGCGACCACCGGGTCGCGACGCACTCCCGCGGCACCCGAAGTGCCCACTGTGGCGGAGGCCGGGGTCCCGGGCTATGAGGTCACCACGTTCTACGGGATGTCGGCTCCCGCCAGAACGCCGCGCGCGATCATCGACCGTCTCCACACGGATACCGTACGGGCGCTCAATTCGCCGGACGTGCGCCAACGCCTGCAGGACCTCGGCGCGGACCCCGTCGGCAACACTCCGGAGCAGTACACGGCGTTCATGAAGAACGAGATCGCGAAGTGGGACAAGGTCATCAAGGCCGCCGGCATCAAAGGCGAGTGACGCAGGTGTCGGCGCGAGACGTCATCAAGCAGCTGGAGGAGAAGAACGCCGAAGCGCTGGCGATGGGCGGGGCGGAGAAGCTCGCCGAGCGCAAGAAGCAGGGCGTGCTGAACGCCCGCGAACGCATCGACCGCCTGGTGGACACGGGCAGCTTCGCGGAATCGGGGCGGCACGCCCGCAGCATCCGCGAGGAGGTGCGCCACAAGACTCCCGCCGACGGCAAGATAGCGGGGTTTGCGCGCATCGATGGGCGCGAGGTGGCAATCGTCTCGAACGATTTCACCGTGCTCGGCGCATCGAGCAGCGTCGTCAACATGAAGAAGATCCGCCACGTGAAGCAGGCCGCCGGCCGTCACGGCATGCCGCTTGTCTTTCTCGGCGAGTCTTCCGGAGCGCGCATGCCCGACCGCATGGGCGCCTCGGGCCGCGCTATCCTCGCGCAGGACCCGACGGAGTACCAGCGCCTTCGCGAGTCGCCGTGGGTATCCGCGCTCCTCGGCCAGTGCTACGGCTCCTCGACGTGGTATGCCGCGATGTCGGACTTCGTGGTGATGCGCAAGGGCTCGGTGATGGCGATCGCGAGTCCGGGCGTCACCTCGATCGCCATCGGCAAGCCGATCGACCCCGAGGAGCTGGGCGGCTGGAAGCTCCTCACCGGCGTCTCGGGCCTCGCGGACATGGCGGTGGATACCGACGAGCAGGCGCTCGATGCCGTGAAGCGGTTTCTTTCCTACCTGCCGGCGCACAACATGGAGCCCCCGCCCGAGCGGCCGGTGCCGGGCGGCTCGGGCGAAGCGTGCCGCAAGATGCTTGAGATCGTGCCGGAGGAGCGCAACAAGGTCTACGACGTGCGCAAGGTGATCGCGGCGGCCGTGGACAGGGATTCGAGCTTCGAGCTGAAGGAGCGCTTCGGAAGGTCGGTAGCCACGGTGCTCGCGCGGCTCGATGGCAAGACCGTCGGCTTCATCGCCAACAACCCCCTCTACAAGGGCGGCGCACTGGATGCCGATGCGTGCCAGAAGGCGACGAGCTTCATGGTGCTGTGCGACTCTTTCAACATCCCGATCGTGTTCCTCGTGGACGTGCCGGGTTTTCTCATCGGCGTGGAGGGCGAAATCCGCGGCATGCCGGGCAAGGTCATCAACTGGATGAACGCGCTGTCGCTGGTGACGGTGCCGCGCATCACCGTCATCCTGAGGAAAAGCTACGGCCAGGCCTTCATTAACATGGGCGGAGGCCGGAACACGGACGAGCTCGCGTGCTGGCCGTCAGCCGACCTGGGCTTCATGGACACCCGCGCCTCGGTAAACGTCCTGTATGGCGTGAAGGAGCAGGATGACCCGGTGCGTTTCAAGCAACTCGTCGCCGAAATCGAGCGCGACACCACGCCGTGGGAGCTGGCGCGGCTCTACGAGGCGCAACACGTGATCGATCCGCGCGACACGCGCGATTTCCTTATTCGCATGCTGCAGGTGCACCGCAGGCGGCTGAAAAACGGCGTCGGCGAGCACCGTCTTGCGAACTGGCCCACCAGCTACTGAAGGTGTAACGCCTGACGACTAACGGGAAACGACAGGGAGATGAAGACATGCTGACCCATGCACCCGTGACAACCCTTCTGCCGGTGAAGGACCTGAACCGCGCGCGCGAGTTCTACGAAAAGAAGCTCGGCTTGAAGCCCCTCGGATCACGGCCGGACGGCAAATTCCAGTTTGCCGGCGGCAGCGGCGGCGTCATCGCGCTGTTCCCGAAACCCGAAGGGACCAAGGCCGAGCACACGGCAGTGAGCTTCCAGGTCAAGGACATCGCGAAGGAGATCAAGGAGCTCAAGCAAAGAGGCGTCGTGTTCGAGGACTACGATTTTCCCGGACTGAAGACCGAGAACCACGTCTGCGTGCTGGGCGCTGAGAAGGCGGCGTGGTTCAAGGATACCGAGGGCAACTATCTCTGCCTGCACGAGGACATCTAGGGGCGTGACGACTGACGACTAAGGGGTCGCGAGTATTAAGCGCTGAAGCGAGGGCGCTGAGCGTCGGCGAGAATGCCAACTAATTAGTCAACTAATTTGGCTACCAATTGACGTTAGGCCTCGTGAACATTGCCTGGCATCTTGATCAACGGAGTGGGTCATGATCACAGAGTTGGTCTTCTTCGATCTTCCGAAGGGCATCACCCGCGAGGAGGTGATGGCGAAATATAGGCAGACCGCTCCCGCCTGGTCTAGGAATGAAGATCTCGTACACAAATTCTATTT
>DATICE010000095.1:0-43388 GCA_035456985.1 Burkholderiales bacterium | reverse complement strand
CACGTTTTTCGTGCAGCTCGAGCTGCGCGGCATGTCACGCATCGGCACCAGTCCAATGGAAACGCTGCGACGCAATATCGGCGGCTATCAGACGATCGATCCCCGTTCACCGAGGCCCGATGGCGCGAGCCCATCCACCATTTACTGAACGCAACCGGACGCCCGGGAGGATTTCGCGCGCACGCGCGCGGCACCTTGTTCTGCGGGCGTTCCTGCGACACCCCACAACGCCCCGGCCCAGCAGAAGCAGCAAGTGGTGGTGCTCGACCGCATCGTGGCGGTGGTGAACAACGAGGTGATCACGCGTGCCGACCTCGAGCTGCGGCTGCGCACCTCCACGCAGCACCTGAAGCAGCAGGGCACGCCGCTGCCGCCGCGCGAGATTCTCGAGAAGCGCATCCTCGACCGCATGATCACCGACCACGTGCAGCTGCAGCTCGCCAAGGAAACCGGGCTGCGCGTGGACGACTCGGAGCTAGGCCGCGCGATACAGCGCATCGCGCAGGAGAACAAGCTCACCCTGGAGCAATTGCGCGCGACACTGGAGAAGGACGGCGTGCCGTTTCCCCGCTTCCGCGAGGACATACGCAACGAGATCATCCTGTCGCGCCTGCGCCAGCGCGAAGTCGACAACAGGATCGTGGTCAGCGAAGGCGAGATTGAAAGCTTCATCAACGCCCGGCAGGAGTTCGCCGGGCGCGGCGAGCAATACAATCTTTCCCACATCCTGGTGACAGTCCCCGAGAACGCCCGTCCGGAGCAGATCCAGGACCGGCGCGGCCGCGCCGAGCAGGCGCTCCAGCAGTTGAGGACGGGCGCGGACTTCCGCCAGGTCGCCGCGGTATTTTCCGATGCGCCGGACTCACTGGAAGGCGGCGCCATGGGCTGGCGCGAAGGGGCGCGCCTGCCCACGCTGTTTTTCGACGCGATAAAAAACCTCCAGCCCGGCGAGGTGGGTCCCCTGCTGCGCAGCGCCAACGGCTTCCATATCATCAAGCTGAACGAGCGGCGCAGCTCGAGCGCTCCGGTCATCGTGCGCCGCACCCACGCCCGCCACATCCTGGTGAAAACCAACGAGCTGGTGCCGCAAGCCGAGGCGCGCCGGCGCATCGAGTCGCTCAAGGAGCGCCTGGACAACAAGGCGGACTTCGCGGAGCTGGCGCGGCTGCATTCCGAGGATGCAAGCGGCTCGAAGGGGGGCGACCTCGGCTGGCTGTCACCGGGCGACACCGTGCCTGAATTCGAAGGAGCGATGAACGCGCTCAAGCTGGGAGAGATCAGCGGCCCGGTGCAAACACCCTTCGGCTGGCACCTGATCCAGGTGCTGGAGCGGCGCGACGAGGACATGTCGAAGGACCGCCAGCGGCTGGCGGCGCAGTCTGCGTTGCGTGCGCGCAAGTCCGACGAGTCCTACCAGGAATGGGTGCGCCAGCTGCGCGACCGCGCCTACATCGAATACCGCCTCGATGAAAAGTAGCGCCGGCAACGTTCCGCTGGTGGCGGTCACGGCGGGCGAGCCCGCAGGCATCGGGCCCGACTTGTGCGTCAGCCTCGCGCGCCGTCGGTTGCCGGCGCGCATCGTGGTGGTCGCCGACCGCGAGCTGCTCGCAAGCCGTGCGCGCCTCCTCGGCTTGGCGCTCAAGATCGTGCCGCACGCGCCCGGAGCGCGCGCGGCGCCCCGCGCCGGCATGCTTGCGGTGTACAACGTTCCGCTCGCGCGGGCGGCAATCCCGGGCCGGCTCGACCCTGCCAACAGCGCCTATGTGCTGCGCACCCTGGAAGTCGCCGCGGACGGCTGCCGCGACGGCGCGTTCGACGCCATGGTCACCGGGCCCCTGCAAAAGAGCGTGATCAACGACGCCGGCATCGCTTTTACCGGCCACACCGAGTTCCTCGCGGCGCACACCGGGGCTGAGCACGTGGTAATGATGCTCGTCGGCGGCGGCATGCGCGTTGCGCTCGCGACCACGCATCTGCCGTTGAGCGACGTTGCGCGTCATATCACGGCACAGAGCCTGGAGCGGACGCTCCGCGTGCTGCGGCGCGATCTCGCGGAGAGATTCGCGATCCCCCGGCCGCGGATCCGCGTTGCTGGATTGAATCCGCATGCCGGCGAGGCGGGTTTTCTCGGCCGGGAGGAGGCCGATATCATCGGCCCTCTGCTGGCACGGCTGCGCCGCGAAGGATTCGACGTGGAGGGTCCGCTTCCCGCCGACACGCTGTTCAATCCACGGCGGCTTAAGGGCTGCGATTGCGTGCTCGCGATGTATCACGACCAGGGCCTGCCGGTGCTCAAGTACGCGAGTTTCGGGGCCGGCGTCAACGTCACCCTCGGGCTTCCCATCATCCGCACCTCCGTCGACCACGGCACCGCGCTCGAGCTTGCCGGCAGCGGGCGGGCCGGGCGCGGGAGCCTGATCGAGGCGATCCGGCTGGCGGCGAGGCTCGCCGCGCGCCGCAAGCCGCCGCGCGCTGCATGAGACGACCCCCGGGGACGCGGCCCGTGATGCGCCACGTTCCCCGCAAGCGCTTCGGCCAGAACTTTCTCACCGACGAGGCAGCGATCGCCGCCATCGTGGCCGCCATCGCGCCGCAGCCGCGTGATTCCCTGGTGGAGATCGGCCCGGGACTGGGCGCGCTCACGCGGCCACTCGCCGCCCGGCTCGAGCACCTGCACGTGATCGAGATCGACCGCGACATCGTCGCGCGCCTGCGCGCCGACTTTCCTGCCGGGCGCGTCACCGTCCACGAGGGCGACGCGCTGCGCTTTGATTTCAGCGCGCTCGGGCCGCGGCTGCGTGTCGTGGGCAATCTGCCCTACAACATTTCCACTCCGCTGCTGTTCCACCTCGCGCGGCACGTTGCGGCGATAGAGGATATTCACGTCATGCTGCAGAAGGAAGTCGTGGAGCGAATGGTCGCGGCGCCGTCGAGCTCCGAATACGGCCGGCTCTCGGTGATGCTGCAATACCGCTTTCGGATGGAGCTGGTCCTCACCGTCCCCGCCGGCGCGTTTCGCCCGGTCCCCAGGGTGGAATCCGCAGTGGTGCGCATGGCGCCATTCGCGCCCCTTCCGCATCCCGCAGCCGACGAAGCCGCTCTCGCGAAGATCGTAGCGGCCGCCTTCGCGCGGCGCCGCAAGACTCTGCGCAATTCGTTGCGGGCCTACTTCACGGATGCGGATTTCGAGCGGCTCGGGGTGGACAAAGGACTGCGCGCGCAGGACCTGGCGGTCGCCGACTTCGTGCGCCTCGCGGATGAAGCCGCAAGACTTTCCCGGGCCCGGTCCGCGGAATAACCCGGCAATCGAGCCGCCGCCGGCCCGACTAGGTCTTGCGCTGGATGAACTCTATCTTGTAGCCGTCGGGATCCTCGACGAACGCGATCACTGTGGTTCCGTGCTTCATCGGCCCGGGCTCGCGCGTGACCTTGCCGCCACGCCGCTTCACCTCCTCGCAGGCCCGGTAGGCATCGTCGACCTCGATCGCCACGTGGCCGTAGCCGGTGCCGAGATCGTAGGACGCGGTGTCCCAGTTGTGGGTGAGTTCCAGCACCGCGGTCCTCGACTCCTCGTCGTAGCCCACGAAGGCATTGGTGAAGCGCCCGCCGGGGTAGTCGGTCTTGCGCAGCAGCTTCATGCCCAGCACCTGCGTGTAGAAATCGAGCGAGCGCCGTAGATCGCCGACGCGGAGCATGGTGTGCAGAATCCTCATACTTCCACCATCTCGAAATCCTCCTTGCGCGCCCCGCACTCCGGGCACGTCCAGTTCATCGGCACGTCCTCCCAACGGGTGCCGGGCGCAAGACCCTCGTCGGGCAATCCTGCGCTTTCATCGTAAATGAACCCGCAGATGAGGCACATGTAAGTCTTGTAATCGCGCGTTTCGGCAGAAGACATGCAAGGGCGTGATTTTAAGTTAGAATCGAATTCTATCGAATCGTCCTGCAGCGACCAACCGCGCGGGCGCCTCCAACTCCTTGCGCATGGCCGACCTTCCTCCCATCGTTCTGGTATTCGCGGCGACCGATCCGAGCGGCGGCGCGGGGCTGCAGTCGGACATCATGACACTCTCCAGCATGGGCTGCCACCCGCTGTCGGTGGTGACCGCGATCACCGTCCAGGACACCATGGGCGTCGACGACGTCAGCCCGATCGACGCGGATTGGGTCGCCGACCAGGCGCGCTGTGTGCTGGAGGATATGCCGGTCGCCGCGTTCAAGATCGGCCTGCTGGGAAATCTCGAGCAAATCGCCGTTATCGCGGAAGTGGTCTCCGACTATCCCGAGGTGCCGCTCGTGCTCGACCCCGTGCTCGCGTCCGGGCGCGGCGATGAGCTGGTTACGGAGGAAATGGTGGGTGCGCTGAAGGAGTTGCTCATTCCGCAAACCACCATCCTCACCCCCAACAGCCTCGAGGCACGCCGCCTGGCGGGCGAGGAAAGCGAGGAGGGCGGCGGCCCCGATCTCGCCGAATGCGCGAAGCGCATCATCGCGAGTGGGTGCGAGTACGTGCTCGTGACCGGCACTCACGAGAACACTCCCCAGGTCGTCAACACCCTCTATGGCCAGAACGGCATGGTGCGCAGCGATTCCTGGCCGCGCCTGCCGGGCTCCTACCACGGTTCGGGATGCACGCTCGCCGCCGCGATCGCTGCCACCGTCGCCAACGGGCTGGAAGTGAGCGACGCGGTCAAGGACGCGCAGGAGTACACCTGGCAGACGCTCAAGGCGGCATTCCGCCCCGGCATGGGCCAGCACATACCGGATCGCCTGTTCTGGGCGCGCGACGAGACTGAGTCCGGCGGAGGCGGAGGCAGGGCGTGACGCGCGAGATCTCCGGGCTGTACGCCGTCACGCCCGACGGCGACGACACGCCGGCTCTCATTGCCGCGGTGGAAGCGGCGCTCGCCGGCGGCGCGCGCCTGCTGCAGTACCGCAACAAGCCCGCCCCCGCAGCGCTAAGGCTCTCGCAGGCAAGCGCCCTGCTCGTGCTGTGCCGGAGGTACCGGGTTCCACTCATCATCAACGACGATCTCGATCTCGCCCTGGCAGTGTCCGCGGACGGCCTGCACCTCGGCGCGGAAGACGGCTCGCTTGCCGCAGCGCGCGCGCGGCTCGGGACGGCGAAGATACTCGGCGCATCGTGTTACGACCGCCTCGAACTCGCGCTCGAGGCCGCGCGTCTCGGCGCCGATTACGTCGCGTTCGGAAGTTTTTTTCCTTCGAGCGTGAAGCCGGGCGCAGTGCGCGCTCCGCTCACGCTGCTGAGGGACGCCAAGCGGCGCCTCTCAATGCCGGTGGTGGCGATCGGCGGCATCACGCTTGAGAATGCGCCACAATTGATCGCGGCCGGTGCCGATGGCGTCGCGGTGATATCCGCGCTGTTCGGCGCGGACGACGTCGAGCTCGCCGCGCGCCGCTTCAACGCGCTATTCGCGGCCCGCGAGCTCGCCACGCGTCATTCGTAGTCTCCCCCAATGAAACGCAGTCAGTTGCTTTTCCAGCGCGCGCAGCGCGTCATCCCGGCCGGCGTCAACTCGCCCGTGCGCGCCTTCGGTTCAGTGGGCGGCACGCCGCCGTTTATCCAGCGCGGCAGAGGCGCACAGATATGGGACGCCGACGGCCGCGCCTACATCGACTACGTTGGGTCGTGGGGACCGCTCGTCGTTGGACACGCCCATCCCGACGTCGTGGCCGCCGCGCAGCAGGCGGCCGAGCGCGGGCTCTCCTTCGGCGCTCCCACGGAGCAGGAGGTCGAACTGGCGGAGCTGCTCTGCCGGCTGGTGCCGTCCCTCGAGCAGGTGCGGCTCACCAGCTCGGGGACCGAGGCGACCATGAGCGCGATCCGCCTGGCGCGCGGCCATACTGGCCGGCAAAGGATCGTCAAGTTCGAGGGCTGCTATCACGGCCACGCCGATGCGCTGCTGGTCAAGGCGGGCTCAGGCGCGCTCACCTTCGGGCAGCCGTCCTCGGCAGGCGTGCCGCCGGCAACTGCCGCCGATACCTTGGTGCTGGAGTACAACAACGAGGGCGCGCTGGGGGAGGCATTCGAGCGGGAGGGGGCCGCGATCGCCGCCGCCATCGTGGAGCCGGTCGCCGGCAACATGAATCTCGTGGCGCCACGCCCGGGTTTCCTCCAGTCGTTGCGCACGCTCTGCACGCGCCACGGCGCCGTGCTGATATTCGACGAAGTGATGACCGGGTTTCGCGTTGCGCTCGGGGGCGCGCAGGCGCTCTACGGCGTGAAGCCCGACCTGACCACGCTTGGCAAGGTGATCGGGGGTGGGCTGCCGGTCGGTGCTTTCGGGGGCCGCCGCGACATCATGCAGGCGATTGCCCCGCTCGGGCCCGTATACCAGGCGGGCACGCTTTCGGGCAACCCGGTCGCGGTCGCCGCGGGGCTTGCGACGCTCAGGCTGATTCAGGCGCCCGGGTTCTACGACCGCCTCGCGGCAACGACGCGCGCGTTATGCGAGGGGCTCGCCCGCGCCGCGCGTGAGCACGGCGTGTCGTTCTCGGCAACGAGCGTCGGAGGCATGTTTGGCCTTTTCTTCCGGCCGTCACCGCCCGCGAGCTTTGCCGAGGTCATGCAATGTGACCGGGACGCATTCAACCGCTTCTTCCACGCCATGCTCGCCGCCGGAATCTATCTTGCACCGTCAGCTTATGAAGCGGGATTCGTTTCCTCCGCTCACGGCGAGGCGGAGATCAGGCGCACGATTAGCGCCGCGACAACGGTCTTTGCGAGTCTGCGATCCTGACGCGCCCTCCGGCGCCGCAAGCAGCGCGGGCCGCGATCAGCGCAATCCGGCGATATACTCAGCCAGCGCCGCGATCTCCCGGTCCGAGAGTTTCTCCGCCACGGCGCGCATCATGCGATTCGGGTCGTTGGCGCGTTCGCCCGCGCGAAACGCGCGCAGCTGGGCGGCGGTGTATTCAGCGAACTGCCCCGCGAGCAGCGGAAATTGGGCCGGGATGCCGCTGCCGTTCGGCCCGTGGCAGGCGGTGCAGGCCGCCACGTTCCTCGCCGCGATGCCCCCGCGGTAGATCATCTGTCCGAGCCGAGCGAGCTCCGGGTCGCGCGCCGCGCGAGGCTTGCGTTTCTGGGCTTCGAAATAGGCTGCAAGGTTCCGCAGATCGTCGGCCGAGAGATTGGCGACCATCGCCCCCATGACCGCGTTGGCCCGCTCGGGGGGCTTGCCGTCCCGCGGCTTGAAGTTCAAGAGCTGCTTCAGCGTGTAGTCGGCGTGCTGCGCGGCAAGCACCGGGTTGGCAACGAGTACGCTATTGCCGTCTTCCGCATGGCAGGCGGCGCAAACCTGCTTCACGAGCTGGCGCGCTTGCGAGGGATCGGCTGGAGCAGGCCCCTGTGCGAACACCAACACGGGCACGAATGCGCCGGCTCCAAGCACAGGCAGCCACCGGGATTTCATTCAGGGTTCCCTTTTTTACCGCGTGTTTTCGAGCGAGGCGCTATTCTACAGCACGCGACTCGCCGCACGCCAGTTTCAGTCACGATAACAATGACCTAGGTCATTATTACGGTGGCCGGCAGGTAGCACCGCGGGTGGCAGGCACCGCGCTCCCGCGCGGAGCGGGCCCATAAAAAACCCCCGGTTAAAGGGGAGTAAAACCGGGGGCAAAAGCCTTAATTGGATTAAGGCGCCCGCTCAGGGAGGTGAAGCGGGAGACGACTCAACATCGTCTACAGGCTGAGACGCATATAATGGCCGGGAGTTCCGTTGGAATCCAAAATAAAGACGATTCACTTCAAGAGGTTAAGACCCATGCGGTTTCACGGCGGCTTTCCGCGGCGGCGGATGCGAAGGATGCGGAGAGACGAATTTTCGCGTCGGCTGCGGCGCGAGCACCGGTTGACGGCCGATGATCTCATCTATCCGATGTTCGTAATCGAGGGCAGAAACCGCGTCGAGCCGGTCGCGTCCATGCCGGGTATCCGGCGCCATACACTCGACCGGCTGCTGCCGCACGCAGAACAGTGCGCGAAGCTCGGAATTCCAGCGGTCGCAGTGTTTCCCGTGATTCCGCGTGAACTTAAGACCGCCGACGGGCGCGAAGCCGCCAATCCCAAGGGGCTGGTGCCGCGCGCGGTGGCCGCTCTGAAGAAGCGCTTCCCCGAGCTCGGCGTCATCACCGACGTCGCGCTCGATCCATATACCACTCACGGTCATGATGGCGTGATTGACCGCAGCGGTTACGTAATGAACGATGAGACGATCGCGATCCTCGAAAAGCAGGCGCTCGTATGCGCCGCCTCCGGCGTGGACGTAGTCGCGCCTTCCGACATGATGGATGGGCGCATCGGCGCGATCCGCGACGCGCTTGACCGCGGCAAGTTCATCCATACGCGTATTCTTGCCTACTCGGCGAAGTACGCGTCCGTCCTCTACAGCCCGTTTCGCGACGCGGTGGGCTCCGCGAAAAGTCTTGGGCGCGGCACCAAGCACACCTACCAGATGGACTACGGGAACAGCGACGAGGCGCTATGGGAGGTCGCGCTCGACCTCGAGGAGGGCGCTGACATGGTAATGGTCAAGCCCGGGTTGCCCTATCTCGACATCGTGCGGCGGGTCAAGGAGCAGTTCAAGGCGCCGACCTATGCCTACCAGGTGAGCGGCGAGTACTCGATGATCAAGGCGGCGGCCGCGCGCGGCTGGCTCGATGAGCGCCCGTGCGTCATGGAGGTGCTGACCGCATTCAAGCGCGCCGGCGCCGATGGCGTGCTCACCTACTTCGCGCTTGACGCCGCCGGCTGGCTGAAAGCGGGCGGCTGATCACGCTTCGGCAAGAAGCTGTGAGACGAGCGCGCCGGACGAGGTGCGCCGCGCGGACGAGAATTGGCCACCGTACTCGGTCTCGCGCAGCGTGGTGCGGGACGGAGGCCGCGCCCGACGCGGTGACTATGGGTACCGATCAGGTTTCAGAGGGCGCGCGCTGCCGTGGAGCGGTAAGCGCGGCATGCGCCCGACTCGATGATCGCGGCCGAGAGTGAGCACTCACTGAGGGCGGCCGGAGGGAGAAGGGGGCGCGGGCAGGCGCGCGCGGTCGAGTATTAGATGCGTATCCCGATGCGTTACGCCCGTCTGTCTGATCAGCTATCTGCGAGTAATTGCTCGACCGCTGGCAGCTTGGCGCGCTCGATGCTCTTGCCGTCCGGGCTGGCGCGAAGCGGGGCGCGTAGATCTAGCGTCGAGAGTACGGTCAGCTCGACCTCGGTGCCGTCATCGCTCACGGTGTAGACCGGCACCGTGCGCATCTCCTCGCCCGAATACAGGCGCGCCTGCGCCGTCCGGTACGGGATGCCCCGGTCGATCAGATAGAGCTCCACCGCCTTCTCGTTGTCGGTGAAGAGCTGCAGATTGACGTCGGCGTACCTGCCGGCATTGCCGTTCAGGACCGAACCCGTCAAATATGGATTGAATCGCGCGAGCTCCCGCATCGCCCGCACAGCGGTCGCGCGCAGCGCGCGCAAGCGGTCGCGGTGCTCTTCCTGGTGGTAAATCTGCCGATAGGCGCGCAACGCCTCGTCGATTTCCTCGTTTGCCGGCAGCTCGCGCGTGTCCGGCATGCCGGCCTGGCGAGCGGCCTTGCGCTTCGCGAGTGCGTAGTCCTCGATACCGTCCTCGGCCATCAGCCGCGCCGCCAGATAGGCGATGCGGCTGCGGCGGTCGTTGCGGCCGGTGTCCCTCGCCATCGCCGGTTCAGAACAACTGGTTGCGCACCTCTTCCGGACGCTCGCCACCCACCATGCCGCCGATCAGGGTTTCCTGCGCCGGCGGCGGAAATTCCTGGTAGAAATAATCGACCAGTCCCCCTTGCGCGTCGGCGACTCGCAGCCCCGTATCCGGGTTGACGTGCAGCGCAACGACCCCGCCGGGCGCTTCAAGCGGCTGCTCCGGGACGCCGTCTAACACCGTACCCATGTAGGCCATCCACATCGGGAGCGCCGCCTGCGCGCCAGTTTCGTTGCGCCCCAGCGTGTGGGGACTGTCGAACCCGATCCACGCCACCGACACCAGCCCGGACACGTAGCCGCAGAACCACGCGTCCACGAACTCGTTGGTCGTTCCGGTCTTGCCCGCGAGGTCCTCGCGCCCGAGCTTCAGGGCGCGCGCGCCGGTGCCCGTGCGCATGACGTCGCGCATGATGGTCGTCATGATGAACGCGTTGCGCGCGTCAATGACCCGTTCCGCCCCCGCTCCCGCCGCCGCGGGCTTCGCCGCCAGCAGCACGTTGCCCTTGGCGTCTTCGACCCGCTCAATGAAGTACGGCGCCACGCGATAGCCGCCGTTCGCAAACACCGCATAGGCGGAGACCATCTGCAGTGGGGTCGCATTGCCGGCGCCCAGCGCCATGGTGAGATACGGCGGATGCAGCTTGGGATCGAATCCAAAGCGGGCGATGTAATCCTGCGCGTACTGCGGTGAAATCGCCTGCAGGATGCGCACCGACACCAGGTTCTTCGACTTGGAAAGCGCCGTGCGCAGCCGCATCGGGCCTTCGAACTTGCCGTCGAAATTCTTCGGCTCCCATGGCTCCGACCCGGTCTGCGCAGCGGTGAACGTGAGCGGCGCGTCGTTGATGACGGTCGCCACGGTAAACCCCTTCTCGAGCGCAGCGGAGTAGATGAAGGGCTTGAAGCTCGACCCTGGCTGCCGCAGCGCCTGGGTAATGTGGTTGTACTGATTGCGGCCGAAATCAAAGCCGCCGACCAGCGCCCGGATCGCACCGTCGCGCGGGTCCATGGACACAAGGGAGGCTTCGACCGCGGGCAGCTGGGTAATGTGCCAGCGTCCTTTCTCGTCTTTCCGCACGCGGATGATGGCGCCGCGGCGAATGCGCTGGCCGGGACTTACTTTCTCGCCCAGCAGGCGAGCGGCGAATTTCAAACCATCGTCCTTGATATCCATCCATTCGCCGCCCCTGCGATACGCCCGCACCAGCCTGGGACTTGCCTCGGCTACTACTGCGGCATAGATATCATCGCTGTCATTGGTATCCTGCAGCGCATCCTCAAGCGCTTCCTCGCTCGGCTTGTTCGCCAGTTCGACGTAGCCCTCCGGCCCGCGGTAGCCATGGCGCCGGTCATACTCCATGACGCCGTAGCGCATCGCGGCATACGCCACCTCCTGGTGGGACGTGCGGAGCGTGGTATAGACGCGCAGGCCCCGAGCGTAGGTATCTTCCTGGTAGCGCTCGTAGAGAACCTGGCGCACCATCTCCGCAAAATGTTCAGCGTGAACGGGGTACTCGTTGACCTCCTTCTTCACTGCAATGGCCTGCTGGTCAGCCGCCTTGAACTCCTCCTCCGAGACCATCTGCAGCTCGCGCATCCGGCGCAGCACGTACTGTTGCCTCATCTTGGCGCGCTTGGGGTTCGCGATCGGGTTGTAGCGTGAGGGAGCCTTCGGCAGCCCGGCGAGCATGGCCGACTCGGCCAAGGTCAGCGCGGCGAGCGGCTTGCCAAAGTAGGTTTGCGCGGCGGCGGCGAAGCCGTACGTGCGCTGGCCGAGATAGATCTGGTTGATGTAGAGCTCGAGGATCTGGTCCTTGCTGAGATTGGATTCGATCTTGAATGCAAGCAGCACCTCGTTGAACTTGCGGGCAAGCGTCCGTTCCTTGGACAGGAAGAAGTTCCGCGCAACCTGCATGGTGATGGTCGACGCGCCCTGGCGCACGCCACCGGAGACGAAATTTGAGAGCGCGGCGCGCGCGACGCCGACGTAGTCGACGCCGCTGTGCTGATAGAAGCGTTCGTCCTCAGCGGCGAGTATCGCCTGGATCATCGGCTGGGGAACGGCCCCGATCTTGACCAGCGCGCGACGTTCCTCCCCGAATTCCGCGATCAGCTTGCCCTCGGCGCTGTAGACCCGCAGCGGGATCTTCGGCTGATAATCGGTAAGCAGCTCGAGCGAGGGCAGGCCGGGATAAATAATCGCCGCAGCGAATGCGACCAGCATGACACCCGCAAGCGCAGTTGACAGCGCCAGCACTAGGGGAAACGTCCACCACCGATTCGACATAGCTACCAAAAGCGTAAATTATGGGTGTTGCGCAATTGCAACAATAGCCGATTGACGGTTTACTCAGTGAAACCCGCCACAGTTTGAGAACTTGACACGGTGTAAGCTATGTTGATTGTCCATGCATTATATGCGGGGTTCCCCGCTCGCGAGACAAAGTGGCCAAAACGCTTTACAGCCAAAGTAGTTGTTGCTAGCATTTGATGTAAACTGTGGGATTGTGTCCCCATTAACTTATGTTCAAAGGAAATTTTAGCTTAAACCTCTCGGCGCTTGAGGGCCTTTTCAAGGCCAAGATGCTGCCCTTGATCGGGGTCGATATCAGTTCCTCGTCGATCAAGATGGTGGAAATCAGCGAGCCCGGCAAGGGCCTCTACCGCGTCGAGCGCTACGCCATCGAGCCGCTGCCCAAGGATTCGGTGGTCGAGGGCAACATCAACAACCTCGACGCCGTCAGTGATGCTCTCAAGCGCTGCCACAAGCGGCTCGGAAGCAACGTCAAGAATCTCGCGCTCGCCCTGCCCAACGCGGCCGTCATCAGCAAGAAGATCATGGTGCCCGCCGGCCAGACCGAGGACGAGCTCGAGCTGCAGGTCGAAACCGAGGCGAACCAGTACATTCCGTTTGCGCTCGACGAGGTCAACCTGGATTTCCAGGTGCTCGGGCCGGCGCCGAACAATCCCGAGGATATCGAGGTTCTAATCGCGGCCTCGCGCAAGGAGAAAATCATCGACCGGCTGGCGGTGGCCGAGTCGGCTGGGCTCAAGGCGACGGTGATGGACGTGGATCTCTTCGCCGCCCAGACCGCCTTCGAGTTGATCGAAGGCCAGTTCCCCGACCGGGGCAAGGACCAGAACATCGCGGTGGTGGACGTCGGCTCGAGCATCATGGCGGTCAATGTGTTGCGCAACGACCAGTCGATCTACATGCGCGAACAGCCCTTCGGCGGCAACCAGTTGACGCAGGAGATCCAGAACAAGTTCGGCCTGTCGCCGGAGGAAGCCGAGGCGGCCAAGCGCGCCGGCGGGCTGCCGGAGAACTACGAGTCCGACGTATTGCAGCCGTTCGTGGACATGATGGGGCTGGAAGTCGCGCGTGCGGTGCAATTCTTCTTCACCTCGAGCCAGCATAACCAGATCCACCACATCGTGCTCTCAGGCGGCTGCGCGGCGATCCCCGGCGCCGACGAGACGGTGGGCAAGCGCGTCCAGGTCAACACCCTCATCGCCAACCCCTTCGTCAACATGACGCTGTCCTCGAAGATCCGGCCGAAAAGCCTGACGCAGGATGCGCCCTCGCTCATGGTGGCGTGCGGACTGGCCATGCGGAGGTTCGATCCATGATCCGCATCAACCTGCTGCCGCACCGCGAGGAGCGGCGCAAGCAGCAGCAGCAGCAGTTCGTCATCCTGCTCACCTTCGTGCTCGTGATCGGCGCGGCGGTCTGGTTCGTCGTGCACAGCTACCTCGACGAGCAGCTCCAGACGCAGCAGGCGCGCAACCAGTACCTCCAGGCGGAGATCGTCAAGCTCGACAAGCAGATCGCCGAGATCCAGAAGCTCAAGGAGCAGACCGCGGCGCTGCTCGCGCGGAAGCGGGTGGTGGAAACGCTGCAGAGCAACCGCTCCGAGGTGGTGCACCTGCTCGATCAGCTGGTGCGGCAACTTCCTGACGGCGTCTACCTGAAGGCGGTGAAGCAGACCGGCACCCGTGTCACCATTACCGGCCTCACCGAGTCGCAGGCGCGGGTTTCCACGCTGATGCGCAATCTCGAATCCTCGCCGCAACTGGAGAACCCCGGGCTGGTGGAGATCAAGGCCGTGCAGCAGGGCAGGCTGCGTGCCAACGAGTTCATCTTGAACATCAACATTACGCGCGCCAAGGTCGAGGAGCCCGCCGGGAAGGCGGCGCCGCGGCGGCCGTAACCCAAGGGATGATGCGCCCATGGCCATGACGTTGAATGATTTGAGACGGCTCGATCCGAAGAAGATCGGCAGCTGGCCCATCCTGCCCAAGTTGGGGGTGCTGTTCATCACGCTCGTGCTGATCATCGCGGCGAGCTGGTGGTTCGACTGGCAGCACCAGATCGACGGCATCAACCAGGAAAAATTGAAGGAGGAAGGACTGCGCAAGACTTTCCTCACCAAAAAGAGCGAGGCGATCAACCTGCCGGCCTACCAGAAGCAGCTGGAAGACATCGAAAAACAGTTCGGAGCGCTGTTGAAGCAGTTGCCAGGCAGATCCGAGATGGACGCGCTGCTGACCGACATCAACCAGGCCGGCCTGGGGCGCGGCCTGCAGTTCGAGCTATTCAAGCCCGCCGCGCAGGAGACGCGGCGCGACTTCTACGCGGAGCTGCCGATCTCGATCAAGGTCACTGGCAACTACCACGATATCGGCGCGTTCGCGAGCGACATCGGCAAGCTTTCGCGGATCGTCACGCTCGAGAATATATCGCTCGCCTCGGCAAGCAAGGGCGGCGGCCTGGTGCTGGATGCGCTGGCCAAGACCTTCCGCTATCTCGACGACGAGGAACTGGCACAGCAGCGCAGGGCCGCCGCTGCGAAGAAGGGCCCCCGGAAATGATGAAGCGTCACATCCTCGTCGGCGCCCTCGCCTGCCTCGCACTCGTAGCCTGCAGCAGCGAGCAGCATTCGGACCTGCGACAGTTCGTCCGGGATTCGGAAAACATGCCGCGCGGGCGCATACCCCCGCTGCCGGAAGTAAAACCCTACGAGCCGTTCGAGTACGCGGCATTCGATCTCCTCGATCCGTTCGTGCCGCGCAAGATCGAGCCGGCCAAGATTGCCGGCAAGCGGCACCCCCTGCTGCCTCCCGAGGACCGGCGCAAGGGGCCGCTCGAAGCGTTCCCGCTGGAAAACCTCAAGATGGTGGGGTCGCTTTCCCAGAAGAAGGAGTTCTTCGCGCTGATCAAGACCCCGGACAACAACCTGTACCGGGTCAAGATGGGGGACTTCATGGGGCAGAATTTCGGCCGCGTCATCGACATCAACGAGTCCGCGGTGAAATTGAAGGAACTGATTCAGGACAGCGGCAACGACTGGAAGGAAGAAGAGCGCCTGCTGCTGCTGCAGGATGAACAGGAGGCAAGAAAATGAAGCTCAACGCGTCGTTCCGTTCGTGGGCCCTCCAAGGAGTGCTGGCGCTCGCCCTTGCGTGCGCGAGCCTCGCCGCACGTGCGCAGACGAACAGCATCGAGTCGATCAACGTTTCGCCCGCCACTGGCGGCAAGGTGATCATCCGCGTGACGCTGAAAGACCCGCCGGCGAGCCCCCCTGCCGGTTTCACCGTGAGCAACCCGCCGCGCATCGCCTTCGATTTTTCCAATACCACCAGCGCACTCGGCCGCAGCACCCAGGAAGTAGCGGAAGGGGACCTGCGTGGCATCAACGTGGTGCAGGCTGGCGACCGCACGCGGGTGGTTCTCAACCTTTCCCGCGTCTCCGGCTACGACACGCAGATCGACGGGCGGACGCTGCTGATCACGCTCCAGGGCGCCGCCGCCGTGGCGAGCCCCGCGGGGGCGACCACCCATTTCGCCGAAGCGCGGCCGGGTGACGGGCGTCACGCGCTGCGTGACGTCGATTTCCGGCGCGGAGCCTCCGGCGAGGGGCGCGTCGTGGTCGATCTCTCGGACAGCTCCGTCGGCATCGACCTGAAGCTCCAGGGCCGCACCATCATCGTCGACTTCATCAATACCGCGCTGCCGCGGAACCTGCAACGGCGCCTCGACGTCACTGACTTCGGTACCGTGGTGCAAACCATCGACGCCTTCCCGCAGGGCGGCAATACCCGGGTCGTGATCGAGCCGCGCGGCAATTGGGAGCATACCGCCTATCAGACGGACACCCGCTTCATCGTGGAAGTGAAGACGCAGCCCGAGGACACCGGTCGCATCGCGCGCGGTGGCGGCTACACCGGCGAAAAGCTATCGCTCAATTTCCAGAACGTCGAAGTGCGCGCGGTGCTGCAGGTGATTGCGGACTTCACCGGGCTCAACATCATCACCAGCGACACGGTGGGCGGCAACCTGACGCTGCGGCTGAAGGACGTACCGTGGGACCAGGCGCTCGACATCATCCTGCAGGCGAAGGGCCTGGACATGCGCAAGACCGGCAACGTCGTGTGGATCGCGCCGCGCGACGAGCTCGCCACTCGCGAAAAGCTGGCGCTCGAGGCGCAGCAGCAGATCGTGGACCTCGAGCCTACGCGCACCGAGAGCTTCCAGTTGAACTACCAGAAGGGCGCTGACCTGCAGAAGCTGCTGGCGGATCCGCAGCAGCGGGTGCTGTCCAAGCGCGGCAGCGCCGTGGTCGATCCGCGCACCAACACGATCTTCGTGCAGGACACGCCGACGCGGCTTGAGGAAGTGCGCAAGCTGATCAGGAAGGTCGACGTGCCGGTGCGCCAGGTGATGATCGAATCGCGAATCGTGGAGGCGAGCGACACCTTCGGGCGCAACCTCGGCGTGCGGCTCGGCTATCACGACCTGACGGGACAGGGCTTCAAGGCCGGAAGCCAGAACGGCACCGCGGTGCGCACCCTTGTGGGCGGCCAGCTCACCGATACGGGCTTTCACACTGGCCAGGTCGCTACCGCGCCGCCGTTCACCGATTCGCTCTCGGTGAATCTCCCGGTACCGGGGCTCGCCGGCGCGAATCCCGGCGCGTTCTCGCTGGCGCTCTTCCGGGAAGGCTCGTCGAAATTCCTCAACCTCGAACTCACCGCGCTGCAGGCGGACGGCAAGGGCAAGATCGTCTCCAGCCCGCGCGTCATCACCGGCGACCAGGTGGAAGCCACCATCGAGCAGGGCACGGAGATCCCATACCAGCAGGCAACCTCGAGCGGCGCCACCAGCGTTTCGTTCAAGAAGGCGACGCTCTCATTGAAGGTCAAGCCCCAGGTCACGCCCGATGACAACGTGATAATGAATCTGAACATCCATAAGGACAGCCAAGGCCAGAACACGCTCGCCGGCCCGACGATCGATACCAAGCAGATCGTCACCGAGGTGCTGGTGGAGAACGGCGGTACGGTCGTGATCGGCGGCATCTACCAGCAGACCGAGAACAACCAAACCAACAAGATCCCGGTGCTCGGCGATTTGCCGTTCGTCGGCTGGCTCTTCAAGCAGAATCTGAAGACGGACGACCGCAGCGAGCTGCTGATCTTCATCACGCCGCGCATCCTGAAGGACGGCCTGGCGCTGCGGCAATAAGCGGGCGCGTCAGCTTTTCCCGGAAAAGGCGGCCCGCGGGCCGCCTTTTCGTTTGCAGCGATTGGCACAAATGGTTGCAACGGCACTAGAATCGCCCCCATGGGCGGCGAACAGCAACCGGCGGAGCGGCGCGGACGCATCCCCGGCAACATTTTCCTGGTGGGACTGATGGGCGCGGGCAAGACGACGGTGGGCAGGCGTCTCGCCAAGCGGCTCGGCAAGTCCTTCTACGACTGCGACGAGGAAATCGAGCGCACGACCGGCGTGAAGATCCCGGTAATCTTCGACATCGAGGGGGAAACCGGTTTCCGTGCGCGCGAGGCGAGGATGCTGGCGGAGCTCGTCGTTCGCAGCGACATCGTGCTCGCGACCGGGGGCGGTGCCGTGCTGTCTGCCGACAATCGCAAGCTGCTGGTCGAGAACGGATTGGTAGTCTATCTGCGCGCGTTGGCATCGGACCTGTGGGCCCGGACGCGACACGACCGCAACCGGCCGTTGCTCAAGACCGATCAGCCCCTCGCCAGGCTCGAGGAGCTCTATGCCGAGCGCGATCCGCTCTACCGCAGCATCGCTGATCTCATCGTCGACACCGGCAGCCAGAGCCTGGGCAGCCTTGCCCACAGACTGGAGCAGCAGCTGATCGAGCGCCAGTCCGCCGCCGCGAGCGCCGGCTGAGCGGGGCCGCCCGAGGCCGTCATGCAGACCCTGAATGTCGCGCTGGGTGCCCGCAGCTACCCGATCTACATTGGCGCCGGCCTGCTCGCCCGCCCGGAGCTTATCGTGGAAAAGCTTCCCCAGAAAAAAGCCGCGATCGTTACCAACACGACCGTCGCGCCGCTCTACCTCGCGTCTCTCAAGGGCGCGCTCGAGTCACGCGGGGTGAACGTGGTGAGCGTCACGGTGCCCGACGGCGAGGCGCATAAGACGTGGGAGACGTTGAATGGCATCTTCGATACGTTGCTCGAGCACCGCTGCGAGCGCGGCACTACGCTGATCGCGCTGGGCGGCGGAGTCGTCGGCGATCTCGCCGGATTCGCCGCCGCGGTCTTCCAGCGCGGGGTTCCCTATATCCAGGTGCCGACGACGCTGCTCGCGCAGGTTGATTCCGCGGTCGGGGGCAAGACTGCGATCAATCACCCGCTCGGCAAGAACATGATCGGAGCGTTCTACCAGCCGCTCGCGGTGATTTCCGATACCGACACGCTCGGAACGCTCCCCCCGCGCGAACTGGCCGCGGGGCTCGCGGAGGTCATCAAGTACGGATTGATCCGCGACGCCCCGTTCTTTGAATGGCTTGAGTCCAACATGAGCCGGCTCGCCCGCCGCGAGCCCGAGGCGCTGGCCTACGCCATCGAGCGCTCCTGTGCGAACAAGGCCGAGGTGGTGGCGCGCGATGAGCTGGAAACCGGCCCGCGCGTGATGCTTAACTTCGGGCACACGTTCGGCCACGCAATCGAGGCCGGCACCGGCTTCGGCACCTGGCTGCACGGCGAAGCGGTCGGCACCGGCATGCTGCTGGCGGCAGAACTCTCGCACCGGCTCGGTTTTCTTGCCGCTGCGGACGTGCGTCGCATTGGCGCTCTCCTCAAGGCGGCGGGCCTGCCGCTCGATCCGCCCAGGTTCGGGCTCGAGCGCTACCTCGAGCTGATGGGCCACGACAAGAAGGTGGCCGGCGGCCGCATCCACTTCGTGCTGTTGAAGCGCATCGGGGAGGCCTCCGTCTCGGGCGAGGTGCCGCGTGCTGCGCTCGCCGACGTGCTCGCCGCAGGCGCCGTGCATGCCAGGGCTTGACCTCGCTCCCTGCGCGGCGCGGCCGGAGCGCTCCCGCGGCCGCCGCTACCGCGAGGCGCCGCCGCGCGGCAGGAGCGAATACCAACGCGACCGCGACCGCATCGTCCATTCCACTGCTTTCCGGCGCCTGGAATACAAGACCCAGGTCTTCGTGAACCATGAAGGCGACCTGTTCCGCACCCGGCTTACGCATAGCCTCGAGGTCGCGCAGATCGCGCGGTCGGTCGCACGCAGCCTTCGGCTCGACGAGGATCTGACCGAGGCGGTTGCGCTCGCGCACGACCTCGGCCACACCCCGTTCGGCCACACCGGCCAGGACTCCCTCAACGCCTGCATGCGGCCGTACGGGGGCTTCGAGCACAACCTCCAGAGCCTGCGGGTAGTGGACAAGCTGGAGCAGCGCTACGCCGCATTTGACGGCCTCAATCTGACCTTCGAAGCGCGCGAGGGCGTGTTGAAACACTGCTCCCTCAAGAACGCGCGCGCGCTCGGCGATGTCGGGGAGCGCTTCGTCAAGAAGCAGCGCCCGTCGCTCGAGGCGCAGGTCGCCAACCTTGCCGACGAGATCGCTTACAACAACCACGATGTAGATGACGGCGTGCGCTCCGGGCTGCTCGACATGGCGCAGCTCTCAAAGGTGACGATCTTCGCGCGCCACATGAAGGCGGTGCTGCGCCAATACCCGCGGCTTCCGCCCCGGCGGCTGCGGCACGAAACGGTGCGGGGCATAATCGATACGCTGGTCTCGGATTTGATCCGCACCAGCGCGGACAACATCCGCAGGCACGCCCCGGCCTCTATCGAAGAGGTGCGGCTCGCGCCGCCGCTGATCGCGTTCAGCGCGCGCATCCGCGAGGAGAGCGACGAGCTCAAGCGCTTCCTGCGCGAGAACCTCTACCGCCACTACCGCGTGGTGCGCATGAGCGGCAAGGCGCGCCGCATTGTGACTGAGCTCTTCGCGGCGCTCCACTCGGATAACCGGCTGCTGCCGCCCGAGTTCCAGGAGCGGGCGGGGGAGGACATGCCCCGCGCCATCGCCGACTACATCGCCGGCATGACCGACCGCTACGCAATCCTCGAGCACCGGCGCCTGTTCGCGATCGAGGAGACGTGACGAGGGCGCTGGAGTAAAGGCCTCAAGCGGTTGCTGTAAGTGGCTGATGGCAGTAAACTTCCCTTTCGCGCCGCCGTTTTCGAGCTAGCTTGCTGCAATGCAGCAGAACGAGCGGCAGGCGGCTGAATTCATTGGGCTCTTGATTGAGGATGCACCGAATGGTTGAACCGGGAATGCCGGTCACGCAGGGGTTATACGACTCGCGCCACGAGCACGACGCGTGCGGCGTGGGTTTCGTCGCGCACATCAAGGGGAAGAAGAGTCACAGCATCGTCGAGCAGGGCCTGACGATACTGAAAAACCTTACGCACCGTGGCGCGGTCGGCTGGGACCCGAAGCTCTCCGACGGGGCGGGCTGCCTGATCCAGATCCCCGACAAGTTTTTCCGCGAAGAGATGGCGAAGCGCGGCGTGAAGCTGCCGCCCCTTGGCCAGTACGGCGTCGGCATGGTGTTCCTGCCGCGCGACCCGGCTTCGCGCCTCGCTTGCGAGTACGAGATCGAGCGCGCGATCAAGGACGAAGGCCAACTGCTGCTCGGCTGGCGCGACGTGCCGGTCGACAACTCCGACCTTGCCGAGCCCGCGAAGCGCATCGAGCCGGTCATCCGGCAGGTCTTCGTCGGTCGCGGCAAAGGCATCACCGTCACCGACGCGCTCGAAAGAAAGCTCTACATCATCCGCAAGAGCTCCGGTCACGCGATCCAGGCGTTGAAGCTCGCGCACGGCAAGGAATTCTATGTCCCCACGCTGTCGGCGCGAACCATCTGCTACAAGGGCATGCTGCTCGCCTACCAGGTGGGCGAGTACTACCTCGACCTGAAGGATGCGCGCGTTGAGTCGGCGCTCGCCCTCGTGCACCAACGCTTTTCGACCAACACCTTCCCGAGTTGGGATCTGGCGCATCCCTTCCGCATGATCTGCCACAACGGCGAGATCAACACGCTGCGGGGCAACATCAACTGGATACGCGCGCGCCAGGGCGCGATCTCCTCGCCCATGCTCGGCCGGGACCTCGACAAGATCTGGCCGCTGATCTATGACGGGCAATCGGACTCGGCCTCCTTCGACAACGCGCTGGAGTTGCTGGTGATGGGCGGCTACCCGATTGCCCACGCCATGATGATGATGATCCCGGAGGCGTGGGAAAACCACACTTTGATGGACCCCGCGCGGCGCGCCTTCTATGAATACCACGCGGCGATGATGGAGCCGTGGGACGGCCCAGCGTCGATCGCTTTCACCGACGGCATGCGAATCGGCGCAACCCTCGACCGCAACGGGTTGCGTCCTTCGCGCTACATCGTGACTGCGGATGACCTCGTCATCATGGGCTCGGAGTGCGGCTGCCTGCCGGTGCCCGAGGAGAGGATCGTCAAGAAGTGGCGCCTGCAGCCCGGCAAGATGTTCCTGGTGGACCTGGAGAAGGGCCGCATCATCGACGACAAGGAGCAGAAGGACTCGCTTGCGTCCGCCAAGCCCTACGCCGAATGGATCGAGCGGATCCGCGTGAAGCTCGACGAGGTCGAGACCGAGAAGACACCGCCGTTGAAGTCGCAGGTCGCGCTGCTCGACCGCCAGCAGGCGTTCGGCTACACGCAGGAGGACATCAAGTTCCAGCTGGCGCCGATCGCGTGTAACGGAGAGGAGCCGGTCGGCTCCATGGGCAACGACGCGGCCCTTGCTGTTTTGTCCAAGAAAAACAAGACCTTGTACCACTATTTCCAGCAGCTGTTCGCGCAGGTCACGAACCCCGCGATCGATCCCATCCGCGAGGAGCTGGTGACTTCGCTCGTCTCCTTCATCGGGCCGAAGCCGAACCTACTCGGCGTCGACGAGATAAACCCGCCCTTGCGGCTGGAGATCAGCCAGCCGGTGCTCGATTTCTTCGAGATGGAGAAGATCCGGCACATCGACCGCTACACCGATGGCAAGTTCAAGTCGTTCGAGATCGACACGACCTACCCCATCGCGTGGGGCAAGGAGGCGATCGAGGCGCGGCTCGCCTCGCTGTGCGCGCAAGCCGAGGACGCGGTGCGCGCGGGCTTTTCCGTCCTCATCATCTCCGACCGCGGGGTCGAGCCTGACCTGGTCGCGATCCCGGCGCTGCTTGCGTTGTCGGCGATCCACCAGCACCTGGTCAACAAGGGGCTGCGCACCAGCACGGGGCTGGTGGTCGAAACCGGCTCGGCGCGGGAAGTTCACCACTTTGCGCTGCTCGGCGGCTATGGGGCCGAGGCGGTGCACCCCTACCTCGCTCTCGAGACGCTCCTCGATTCTGCCGGACGCGGCGAGTTCGGCGCGGGCGTGGACGGCAGGAAGGCGATCAAGAATTACGTCAAGGCAGTTGGCAAGGGGCTGAAGAAGGTCATGTCCAAGATGGGCATCTCGACCTACATGTCCTACACCGGTGCGCAGTGCTTCGAGGCGGTGGGCCTGGCGCGCTCCCTGGTGGACAAGTATTTCACCGGCACCGCCTCCTCGGTCGGAGGCATCGACGTGTTCCAGGTCGCCGAGGAAACGATCCGCATGCACCAGGCGGCGTTCAGCGATGACGACCCCGTGCTGCGGGGCGCGCTGGACGTCGGCGGCGAATACGCCTGGCGCGTGCGTGGCGAGGAACACATGTGGACGCCGGACGCCATCGCGAAACTGCAGCACTCGGCGCGCGGCAATTCCTACCCGTCCTACCAGGAATACGCGGCGATCATCAACGATCAGTCGAAGCGCCACCTCACCTTCCGGGGGCTCTTCGAATTCAGGTTCGACCGCTGCACGCCGGTCCCGATCGAGGAAGTCGAGCCTGCCGCGGAGATCGTGAAGCGCTTCTCGACCGGCGCGATGTCGCTGGGCTCCATTTCAACCGAGGCACACACCACGCTTGCGATCGCCATGAATCGCATCGGGGGCAAGTCCAACACGGGCGAGGGCGGCGAGGACCGCAAGCGCTACGCACCGGTCGCGGCGGGCGAGACACTGCTGTCACGTCTGGGTCGCGAGCGCGTGGAGGTCGACATCGCGTTGCAGGAAGGCGATTCGCTGAAATCCAAGATCAAGCAGGTCGCCTCCGGCCGTTTCGGCGTCACCGCCGAGTATCTGGCGTCCTCCGAGATGATGCAGATCAAGATCGCGCAAGGGGCGAAGCCCGGCGAGGGCGGTCAGTTGCCGGGACGCAAGGTTTCCGATTACATCGCGGAGATCCGTTTTTCGACCCCGGGGGTCGAGCTGATCTCGCCGCCGCCGCACCACGACATCTATTCGATCGAGGACATCGCGCAGCTGATCCACGACCTCAAGAACGCGAACCCCGAGGCCGCGGTCAGCGTCAAGCTCGTCTCCGAGGTCGGCGTGGGCACGGTCGCCGCGGGCGTCTCCAAGGCCAAGTCGGATCACGTCACGATTGCCGGCCACGACGGCGGCACCGGCGCTTCCCCCTGGTCCTCCATCATGCATGCCGGCACGCCCTGGGAGCTCGGGCTCGCGGAAACGCAGCAGACGCTGGTATTGAACCGCCTGCGCGGCCGGATCGCAGTCCAGGTGGACGGGCAGATGAAGACCGGGCGCGATGTGGTGGTCGGCGCGCTGCTCGGGGCGGACGAGTTCGGCTTCTCGACGGCGCCGCTCGTTGTCGAGGGCTGCATCATGATGCGCAAGTGCCACCTCAATACCTGCCCGGTCGGCATCGCCACCCAGGACCCGGTGTTGCGCAGGAAATTCGAGGGCAAGCCCGAGCACGTCGTCAACTACTTCTTCTTCGTCGCCGAGGAAGCGCGTGAGCTCATGGCTAAGCTCGGCATCCGCCGGTTCAATGATCTCATCGGCCGCGCCGATCTCCTCGATACGAAGAAGGGTATCGAGCACTGGAAAGCGAAGGGCCTGGACTTCTCCAGGATCTTTGCCATGCCGCAGATGCCCGCCGAGGTCGCGCGTTACAACAGCGAGAAGCAGTCGCACGGGCTCGAGCGGGCGCTCGATAATCGGCTGATCGAGCTGGCGCGCCCCGCGCTCGAGCGCGGCGAGCGGGTTACCGTCGAAATGCCGATCCGCAACATCAATCGCACGGTCGGCACGATGCTTTCGTGGGAAATCGCGCGTCGCTACGGGCACGAGGGATTGCCGGACGATTCCATTCACATGCGCTTCGCCGGCTCCGCCGGCCAGAGCTTCGGCGCGTTCCTGGCGCGGGGCGTCACGCTCGATCTCATCGGGGACACCAACGATTACTGCGGCAAGGGGCTCTCGGGCGGGCGCATTTCGGTGCAGCCTTCGCCCAAGTTCCGCGGCGAACCGACCGAGAACATCATCACCGGCAACGTCGTGCTCTACGGCGCCATCTGCGGCGAAGCCTATTTCCGGGGCGTGGCCGGCGAGCGCTTCGCGGTCCGGAACTCGGGCGCACAAACGGTCGTCGAGGGCGTCGGAGATCACGGCTGCGAGTACATGACCGGGGGCACCGTGGTGGTCCTCGGAATGACCGGCCGCAATTTCGCCGCCGGCATGTCGGGCGGCATCGCCTACGTGCTGGACGCCGACGGCGATTTCATCAAGCGCTGCAATACTTCGATGGTGGCTCTGGAACCCCTGCTCTCAGAAGCGGAGCAGGAAGCGAAGTTGACGCGCGATCTGTGGCACGGCGGCATGGCGGACGAGGCAATCGTAAAGCGGCTGATCGAGAACCACGCGCGATATACGGGGAGCGCACAGGCAAAGCAAGTACTCGAGCGCTGGAAGGAGTTCCGGCCGAAGTTCGTCAAGGTGTTCCCGAACGAATACCGGCGCGCACTGGGCGAGATCGCCGCCAAGGGACGCCGGATCGCCGCGTAGCCGGAACAGGGGGTGCGGGCCCCCTGCGACAACCGGCGCCTGAAGTGAGCGCTTACCATGGGTAAAATCACCGGATTTCTCGAGCACGACCGCGTCGAGGAGACGTACGAGCCGAAGGACGCGCGCAAGCAGCATTACCGCGAGTTCATCCCCCATCTCACGGACGAGCAAGCGGGCATTCAGGGCGCGCGCTGCATGGACTGCGGCATCCCGTTCTGCATGAGCGGATGCCCGGTCAACAATCTCATCCCCGACTGGAACGACCTCGTGTACCGCGGGGGCTGGCGGTCCGCGATCGAGGCGCTGCACTCGACCAACAATTTCCCGGAATTCACGGGCCGGGTGTGCCCGGCGCCCTGTGAGGAAGCGTGCGTGCTGCGCATCAACGAGGACCCGGTCGGCATCAAGTCGATCGAGCACGCGATCATCGACAAGGCGTGGGAATCCGGCTGGGTCAAGCCTCAGCCTCCCGCGCGGAAGACTGGCAGGAAAGTCGCGGTCGTGGGCTCCGGGCCCGCCGGGCTCGCCTGCGCGCAGCAGCTCGGCCGCGCCGGCCACGAAGTCGTCGTGTTCGAAAAGACCGACCGTATCGGGGGCCTGCTGCGCTACGGCATTCCCGACTTCAAGCTCGAAAAATGGCAGATAGACCGGCGTATGGAGCAGATGACTGCCGAGGGTGTTTCGTTCCGCACCGGCGTTTGTGTCGGCACCCAGCGCCCCGGCAAGGGCGTTCCCGACTGGTCGCGGGAGTTCCTCGCGCCCAATGCGCTGCTTGCCGGATTCGACGCCGTGGTGCTGGCGGGCGGAGCGGAGCAGCCGCGCGACCTGCCGATACCGGGGCGGGAACTCGATGGCGTGCACTTCGCGATGGAATTCCTGCCCCTGCAAAACAAGCGCGTCGCGGGGGATTCGAACGTTCCCGAGCTGTGGGCGACCGACAAGAATGTCATTATCATCGGCGGTGGCGATACCGGCTCCGACTGCGTCGGAACCTCGAACCGCCACGGCGCCCGCTCCATCACGCAGTTCGAGCTGCTGCCCATGCCACCCGACGTGGAGCGCAATCCCGTGTGGCCGTACTGGCCCACGCGGCTGCGCACCTCGTCGTCTCATGAGGAAGGTGTCAGCCGCGACTGGTCCGTCGTCACCAAGGAGTTCATCGGCGCGGCCGGCAAGGTCAAGGCGCTCAAGGCCGCGCGGCTCGCGTGGCGCGACGGCCGCATGAGCGAGGTGCCGGGTTCGGAGTTCACGCTTCCCGCCGACCTGGTGCTGCTCGCCATGGGATTCGTCTCCCCGGTCCAGTCCATACTCGACGGTTTCGGCGTGGCGAAAGACACGCGCGGCAATGCGAAGGCCACCACGGACGGGGCTGGCTGTTATGCCACGTCGGTGCCCAAGGTATTCGCCGCCGGCGACATGCGTCGTGGGCAATCGCTCGTGGTATGGGCAATTCGCGAGGGCCGTCAGTGCGCGCGGGCGGTGGACGAATTTCTGATGGGGTCCTCGGAGTTGCCACGATAGGGTGGCAACTCCGGACCCCCGGGCAAATGGGAGCAAGGGGCTAAAGCCCCCGCACCCCCCATGGTAGTGCGGCGAGCCGATTCGGTAGGTTCAAGCCCTGATTCTGCAATCCCAGTGCCTAAGCTCAAGAACGACACCCTGATCCGCGCGTTGCTGAGGCAACCGACGCCCTACACGCCGGTCTGGATCATGCGCCAGGCCGGGCGCTACCTCCCCGAGTACAACGCGACCCGCGCCCGCGCCGGAAGCTTTCTCGCGCTTGCCAAGAACCCCGACCTCGCCACCGAGGTAACGTTGCAACCGCTCGCCCGTTTTCCGCTGGACGCCGCCATCGTATTCTCCGACATCTTGACGATACCTGACGCCATGGGATTGGGACTGGGCTTCGTCGAGGGCGAGGGACCGCGCCTGGAGCGTCCGCTGCGCGAGGAGCGGGAAATCCGCAGGCTCGTGCCCCCTGACCCGCGGGAGCATCTGGGCTACGTGCTCGAGACCGTGCGCCAGGTACGCGCGGCGCTGAACGACAAGGCGCCGCTCATCGGGTTCTGCGGCAGCCCCTACACGCTCGCGTGCTACATGGTGGAAGGGGGCGGCAGCGCGGATTTTCGATACGTGAAGTCGATGCTCTACGGCCGCCCGGAGCTGCTGCACCACATCCTGGAAGTCAACTGCCGCGCCTCCATCGCCTACCTCAACGCCCAGATCGAGGCGGGAGCCCAGGTGGCCATGATCTTCGACACCTGGGGCGGCATGCTGGGCGCTGCGGAGTATCTGGAATTCTCGCTTTCCTATATGCGGCGCGTCCTGCAGGGCCTCAAGCGCGAGCATCGGGGAGAGCGGGTGCCGACCATACTCTTTACAAAGGGGGGCGGGGGATGGCTCGAGGCGCTGGCCAGCAGCGGCTGCGATGCCGTCGGGGTCGACTGGACGGTTGATCTCGGCGCGGCGCGCGCGCGCGTCGGACAGCACGTCTGCCTGCAGGGAAACCTAGACCCGGCCGTGCTGCTCGCGGGAAAACAAGCGGTGCGCGCCGGCGTTGCCGCCGTGCTCGAAGCCTACGGGACGGGCGCGGGCCATGTTTTCAATCTGGGCCATGGCATCTCCCAGTTCACAGCTCCGGAAAGTGTCGCCGCGCTGGTGGAGGCGGTTCACGAGTTGAGTCCGGCCTATCACTGAAGACCCGCGCCAGTGCTGGGTTTGCGGGCAATCCGCCCGACTTATGCACACCACGATGTCGTGCAGCATCGGAATAGCCGCGGTCGGCCGGCACAACGACAAACTGACTCAACTATTTGATTTATATGTATTTATTATTCAGGGCTTGACTGGGGCTGTCTGCGACTCAAGCGTCAATGCGGATTTCAGCGTGCACAGGCCATGAGCTATCAACATGGTTATCCACAGCGAGGCGTTGATAGGTCAGGATTTCCGCCTTCCATTAATCGGTTGGCGTTTGTCCACAGGATCCTGGGAAGCATGACGGTGGGTTCCCCGAGCCGTTCATGGTGCAGGCCGCTGCCGGCATGAGCATCATTCGCGTCGCGCTCGACGTCCCGGTCGCCAAATTATTCGATTACCGCGCGCAGGAAGCGACCGCTGCCGATGTCGGACACCGGGTAGTAGTGCCCTTCGGGCGGAAAACCGCGGTCGGCGTGATCGTCGAGCTCGCTCGTTCCACGGCGGTCCCGGCGGAGAGGCTGAAAAGCACCATCCGGATACTGCACGAGTCCCCGCCACTCGCGGCCGAGGATCTGCGGCTGCTGCGGTTCGCCGCTGATTACTATCACCACCCGCTCGGTGCGGTAGTGATGGGCGCGCTGCCGACGCGCCTGCGCCGTGTCGCCGGTCCCCCGCGGCCCAGAAAACGCGGTCCGGCAACGCTCCAGGAGGCAGGACCCGAGGTCACGACCGCGCCGCTCGAGGCCGCTGCCGCGCCGCAACTCACCACCGAGCAAATGCGGGCCGTATCCAGCATCCGCGCAGGCCTCGGCGGGTTTCAGCCATTTCTGCTCCTCGGGGTCACCGGCAGCGGCAAGACGGAGGTCTACCTGCACGCTGTCGCCGCAGCGCTCGAGGCGGGCCGGCAGGCTCTGGTGTTGGTGCCCGAGATCTCGCTCACGCCGCAGCTCGAAGCGCTGGTGCAAAATCGCTTTCCCGGCACGCATACCGTGAGCTTGCACAGCGCGCTCGCCGAAACGGAGCGCCTTGAGCACTGGCGAGCAGCGTGCTCCGGTCAAGCGCGCATCGTTCTCGGCACCCGGCTCGCCGTGTTCGCTCCGCTGCCGGAACTGGGCATCATCGTCGTCGACGAGGAGCAGGACAGCTCCTTCAAGCAGGGAGAAGGATTCCGCTACTCGGCTCGGGATCTCGCGGTGGTGCGGGCGCGGCAGCGCGGCGTGCCGGTCGTGCTCGCCTCGGCTACGCCCGCGCTCGAGACTTATCACAATGCCACGAGCGGCCGTTACACGCTGCTCACGCTGTCGAGCCGCATCGGCGCCCCGCCGCCGCGTATCTCATGCATCGATACGCGCGGCGACAAATTGAGCGACGGGGTATCGGAGCGCCTGCTCGCCGCCCTGCGCGAGCGCGTCGCCGCCGGCGAGCAGGCGCTGGTTTTCGTCAACCGCCGGGGTTACGCGCCGGTGCTGATCTGCCGCTCCTGCGGGTGGGTATCCGGCTGCCAGCGCTGCTCGGCACGGCTCGTGCTGCACCTGCAGGAGCGGCGCCTGCGCTGCCATCACTGCGGCCATGTTTCCCCGGCGCCGGCAGCCTGCCCCGATTGCGGAAACCAGGATCTCGCGCCAGTCGGCCACGGCACCCAGCGCGTGGAGGAGGCGCTCGTGCGGCTCCTCCCGCAGGCGCGCATCCTGCGCATCGACCGCGACACGACGCGCCAGCGCCGCGCCTGGCATGCCATGCGCGAGCGCATCAAGGAGCGCGACGTCGACATCCTCGTCGGCACCCAGATCCTCGCCAAGGGCCACGATTTTCCACATCTCAACCTGGTGGGTGTTCTGAACGCCGACAGCCAGCTCTACAGCGGCGATTTCCGGGCCGCCGAGCGGCTGTTCGCGCTGCTGACGCAGGTCGCTGGACGCGCCGGACGCGGCGGCATCCAGGGCGAAGTGCTGATCCAGACCGAGTTTCCGCAGCACCCGCTCTACGCGGCGTTGCGCGCCCAGGACTATCGCGCGTTCGCGGACGACGCGCTCGCCGAGCGCCGGCAGACGGGATTCCCGCCATTCGTCCACCAGGCGCTGTTGCGCGCAGAGGCGCCGCGACTCGCCACCGCGCTCGATTTCCTCGGCGCGGCAGCGCGCCGCGGCAAGGCCCTCGATCGGCAGATCACGGCGTACGACCCGGTGCCAGCCGCGCTGCCGCGACGCGCCGGCCGCGAGCGCGCGCAACTGCTGGTCCAGTCCGCCTCCCGGACTCGCCTGCGCGATTTCCTTGACGCCTGGCACAACGCGCTGGCGAGTTCGGCTCCCACGCGGGCGCGCTGGTCGATCGACGTCGACCCGCTGGAGTTCTGACGTCGCTTATAATTTCCCCTTTTTCTCCGGGTTGCAGATGCCCGCTCCCGTTTCACCCGACCTGCGCTCCCATTTTTCCGCGCTGTTCGAGAGCGCGATTCGAGAGGTCGCGCCCGTGCCGGTAGCGCCCAGCGTCGTGCTGGAAAAGCCGCGGCAGGCCGAGCACGGCGATTACGCCTGCAACATCGCGCTGCAGCTCGCCCGGGAGCTCAAGCGCGCACCGCGCGAGATCGCAGACCGGCTGGTGGCCGCGCTACCGGCTTCGCCCTATCTCGAGAAAGCGGAGGTGGCGGGGGCGGGATTCATCAATCTTTTTCTCAAGCGCTCGTTCAAGCAGCAGGTCGTCAATCGCATCCTGGAAGCGGGCGCGTCCTACGGAATGGGGCTGCGCGGCCAACGCAAGAAAATCCAGGTCGAGTTCGTTTCGGCCAATCCCACCGGGCCGCTGCACGTCGGCCACGGGCGCGGCGCAGCCTATGGCGCGAGCCTTGCCAACGTGCTCGCCGCCGCCGGCTTCGATGTGAGCCGCGAGTTCTACGTCAACGACTTCGGGCGGCAGATGGACATCCTGGCGCTGTCGACGTGGCTGCGTTACCTCGAGCTCTGCGGCGACGCCGTGCCTTTTCCACCAAACGCCTACCAGGGAGAGTATGTGCGCTCGATGGCGCGCACGATCCACGCCGAGCACGGGGCGCGGCTGCGCCACGGCGTCGGGATCTTCGCCGGGGCACTCGCCGAGCCTGACGAGGAGCTACGCCTCGATGCCATGATCGAGAGTGCGAAGCGCGCGCTCGGTGCAGGCTACGAAACCGTTCATCGCTTCGTGCTCGAGGTGCAGCTCGCGGATTGCCGCAGCGACCTCGCCGAATTCGGCGTCACGTTCGACGAGTGGTACTCCGAGCGCTCGCTCTACGATACCGGCCGGGTCGAGCGCGCGCTGAATCGGCTCGAGGAGCGCGGCCACCTCTACGAGCAGGACGGCGCGAAATGGTTTCGTTCGAGCCGCTACGGGGACGAGAAGGACCGCGTGGTGCGGCGCGAGAATGGCCAGTACACCTACTTCGCCTCCGACATCGCCTACCATCTCGACAAGTTCGAGCGTGGCTTCGACATCGCGATTGACATCTGGGGGGCGGACCACCACGGCTACATCGCGCGCGTGAAAGGCGCGCTCGCGGCGCTCGGCCTCGATCCGCAGCGGCTCACCATTGCTCTGGTCCAGTTCGCGGTGCTCTATCGCGGGGGCGAGCGGGTTTCCATGTCGACTCGCTCCGGGGAGTTCGTCACGCTGCGCGAGCTGCGCAACGAGGTCGGCAACGATGCTGCGCGCTTCTTCTACGTGCTGCGCAAAGCCGATCAGCACCTTGATTTCGATCTCGATCTCGCCAAGTCTCAGAGCACCGAAAATCCTGTCTACTACGTCCAGTACGCGCACGCCCGTGTGTGCAGCGTGCTCGAGCAGTGGGGAGGCGACGCGGCGGAACTCGCCGGTGCCGACGTGGCCGCGCTCCTCGCAGAGCACGAGACCGCGTTGCTCGCCCTGCTGCTCGAATATCCCGACGCGGTCGAGAACGCCGCGCGCGATTTTGCACCTCACCTTGTCGCGTTCTACCTGCGGGAACTCGCCGCGGCATTCCACAGCTATTACAACGCGACGCGCCTTCTGGTGGACGACGAGAGCGTCAAACGGGCGCGGCTCGCGCTGGCCGCGGCGGTGCGGCAGGTCGTGCGCAATGGGCTCGCGCTGCTGGGTGTGTCAGCCCCCGATAGAATGTAAGATATTCCCCATGTCAAAGGATTACTATCGCGCCGAGCCGGCCGCCCGCGGCGGCGGCAGCCAGCTCCTCGTGGGAATTCTGATCGGGCTCGTGCTGGGTCTCGGCATCGCGCTCGGGGTCGCGTGGTACATCAACAAGATGCCCAATCCATTCCTCGCCCGTACACCGCCCGGCAAGCTCGAGCCCCTGAAGCCCGCCCCGCCCGCTCCCTCAAAAAGCGAGGACAAGACAGCGCGTGCGCCCGAGCCGAAGCTGCGCTTCGACTTCTACAAGATTCTGCCGGGAACCGAGGAACCGGTCACGGCCCCGCCGGCGAAGGACGCAAGGAAGCCGTCAACGGCAACGGCCGGCGAGACGTTTTTCCTCCAGGCAGGCGCGTTCCAGAATCCCCGCGATGCCGATACCCTCAGGGCGCGGCTCGCGCTGCTCGGCGTCGAGGCCCGCATCCAGACCGCGACGCTGCCGGACAAGGGCGTGTGGCACCGGGTGCGCGTGGGGCCGTACGCCAGCGTGGAGGAACTCGGCCGCACCCGCGAGACTCTCAAGCAGAACGGCGTCGAAACCACCCTCATCAAGGTGCGCGACGAGCGCCCCTAATCTTCACGGAGCAAGGATGAAACGACTTGGACGATATTGGCATCTTGCGGCCTGGTTCCTCGCACTGAGCCTCAACACCGGCGCATGGGCGCAGCTTGCGCCGGGCAAGGACTACCAGCTGATCAACCCCGCCCAACCCACCGTGAGCGGCGCGAAGGTGGAGGTTATCGAGTTCTTCTACTACGGGTGCCCGGGCTGCAACGGCCTGCAACCGCCGCTCCGCACCTGGCTCAAGAAGAAGCCCGCGGACGTCGAATTCCGCCGCGCGCCCGTCGTGTTCCGGGACTCGTGGCTGCCGCTGACGACCGCCTACTATGCATTCGACGCGATGGGACTGGTGGACAAGTTGCATTATCAGCTCTTCAGCGCAATCCACGAGCAGCGCGTGCTGAGCGACAAGGATCTGCTGCGCAACCAGGGGCCGCTCTTCGACTGGGTCGCGAAGCAGGGAGTGGACCGGCAGGAGTTCGTTAAGGTCTTCAATTCATTCGGGGTGCGCAGCCGCACCAACCGCTCGATCGAGCTGCCCGGATACTATCAGGTCAGCTCCACCCCGACGCTGGTGGTGGATGGCAAGTTCCTCATGACACCTGCCATGGCCGGCAGCTACGAGCGCTTTTTCGCGAATCTCGATCAGGTGATCGCGATGGCGCGCAAAGAGCGCGCCGCGAAGAAGTAGGCTGCAACTCGTGCGCGCCGCGGCTGTGCTGCTCGCGGCTGCCTGCGTGGCGGGCGCTGCGCACGCGCAGGACATCCGCGCTCGCCAGAACCTCGAATACCGCCTGATTGCTCCGCAGCCGGTTGAAACCGGCGACCGGATCGAGGTCATCGATTTCTTCTGGTACGGCTGTCCATACTGCAACGAGCTGCAGCCGGCGCTGGAACGCTGGATCCGCCGCAAACCCGCCGACGTCGCTTTGCGCCGCGTTCCTGCAATCCTCAGGGATTCGTGGGCACCGCACGCGCGGATCTTCTACACGCTCGAGGCGCTGGGAGAGGTCGACCGCCTGCACCTCAAGGTCTACGAGAGCTATCACATCGAACGGTTGCACATGAGCGAACCCGATGTAGTGGTCGAGTGGGCAGCGAAGAACGGCATCGACCGCAAGCGCTGGCTCGAGGCTTACGGCTCCTCCGCAATCGACGCCAAGGTCCAACACGCCAAGGAGCTCTCCGCGGCCTACACCGTTCGTGTCACGCCGACGCTCGTGGTGAATGGGCGCTATCTCACGTCAGGCAATCACGTGCCCTGCTGCGACGTGGGTGACATCGTGCCGATTCTCGAGGACATGATCCGCCTCGCGCGTCAGCAGCGCAGTCGCCGCTAAAGCGCTCCCTGTTCCGGCGTGGGTCGGGATGCCGCTGACTACTCCACAGTAACGGACTTCGCGAGGTTACGCGGCTTGTCAACATCGGTGCCGCGCAGCACCGCTACGTGGTAGGCGAGGAGCTGCAGCGGGATGACGTGAAGTATCGGGGAGAGCGTGCCGGCGTGCTCCATCAGCCGGATGACGTGGATGCCCTCGCCCTCGGCGACACGCGCATCGGCGTCGGCGAAAACATAGAGCTCCCCGCCGCGCGCGCGGACTTCCTGCAAGTTGGACTTCAGCTTTTCGATCAGCTGGTCGTTCGGGGCGACCGTCACCACCGGCATCCCGGCATCCACCAGCGCGAGCGGCCCGTGCTTCAATTCCCCAGCGGCGTAGGCCTCGGCATGGATATAGGAAATCTCCTTCAGCTTCAGCGCGCCTTCCATCGCGATCGGAAAGTGGGCGCCGCGCCCGAGGAAGAGCGCGTGCTGCTTCTCCTGGAAGCGGCCCGCCCAAGCGCGCACTTGCGGCTCCACCGCGAGTACCATCTCCATCGCCCGCGGCAGGTGGCGCAACTGCGCGATCAGCCCGTTCTCCCGATCGGCTGCGAGTCCGCGCCTCAACTTCGCGAGCACCAGCGTCAGGACAAACAGGGCGGCGAGCTGCGTCGTGAAGGCCTTGGTGGAGGCCACCCCGATCTCGGGGCCTGCGCGGGTAAGGAAGCGCAGGCGGGAGGAGCGCATCAGCGAGGATTCGGGGGAGTTGCACACCGTCAGCGTGTCGGTGAGGCCGCGCGACTGGGCGTGCTTAAGCGCCGCAATCGTGTCCGCGGTTTCGCCCGATTGGGATATCGTCACGACCAGCGTTCCCGGCCGCATCACCGGGTCGCGGTAGCGGAACTCGCTCGCGATCTCGACCGCCGCGGGCAGCCCGGCGATCGCCTCGAGCCAGTAGCGCGCCACCAGCCCGGCGTGGTAGCTCGTGCCGCAGGCGAGCAGCAGGACCTGGCTTGCGCGGCCCAGGACCTCCTGCGCGTCCGCGCCGAACAGGTTGGCTTGCAGCGACTGCGCGTTCGCGACCATCTCCAGCGTATTCGCGACCGCGCCGGGCTGCTCGAAAATTTCCTTCTGCATGTAGTGCGCGTAACGCCCCTTCTCGACCGCGTCGGCGGCGAGCTCGCTCCTCGTCGTCGGGCGCCGCGCAGGAGAGCCGCGGCTATCGCGTATGCTGACGCGGTCGGGCCGCACCTCCACCACGTCGCCTTCCTCGAGGTAGATCACGTCACGCGTGCGCGCAAGCAACGCGGCCGCATCGGACGCAAGGAAGTTCTCGCCCTGCCCCACCCCGACCAGCAACGGCGAGCCCTTGCGCGCGCCGACGACGACGCCGGGCTCGCCGCTCGAGATGAAGCCCACGGCGTATGCGCCCTCCCATTCCCGGCTCGCCGCCTGGACCGCGTCGAACAGCGGCGTGCCGCCGGCGACGATGGAGTGCACGTGGTGCACCATCGCTTCGGTGTCGGTTTCGGAGGTGAATGCGTAGCCAAGCGCCTTCATTCGCGCGCGGATCGGTTCGTAGTTCTCCACGATGCCGTTGTGGACGATGCCGATCTCGAGCCCGCCGCGCGTGGAGAAATGCGGGTGCGCGTTGGCCTCGGTCGGGGCGCCGTGCGTCGCCCACCGCGTGTGCGACAGCCCGGTGCGCGCCTCGAGCCGCCGCTCGCGGGCAAGCTCGTCGAGGCGCGCGACCCGTTCGGTCGAGCGTAGCCTCTCGAGATGCCCGTCGCTCAGATAGGCGATTCCGGTCGAGTCGTAGCCGCGATACTCGAGCTGGCGGATGCCTTCGATGAGAAGGTCCACCACGTTGCGCGTGGAGGCCGCGCCGACGATGCCGCACATGACGTCAGTCAGCAGTAAGCGGTAAGCGGTGAGCGGTGGGCGCGCGCGCTGCCCGGCGCGCGGAATTCAAGCAGAAAAGGGTTTTCCGCTCACCGCTCACTGCTCACCGCTCGCTTTCTTTTTCGCGGGCCGTTTCCAGCCGGGCACGGTGACTTGCTTCGCGCGCGCCACGGTCAACTCGCCTGCCGGCGCCTCCTTGGTGATGGTGCTGCCCGCGCCGATGGTCGCGCCGCGGCGGACGATGACCGGGGCCACCAGCATGGTATCGGAGCCGATGAAGACATCGTCCTCGATCACGGTGCGGTGCTTGGCGCCGCCGTCGTAATTGCACGTAATGGTGCCGGCGCCGACGTTGACGTCGCGCCCGACGGCGGCGTCGCCGATGTAGGCAAGGTGGTTCGCCTTGGAGCCGGCGCCGATTTCGGATGCCTTCACCTCGACGAAGTTGCCGATGTGGACCTTCTCCGCCAGCCGGGTTCCCGGACGGAACCGGGCGTAGGGTCCGATCCGGCAGTGGGCGCCGATCTTCGCTCCGTCAATGGAGGTAAACGGCTCGATGCGTGTGCCCGGCCCGACCGCGGCATCCTTGATCACGCAATTCGCACCGATCTCCACGCCGTCCGCTAACCTCACCTCGCCCTCGAACACGCAGTTGATGTCGATGTGCACGTCGGTGCCGCAGGCGAGGCTGCCGCGCACATCGATGCGCGCCGGGTCCGCAAGCGTGACCCCGGCTTCCATCAGCCTCGCCGCCTGCTGCCCCTGGTAAATGCGCTCGAGTTGAGCGAGTTGCTGCTTGCTGTTGACGCCGAGAATTTCCCACTCCGCGCGCGCTTTGACGGTTGCGACGGCCACCTTGTCCGCGAGCGCCAGCGGCACGATGTCGGTCAGGTAGTACTCGCGCTGGGCATTGCGGTCGGTGAGTTTAGCGAGCCAGCCCTCCAGCCGCGCGGCGGGCAATGCCATGAGGCCCGAGTTGACCTCGCGGATGCCGCGCTCCGTCGCGCTCGCGTCCTTTTCCTCGACGATCGCGGTAATCGAGCCGCGGCGGTTGCGGACGATGCGGCCGTATCCGGCAGGGTCGTCGAGTTCCGCAGTCAGCAGGGTCAGGCGGTCGCCGCCGCCCGCGATCATCGCCGCCAGCGTTTCCTCGCCGATGAGCGGCACATCACCATAGAGAACCAGCGTCAACCCCGCGGCCTCCAGGCGCGGCAGCGCCTGCGCCAGGGCATGTCCGGTTCCGAGCTGCGGCTGTTGCTTGACGAACGTCAGGCCGTCTGCCTGCAGCGACTGCGGCACCTGCTCGCCACCGTGGCCGTACACGACGCAGATGCGCGCAGGCTTGAGCGTGCGCGCGGCCGCGATCACGTGCTCGATGAGCGGCTTGCCGCCGAGCGGCTGCAGGACCTTGGGCAGGCGCGAGCGCATGCGCTTGCCCTGGCCGGCCGCAAGAATGACGACGTTGAGCCCCGAAGGCATCTGGAAATTATCGCACAAACATCAACTTAGGCGCTGGGTCAGATAACGCGCGACGGCTTCACGCTGCCCTGTGTCGAGGCTCAGCCCGGCTTTGGTGCGGCGCCACAGTACATCGTCCGCGCTCGCCGCCCATTCGTGCTCGATCAGGTAGTCGATTTCGCGCGCATACAGCTCCGCGCCGAAATAGGTGCCCAAATCCGCAACAGCGGCGGCATTCCCCAGCACATCGTACGCGAGCGCACCGTGGCGTCGCGCCAGCGCCCGCAACAGCGGCTGCGGCAGCTGCGGGTGTCGCTCTTCCAGCCGCTGCAGGAAGCGCGATGCATCTCCCGCCGGGAGTGTGGCGCCGGGCATTGGCGCGTCCGAGGTCCACGCCGGCCCCATGCCGGGAAACCACGGCGCGAATTTCTCGATCGCGTGCTCGGCGAGGCGGCGGTAGGTCGTGATCTTGCCGCCGAAGACCGAAAGCACCGGCGCGGAACCCTGATCGGTGTCGAGCCGCAGCACGTAGTCCCGCGTCACTGCCGAGGGGCTCACCGAGCCATCATCGTAGAGCGGCCTTACGCCAGCATAGCGCCAGAGGACCTCGCCAGGACTGACCGCGCGCCGCAGGTAGCGGTTCGCAGCGCTGCACAGGTATTCGACTTCGGCCGCGCTCGCCTCGGGCCGCGACGGGTCACCGTCGTGCGGAACGTCGGTAGTGCCGATGAGGGTGAAGCTTTCTTCGTAGGGGATCATGAACACCACGCGCCGGTCGTGGTTCTGCAGAATGAACGCGTATTTGCCCTCGTAGAGCCGGGGCACCACGATATGGCTGCCCCGCACCAGGCGGACGTCGTCGCGCGAGGGCTGGTGCAGCCGCTCGTTGAGCACCGCCTTCACCCACGGGCCCGCGGCGTTGACAATCGCCCGCGCTGCCACTTCCAGCGTGCCTTCCTGCCCGCGCAACTGCGCCCGCCAGAGGCCGCCCTCGCGCTTGGCCGCGAGGCATTCGGTACGCGTGCGGATTCTTGCCCCGCGCACCCTGGCGTCGCGTGCGTTCGCCACGACCAGGCGGGCATCGTCTACGCAGCAGTCGGAGTAGATGAATCCGTGCCGGTATTCCGGCTTCAGACCGGCCGCATAGGGCGGGCGGTCGAGCCGTACCGCATGCGAGCCCGGGAGCCGGGTCCTGCGGCCAAGGTGATCGTAGAGAAAAAGGCCGGTCCGGATCATCCATCGCGGCCGCAACTCCGGCACGTGCGGCATGATGAAACGCACCGGGCGCACCAGATGCGCCGCGATCCTGAGCAGCACCTCGCGCTCTGCAAGCGATTCCGCTACCAGCCGGAATTCGAACTGCTCGAGATAGCGCAGGCCGCCGTGAATGAGCTTGCTGCTCGCTGAGCTGGTATGTGCGCCCAGGTCGTCCTTCTCGGCGAGCAGCACGGACAGTCCCCGACCCGCCGCGTCGCGCGCGATGCCGACGCCATTGATGCCGCCGCCGATGACCAGGAGATCGTAGGTATCCATGAACAAAAAGGGCAGCACAGGCTGCCCCTATTTTGCCCCCGCGCGTTGAACGGCGCTGCCGTTTCGGATCCGTCGGTTCAGCTACTTGCTCGTCCGTTCGAACGCGCGGAGATGAACCGGCGCCGTCAGGCGTCCGGCTTTATCCTTTCTTCTGGCGCAGCTTCCGGATTGCAGCAAGCTGGGCGGCCAGGCTCGAGACTTCTGCCTCGACCGCTGCGACCTCCTGCTTGTCGCGCGCGCTGCGGCGCGCTTCTTCGGCCCGCTGCAGAGCCTCGTTCGCCTTGGCCTCGTCCAGGTCGTGCGCGCGAATGGCAGTGTCAGCGAGCACCGTGATCACCTTGGGCTGCACCTCGAGTATCCCTCCTGCCACGAATATCAGCTCCTCGGCGCCGCCTCCCGCCGGCAGGATGCGCACTGCTCCCGGCTTGATACGGGTGATGAGGGGGGTATGCCGCGGGTAGATGCCGAGCTCGCCTGCTTCTCCCGGCAGGACCACGAACTCCGCCTCGCCCGAGTAGATGCTCTCCTCGGCGCTGACGACGTCGACGTGTATGGTATTGGCCATCACTTCTTCGCCGGCGGCGCGGCAGGACCCTTGGCCGCAGCAGCCCCTTTAGGCGCCGCGGTATCCTTGGACGCCGGGCTTTCCTTGGGCGCGGCTTCCTTTGCCGCGGAATCTCCCGCGGACTCCAACGTCTTGGCCTTTTCGAACGCCTCTTCGATCGTGCCAACCATGTAAAAGGCTTGTTCCGGGAGCGTGTCGCACTCGCCCTCCACGATCATCTTGAAGCCCTTGATGGTGTCTTTCAGTGCCACATACTTGCCCGGCGAGCCGGTGAAGTTCTGCGCCACGGTAAAGGGCTGCGACAGGAAGCGCTGGATCTTGCGTGCGCGTGCCACTGCGAGCTTGTCCTCGGGCGCGAGCTCGTCCATGCCGAGGATCGCGATGATGTCGCGCAGCTCCTTGTAGCGCTGCAGCGTAGCCTGCACCGCGCGAGTGGTACCGTAGTGCTCTTCTCCGATGGTGTTCGGGTCCACCTGGCGCGAGGTGGAATCGAGCGGGTCCACCGCCGGGTAGATGCCAAGCGACGCGATGTCGCGCGACAGCACTACGGTCGCGTCAAGGTGGCCGAAGGTGGTCGCGGGTGACGGGTCGGTCAAGTCATCCGCAGGCACGTAAATCGCCTGCACCGAGGTGATCGAGCCCGTCTTGGTCGAAGTAATGCGCTCCTGCAGCTTGCCCATTTCCTCGGCCAGCGTCGGCTGGTATCCCACGGCCGAGGGCATGCGTCCGAGCAGCGCCGAAACCTCCACTCCGGCAAGCGTGAAGCGGTAGATGTTGTCAATGAAGAGCAGGATGTCGCGACCTTCGTCGCGGAATGCCTCGGCCATCGTCAGGCCGCTCAGCCCGACGCGCAGCCGGTTGCCCGGCGGCTCGTTCATCTGGCCGAACACCATCGCGACCTTGGACTCCTCGAGATTGTCGAGCTTGATGACCTCCGCTTCGACCATCTCGTGGTAGAAATCATTGCCTTCGCGCGTCCTCTCGCCCACGCCCGCGAACACCGAGAGGCCGCTGTGCTTGGTGGCGATATTGTTGATGAGCTCGAGCATCGTCACGGTCTTGCCGACGCCGGCGCCGCCGAAGAGGCCGATCTTGCCGCCCTTCGCGAACGGGCAGATCAGATCGATGACCTTGATGCCCGTCTCCAGCAACTCGACTGACGGGGAGAGCTCGTCGAATTTGGGCGCCACCTGGTGGATCGCGCGGCGTTCCTTCGTCTTGACCGGGCCACCCTCGTCGATCGGGCGCCCGAGCACGTCCATGATGCGCCCCAGCGTACCCTTGCCAACCGGCACCGTGATGGGCGCGCCGGTGCTCTTCACCTTCATTCCGCGGCGCAGGCCGTCTGCCGAGCCCATTGCGATGCAGCGCACGATGCCATCGCCAATCTGCTGTTCGACCTCGAAGGTGAGGCCTTCTTCCGCCAGCGTGCTGCCGCCGGTGCCCTCGAGCACCAGGGCGTCGTAGATGCTCGGCATCTGCTCGCGCGGGAACTCGATATCGATCACCGCGCCGATGCACTGGACGATGGTGCCTTGTGCTGGTGCCTGTGCCATGTCTAATTCCTGATCAGAGAAATTCGCGTGGTCTTCACACTGCGGCGGCGCCGCCGACGATCTCGGATATTTCCTTGGTAATCGCGGCCTGGCGGTTCTTGTTGTAGATCAAAGTCAGCTCGTCGATCAGATTCTCGGCGTTGTCGGAAGCGGCCTTCATCGCCACCATGCGCGCCGACTGCTCGGATGCCATGTTCTCGGCGACCGCCTGGAAAATGATCGCCTCGATGTAGCGCGTCATCACCTGGTCGAGCACGGCCTTGGCTTCGGGCTCGTAGATGTAGTCCCAAACCGTTTCGGGCGCGCCCAGGCGCTCTCCCGAAAGCGGCAGCAACTGCTCGATCACCGCCTCCTGCTTCATGGTGTTGATGAAGCGGGTGTAGCCGATCATCAGTCGATCAAAGCGGTCCTTGCCGAAGCCATCGAGCATGACCTTGACGGCACCGATCAGTCTGTCCATCTGCGGACGGTCGCCCAGCTGTATCGCGTGCGAAACAATGTTGGCACCCATGCGCTGCATGAAGCCCAATCCTTTGTTGCCGAGCGGGCAGACGTCGATCTCCTCGCCTTCTGCCTGCCAGGCCTTGTACTGATTGAGCACCATGCGCAGCAAATTCGTATTCAGCGCCCCGCACAGACCCTTGTCGGTGGTGATCACGATCAGCCCGACGCGCTTCACGGTGTCGCGCGCTACGAGGAAGGGGTGGCGATATTCCGGATTGGCGTGGCTGATGTGCGCTGCGACATTGCGAATTTTCTCGCCGTAGGGACGCGCCATGCGCATGCGCTCCTGCGCCCTGCGCATCTTGGAGGCGGCGACCATCTCCATCGCCTTGGTGATTTTCCGGGTGTTCTGCACACTCCGGATTTTCATCCGTATTTCCTTGGTCCCGGGCATACTTCGGCTCCCTGGCGTGCAACCGGCGGCGCTAGCCGGCTGCCTTCTCGGGTGCGGCGGGTTTCGAAGGCGCGGCAGCTTCCTTGAGTGGCAACTCGAAACCGGCGTTCTTCTTCCACTCCTCGATCGCGGCCTTGAGCGACTTCTCCTCGCCCTCGCTCAGGTCCTTCTTTTCTTCCATAACCTTTACCAGCGATCCGTACTTGTCCTTGAGATGGTCGCGCAGCGACTTTTCGGCGGAGAGCGCCTTTTTGATGTCGATGCCGTCGAAATAGCCATTGTTGACCGCGAAGAGAGTGACCGCCATCTCCCACACCGCAAGCGGTTGGTACTGCGGCTGCTTCATCAGCTCGGTGACAAGCCGCCCGCGCTCAAGCTGTTTGCGGGTGGCCTCGTCGAGATCCGACGCAAACTGCGCGAAGGCGGCCAGTTCCCGGTACTGGGCGAGGGCGAGCCGCACCCCGCCTCCGGTATCGCGGCGCTTCATGATCTTGGTCTGCGCAGCGCCGCCCACCCGGGATACCGAGATGCCGGCGTTGATCGCGGGCCGGATGCCGGCGTTGAAGAGGTCGGTTTCGAGGAAGATCTGCCCGTCCGTGATCGAGATCACGTTGGTCGGCACGAAGGCGGTTACGTCGCCCGCCTGCGTCTCGATGATCGGCAGCGCCGTGAGCGAACCGGTCTTGCCCTTAACCTTGCCTTCGGTGAATTTTTCGACGTACTCGTCGTTCACGCGAGAGGCGCGCTCGAGCAGGCGCGAGTGCAGATAGAACACATCGCCCGGATACGCCTCGCGGCCCGGCGGACGGCGCAGCAGCAGCGAGATCTGGCGATAAGCCCAGGCCTGCTTGGTGAGATCGTCGTAGATGATGAGCGCATCCTGGCCGCGATCACGGAAATACTCCCCCATGGTGCAGCCGGAATAGGGCGCAATGTACTGCATCGCTGCCGACTCCGAAGCCGAGGCTGCCAGCACGATTGTGTAGGCCATCGCCCCGTGCTCCTCGAGCTTGCGCACCACGTTGGCGATGGTCGACGCCTTCTGCCCGATCGCGACGTAGATGCAAATCAGGTCCTTGCCCTTCTGATTGATGATGGTGTCCACCGCCACCGCGGTCTTGCCGGTCTGGCGGTCGCCGATGATCAGCTCGCGCTGGCCGCGGCCGATCGGCACCATGGAATCGATCGCCTTGAGCCCGGTCTGCACCGGCTGCGAGACCGACTGGCGCGCGATGACGCCGGGGGCCACCTTCTCGATCACGTCGGTGAGCTTGGCGTTGACCGGCCCCTTGCCGTCGATCGCCTGGCCGAGCGAGTCGACCACGCGCCCGAGCAGCTCGGGCCCGATCGGCACCGAGAGGATCTTGCCGGTGGTCTTGACCGTGTCGCCTTCGCTGATGTGCGTGTACTCGCCGAGGATCACCGAGCCCACGGAGTCGCGCTCCAGGTTGAGCGCCAGGCCGAAGGTGTTCTTCGGGAACTCCAGCATCTCGCCCTGCATCACGTCCGAGAGGCCGTGAATGCGGCAGATGCCGTCGGTCACCGACACCACGGTGCCCTGCGTGCGCATCTGCGCGCCCGCATCGAGGTTCTGGATGCGGCTCTTGATGAGTTCCGAGATTTCCGAGGGATTGAGTTGCATGATGATTCCTTAAGCGTCCGCTTCTATCTCTTCAGTGCCGCCTCGAGCGCTGCGAGCTGCGCGCGCGCCGAGCCGTCCATGACTTTGTCGCC
>DATICE010000094.1:0-7685 GCA_035456985.1 Burkholderiales bacterium | reverse complement strand
GAGCGGCGTGCGCGGCGCATCGAGCGCCTCGGCGAAACCGAGCAGGCCGTCCATCACGTGCTCGCCGGGCCGCGCCTCGATTTTCCGGTTGGTGAACAACCACTGGAAATCGCGCGCCCGCGCGCGGTCGAAGCCCAGACGGGTGCGCGCGGAGATCGCGAGGCTCACCAAGCTCGCCCGCAGCGCGGCCTGCATGTGCAGCAGCCAGTCGAAGCGGCGGTGGCGGAGCGTCGCGCGCAACGCGCGCCAGGCCGCGAGGCCGCCGCTCTTGTCGTAGGTGATAAACTCGACGCCGGGCAGGTCGCCGACGAGGCTCGCCTCCATGCGGCCGATGACCCAGGTGATCCGGGCTGCGGGCCAGCGCCGCTGCAGGGCGTGAACCACGGGCACGGTGTGGCACACGTCGCCGATGGCCGAAAGGCGCAGCACGCAGATGCTTTCGGGGGGCGCGATCAGCGGGGACCTCGGAGTGGACAAGACGCGGATCCTGCGGGACGGGCGGTGCGTCATCATATATTGCGCCGCCGGGAATCGCGAAGCGTTCTCGAACTGGTTCGAGCCGGCGTGGTGGGAAACGCAGGGGCGGCTGCAGCCGGCAGCGTCGGGACGCGGCGCGGCGTGGTTCATCGGCGCGCCCGGGAAAGAGTGGGTGCTGCGCCATTACCGCCGCGGCGGAGCCATCGCCCGCTGGGTGGAGGATCGCTACCTGTGGCACGGCCTCGAGCGCACGCGCCCGTTCGCCGAGTTTCGCCTCACGCACCGCGCGCGCGCGCTCGGTCTGCCGGTGCCGCGCCCGGTCGCCGCGCGCGTGCTGCGCGCCGGCCTCACCTACTCCGGCGACCTCATCACCGAGCGGCTGCCCGGGCGTCCCTACTCAAGCCTTCTCTCGGAGAGTGCGCTCGATGGCGCGGCGTGGCGGGCGGCGGGCGCGTGCGTCGCGCGCTGCCACGGCGCCGGGCTGGACCACGCGGATCTCAATTTGCACAACCTGCTGCTCGACCGCGACGGCGCGGCGCACGTGGTCGACCTTGACCGAGCGGCGTTGCGCGCGCCAGGCCGCTGGGCGAATGGGAATCTCGCGCGGCTCAGGCGCTCGCTCGACAAGCTCACCCCGGAATGGACCGTGGCGGATCGCGACGCGGCGTGGCGTGAGCTGATGGCAGGTTATTCGGCGCGCGCAGACTAAAGCCACCACACCCGCGCCGCGGCCGCGGCCCAGAATGCGAGGGTGCCGGCGAGATTGGCCCAGCCGTGATTCTGGCGCAGCAGGGCCCAGCTCCAGTACCGCACGGGATTGTCGCGGTAGGGCCGGCCCGGCAGGAACGGGTGCACGGCCGCGCAGTACTCCGCGTACGGGGCGCCGAGCACCGCCCGCAGGCGCACCTCCTCGCGCTTCACCCGGTTCACCATGTAGAAGTAATAGAGGATCGGGTAGGCCCCCATCACCCACACGTTCCCGAGCAGCATCACCGCCCCGAGCACGATGAGGAAGCGGCCCAGGTACATGGGATTGCGCGTGAGCGCGTAGGGCCCGTTGCAGGCCAGATCGCGGTTCTTGTCGAGCGAGGCGAAGCACCACAGCTGGATGAGCTCTCCGGCCATCGACACGAGGAAGCCCGGCAGGAGCCAGCGCGGGTCGGCGAACCACAGCACCGCGACCGCGATCGCCAGCACCAGCGGCACGCGCATCTTCACATAGAACTTGCGGAAGCCGGCGTGGTTGAAGAGCGCGTGTATGGAATCGAGGATCATTTGCTGCGCATCCCCAGGTAGCCGCGCAGCGGCCACAGGCGGCGCCACCGGTTCACCCGGGCGAGCAGGCTCGCGCGCGCCTCGCCCAGGGTCTCCGGGCTCGTGCGCTCCCAGTGCTTGTATACCCCGGCAAGATCGAAGCGCTCGGCCCAGCGGCGCAGGCGCTGCGGCATCCAGCCCGTGCCGACGTGCGACTGGAAATCGATCAGCACCGGCTCGCCCTGCTCGGACACCAGCACGTTGCGGCCATTGCGCACGTCCAGGTGCAGGATGCCGCCGGTCGCGTGCACCCGCGTGAGCAGCTGCTCGAGCCGCGCGAAGAAATCGGCCGCGCGCGGACCAAGATCCGCGGTATTGAGCGGTGCGCCGGGAACAAAGCCGTAGGCGAGCGCGTGCGCGTCGAGCCGGAACGCCCGGGCCGGCACGCCGGCGAGGCCTGCCAGCTTGCGCAGCGCGCGCATCTCGCACCGGATCAGCAAACGCCCGATGGTGTTGCGCACGGCGAACCCCCGCGGCCGGAAGTCCTTCACCACCCAGCGCTCGCCGCCGCGCCGATACAGGTACAGCACGGCGTTGGCCCAGCGGCCCCGGCTGAGAATGTCGCCGGGAGCCTGCTCGAATTGCGCGCGCGTGAAGGGGGTAGGCTCGCTCGCAAGATCATGGTCGCTCGGCGTCACGGTAAGGCGGGGTGCGCGGCGATGATAGCAGAATCAGGCGGGCGCAATCGGGGCGAGCGCGCGCGCGAGGAGCGAAAGCCCGATCAGGAACAGCAGGCCGGACACGACGCGCTGGACCCCGGCGCGCGAGATGCGGCCGTGGATGCGGTTGCCAAGCCACAGGCCGGCGAGCGCGAACGGCACCAGCACGGCGAAGCCGGTCAGCCGGTCGGCGAGCATGAATCCGCTCGCCGTGAACACCGTCGCCCGGATCGAGACCGAGAAGATCACCATGTTGGAGAGCGTCGCGCGAAAGGCGATCTTGTCCCGCAGGCGGTGCGTGAGATAGACGACGTAGGGAGGCGCGCCGATGCCGAACAGCGTTCCGCAGGCGCCGCCCGTGAAGCCGGCCACCGGCGCCCACGCGCGGCTCACCGTCCGCACCGCCTCGCCCTGGCGCAGCGCGTAGATGCCGTAGAGCACGAGGAACACGCCGATCCCGGCGATCGTCGCCTGCCGCGGCAGCGCCACCAGCAGCGTCACGCCGGCCACCGCGCCCGCGGCCGAGAACGGCACCATCCATTTGAGCTCCGAGCCGTTGGCCTCACGCGAGAAGCGCGTGCCGAGCGCGAACGCGGCCGCCACGTCGAGCAGCACGCACATCGGCAGCACGAAATCGAGCGGCATGAAATGCGACAGGATCGGCACGGTGAAGAGCGCCGCGCCGAAGGCCGAGATGCCGAAGATGACGTAGGCGCCCCCGACCACCGCCGCGGCAATGACGAACGTCGCGAGATCAAACGGGAAGGTCATGAAATGGAAAAGGCGCCGGTATGGTCACCGCCGCCCTTCTGTGGATCGCGCCGGATGAACGGCAGTCTATTCTGTCCGTTCGATCCGGCGCATCTGATCCGGCGCTCTACGCGTCCCGGATCAGACGATGTTGAGGTGCTCAATCCCCGTCGACAGGTCCTTCTCCTTCGCCTCCTTGCCGTGGAGCTTGATCATCAGCCGCAGCTCGTTCACCGAGTCGGCGTTGCGCAGCGCGTCCTCGTAGCTGATCAGCCCCTGCTCGTAGAGATCGAACAGGTGCTGGTCGAAGGTCTGCATGCCGAGCTCGCGCGACTTCGCCATGATGCCCTTGATCTCGTGCACCTCGCCCTTGAAGATGAGGTCCTGGATGAGCGGCGAATTGAGCATCACTTCCACGGCCGCCACCCGTCCCCTGCCGTCCTTCTTCGGGATCAGGCGCTGCGAGACCAGCGCGCGGATATTGAGCGAGAGATCCATCAGCAGCTGGGCCCTGCGGTCCTGGGGAAAGAAGTTGATGATGCGGTCGAGGGCCTGGTTGGCGCTGTTGGCATGCAGCGTCGTCAGGCACAGGTGGCCGGTCTCGGAGAACGCCACCGCGTAGTCCATGGTCTCGCGGTCGCGGACCTCCCCGATCAGGATCACGTCGGGCGCCTGGCGCAGCGTGTTCTTCAGCGCCGAGAACCAGTTCTCCGTATCCACCCCCACCTCGCGCTGGGTAATCACGCAGTTCTTGTGCTCGTGCGTGAACTCGACCGGGTCCTCGATGGTGACGATGTGGCCGTAGCTGTTCTCGTTGCGGTAGCCCGTCATCGCCGCGAGGGTGGTGGACTTGCCGCACCCGGTGCCGCCGACCATGATGATAAGCCCCCTCTTGGTCATGCAGATGTCCTTCAGCACCGGGGGCAGGTTGAGCTCCTCGAATTTCGGAATCGTCGTCGTGATGGTCCGCAGCACCATGCCGACACGCCCCTGCTGCACGAATGCATTCACGCGGAAGCGGCCGATGCCGCCGGGGTTGATCGCGAAATTGCACTCCTTGGTGCCCTCGAATTCCTGCGCCTGCTTGTCGTTCATCATGGCGCGCGTCAACTCGATCGTATGCTGCGGCGTGAGGTGCTGGTTGGCGACCGGCGTCATCTTGCCGTCGAGCTTGATCGCGGGCGGGAATCCGGCGGTGATGAAGAGGTCGGAGGCCTTCTTCGCCACCATTGCCCGCAACAAGTCGTGCATGAACCTGACTGCCTGGTCTCGTTCCATATCTCGACTCCGTCAGCGAATTCTAGCCGTGCGCCGGTTACCGGCCCCCGTCACGAGTTACTCGTCAATCGTCATTTTCCTACTTGAAGTTGTCCTTGTTGGCGGCCTTGCCGCGCGCCTCGTCCACCGTGAGGACGTTGCGCCGGACCAGATCCACCAGGTTCTGGTCGAGCGTCTGCATGCCGAAGCCCTGGCCGGTCTGGATCGCGGAGTACATCTGCGCCACCTTGTTCTCGCGGATCAGGTTCCGGATCGCGGGCGTGCCGATCATGATCTCGTGCGCGGCGACGCGGCCGGCGCCGTCCTTGGTCTTGCACAGCGTCTGCGAGATGACGGCGCGCAACGACTCCGACAGCATCGCCCGCACCATTTCTTTTTCCTCCGCGGGAAACACATCGATGATGCGGTCGATGGTCTTCGCGGCAGAGCTCGTATGCAGCGTGCCGAACACCAGGTGGCCGGTTTCGGCCGCGGTCATTGCGAGCCGGATGGTTTCCAGGTCGCGCATCTCGCCCACCAGGATGACGTCCGGGTCCTCGCGCAGCGCGCTGCGCAGCGCGTTGGCGAAGGACAGCGTGTGGGGACCGACCTCGCGCTGGTTGATGAGGCACTTCTTGGCCTCGTGCACGAATTCGATCGGGTCCTCGACCGTCAGTATGTGGCCGTGCTCGTTCTCGTTGATGTAATTGACCATGGCCGCGAGCGTGGTCGACTTGCCGGAACCGGTGGGCCCCGTCACCAGCACGATGCCGCGCGGGTTGTCCGAGATGTCCTGGAAGATCTTCGGCGCCTTGAGGTCCTCGAGCGTCAGCACCTTCGAAGGAATGGTGCGGAACACGGCGCCCGCGCCGCGCTGCTGCACGAAGGCGTTGACGCGGAAGCGCGCAAGGTTGGGGATCGCGAACGAGAAGTCGCACTCAAGGTTTTCCTCGTAGAACTTGCGCTGCCCGTCGTTCATGATGTCGTACACCATCGCGTGCACGTCCTTGTGCTCCATGGCGGGCAGGTTGATGCGCCGCACGTCGCCGTGCACGCGAATCATCGGCGGCAGGCCCGACGAGAGGTGGAGGTCGGAGGCCTTGTTCTTGACGACGAATGCGAGCAGCTCGGAGATGTCCATCTATAATTCTCCAGTTACTTGAGGGAATGCTGAGCGGAAGGTGAGGAATGTCTGGTAAGGCCTTGATTTTTCGCCTAACACCTCGCGCTTCATCACCGGCAGATTATGGCCTCAATCGCCGCCAACTTGCAAGCCGTCCGCGACCGCATCGCGCGCGCCGCTCGCGCCGCGCAACGCGATCCGGGAGGCATCTTGCTGCTTGCGGTCAGCAAGACTTTCCCGCCAGCGCACATTGAAGCAGCATTCGCAGCCGGTCAGAAGGCATTTGGCGAGAATCACGCGCAGGAAGCTGTGCAAAAAATCACGGTCCTGGCCGCGATCCCCCTGGAATGGCACTTCATTGGCCCGATTCAGAGCAACAAGACCCGTCTCATTGCTCAGCACTTCGCTTGGGTGCACAGCCTAGAGCGGGAAAAAATCGCCGAACGCCTGAACGCAGCCCGGCCGGAAGGCGCGCCCCCGCTCAACGTCTGCATCCAGGTAAACGTGAGCGGCGAAGCGACCAAGAGCGGGATCGCGCCGGGGGGAGAAGTGAGGCTTGCCGATGCGATCGCGCGGCTGCCGCGGCTGAAATTGCGGGGACTGATGGCGATACCGGAGCCGACGAGCGACGTGATGCTCCAGCGCCGGCGCTTCGCCCTGCTGCGCGAGTTGAAGGAGAAACTGGCCGCCCACGGTCACGCGCTCGACACGCTGTCGATGGGCATGACGGATGATTTCGAGGCGGCGATCATGGAAGGCGCGACAATCATCCGCGTGGGCACTGCAATATTCGGCCCCCGGCAGGAAGCTTGAACCGCCAAGGCGCCAAAGGGCAATCAAAATCGCCCTGAAGTTCTTCTTGGCGTCTTGGCGTCTTGGCGGTTAAATTGCTCTTATGAGGGTCACTTTCATCGGCGGCGGCAACATGGCGAGCGCCATTATCGGGGGCCTGATCCGCAAGCGCTGGCCGCGCCGGGCAATCCAGGTGGTGGAGGTCGCGCAACCGGCGCGCGCGCGGCTCGCGCGCGCTTTCAGGGTGCGGGTGCGCCCCGCGCTTGATGCCGGGGCCGCGGACAGCGACTGCATCGTTGTGGCGGTCAAGCCGCAGCACCTGCGCGAAGTCGCGCGCGCGTTGCAGCCGCTGCTTGCCCGCCAGCTCGTGATCACCATCGCCGCGGGCATCCGGGTGAAAGATCTCTCGCGCTGGCTGGGCGGCTACCCGCGGATCGTGCGGGTGATGCCCAACACCCCGGCGCTTGCCCTCGCCGGCATCTCCGGCCTCTACGCCGGGAGCGCCGTGAACGCCGCGGGGCGCGCGGCCGCGCAGAGAATACTCGGCGCCGTCGGCGTAACGCTCTGGGTCGAGCGCGAGGACGACCTCGACGCCGTCACCGCCGTTTCGGGGAGCGGCCCCGCTTATGTTTTCTACTTCGTCGAAGCCCTGGAGCGCGCCGCGCGTGAGCTGGGGCTCGCCGACGACGACGCGCATCGGCTTGCGCACGAGACGTTCCTGGGCGCGCTCAAGCTCGCAGCGCAGTCCGGCGATTCACCCGGGACTCTGCGCAGCCAGGTCACCTCGAAGGGCGGCACCACCGAGCGGGCGCTCGCCTCCATGGAATCAGACCGCGTGCAGGACGCGATCGTGCGCGCCGTCAAGGCCGCGGCGCAGCGCTCGCGCGAGCTGGGCGACGAGCTCGGCAAGGACTGACTCACTGGCGGCCGAATCTGGGGGCTGACGATTGCTGACCAACGCGCTGATCTTCCTCGTCAACACCGTGTTCGGCCTGTTCGTGGTGGCGCTGCTGCTGCGCTTCTACCTGCAGTGGGCGCGCGCGCCGGTCCGCAATCCCCTTTCGGTATTCCTGCAGGCGCTGACCGACTTCATGGTCCGGCCCGCGCGGCGGGTGGTTCCGGGGCTGTGGGGCCTCGATCTTTCGACCCTCGCGCTGGCCTGGCTCGTGCAGCTCCTGGAGATCCTGCTGGTGCTGCAGATCCGGGGCGGGAGTCTAGGGCCGGCCGCCGGCGAAGTGTTCGCGGCGGCCGCGCTGCTCGCGCTGGTCATGCTGGTGAAGATCGGCCTCTATATCGTGATGGTCGCGGTCATC
>DATICE010000093.1:0-15715 GCA_035456985.1 Burkholderiales bacterium | reverse complement strand
ATCGGAAACACGAACATGCACACGACGCCGAACAGGAGCACGGTGCCGATGGTGTAGGCGATCTCGAGCGACTTGGCCTGGACCACGGGCGCGGCCGCAACCGAGGCGGAGACCCCGCAGACGCCGATGCCCGACGACATGACCCCCGTCATCGAATTGGGCAGGTTGCGCCGGGCCCCGATGAGCAGGACCAGCCACACGGAGCCAAGCACGAAGACTCCGATCATGACGACCGAGAGTTTGCCCAGCTGCTGCAGCTCCGCAAAGCTGTAGAGGGCGCCGAGCAGGATGACTCCGGTCTTGAGCCCGAGCCGCGACAGGCGCACGCCGTTCTCGGCCCACGCGGGCACCCGGAACACGTTGACCACGATGATCCCGGCGATGATGCCCATCACCACGTAGTTGAGGTTCAGGATGCTCGCGAAGTTGAAGCCGAGCGTCGGCTGCGCCGCGCGCCCCCACATTCCCATCAAGGGATCGAGGCCCCACTTGACAACGAACGCGACCAGCATGATGAACATCACGCCGGCGACGGTAGACAGATAGTAGTCGGCATTGCCTTCCCTGGGCGCGACGAGCAGCTGCCACAGTCCGACCAGGACCGCCACTGACCCGAACGCATAGCCGAGGGTCACCATCTCTCCCACATAGCGGCCAGTATTCAGGAACTTGATGAGCCCCGCCATGTTGCCGGATTGGACGAGGTAGGCGTAAGCCACCATGATGATGCCGATGACCAAAGGCCAGACGGTACGCCGGGTGTAGACCATGTGCCCCTCCCTTTCTTCGCGAGGTCTGAGAAGGTCCGCTGCAGAATGGCCGCGGGCGCTCTCGACAGCTGCTTATGGTCGCGCGTGGGTGCCGCGCGGGTTCTTTTTTATATGTCCAGCGACGCCGGATCGCGTGCTTTGATCTGCGACTGCGTCAGACTATGACAGTGTTAGTCGAGCCTCGATGGATGTCAAGCATCCAGGCTGGACCGGATCTGCGCGGTCGTCCCGTGCAGCTCGAAAAATTACATAAGAATATTCAATGACCCTTTTCGATTTGCTAATGATGCAATGCCGCAAGCCGCTGCGTGTCGTGGCCTACGTCCTCGGCTAGCTGCTGCGGTCCTCGAACCGCCGCTTCGTTTCTTTTTCATCGAGATCGCCGAAACCGTAGTTGGATTCGAGCCACATCACGTTGATGATGCCGAAAGCAAGCGCGACGCCGACGCCGAGGATCCAGGAAAAGTACCACATGGAATGCTCCTTCTTAGTAAAGGCTGCGCGGTTTTGCCCGCACCTGCTCGACCGTGATCTTGCCGCGCAGGACGCGGTAGACCCAGGCCGTGTAGGCGAGCACGATGGGGAGAAACACTACCACCACCCAGAACATGATCTGGAGTGTGCGGTGGCTCGAAACGGCGTCCCACGCGGTGAGGCTGCTTGCGGGTTGGGTGCTCGACGGCATCACGAACGGGAACATCGAGAGGCCCGCGGTCAGAATGATGCATGAGACGGACACGGCGGTCGCGAGGAACGCTGCGATTGCCCGTCCGCCGCGACTCCACAGGATCGCGAGCATTGCTCCCGCGAAGCCCAGTATCGGCGCAATCAGCGTCCAGGGATGCGCGCTGTAATTGGCGAGCCAGCCGCCGGGCACCCGCTCCACCGTCTTGGCGAGCGGCGTGAATGCGCTGTCCGCGGCTGGCATGGAGACAATGCGGTAGCCGTCGATCCCGGTCGCGATCCAGATGCCCGCGAGCGCAAATGCGGCAATCACGATCAGCGCCGAAATCCGCAACGCGCGCCCGGCCCTGGCGTTGATCTCGCCCTCGGTGCGCAGCTGCAGGTAGCTCGCTCCGTGCATCGTGAGCATCGCAAGGCTCACGATGCCTGCGAGCAGGCCGAACGGGTTGAGCAGCGCGATGAACGACCCCGTGTAATACACCTGCAGGTCACGATCGTAGTGAAACGGCAGGCCGAGCAGGAGGTTGCCGAAAGCGATGCCGAACACCAGCGCCGGCACCGCGCCACCGATAAAGAGCCCCCAGTCCCAGGCATTGCGCCAGCGCGGGTCGTCCACCTTGCTGCGAAAGTCGAAGCCCACCGGCCGGAAGAAGAGCGCGAACAGGACGAGCAGCAGCGCCCAGTAGAGTCCGGAGAACGCCGCCGCGTAGACCAGCGGCCACGCTGCAAAGGTCGCGCCGCCCGCGGTGATGAACCAGACCTGGTTGCCTTCCCACGTCGCGCCCACCGAATTGATGATGACGCGGCGCTCCTCGTCGTTCTTTCCGAGGAAAGGCAGCAGCGTGCCGACGCCCATGTCGAAGCCGTCGGTCACGGCGAAGCCGATCAACAGCACGCCGACGAACAGCCACCAGATGATCTTGAGCATTTCGTAGTCGAGAATCATGACGCCACCCCCTTCGCCGGCGCGAGCTCGATCGAGTAGCGGCCGGTGCCGAGGCTGCCCGGCCCCCAGCGGATGTACTTCACCATCAGGTAGAGCTCCACGACGAGGAGCGCGGTGTAGAACACAACGAATCCGGCCAGGCTCCAGTAGACGTTCGAGGCCGGGATGTTCGATACACTGAGGAAGGTCGGCAGCACCTCGGCGATGGTCCACGGCTGGCGCCCGTATTCGGCGACGAACCAGCCCACCTCGCAGGCGATCCAGGGCAGCGGGATGCTCCAGAACGCGAGCTTCATCAGCCAGCGCTGCGGGGCGAGGTTGCGCACCGCCAGGAAATAGAACGCCGCGCAGAACAGGAACAGCAGCAGGAAGCCGATCCCGACCATGATGCGGAAGGCCCAGAACATGGGCGTCACGCGCGGGATCGTGTCCGCCGCCGCGCGCGCGACCTGCTCGTCGGTGGCATCCAGCACGTTGGGCGTATATTTTCTCAGCAGCAGCGCGTAGCCGAGGTCCTTCTTGCGCAAATCGAAGGTGTGGCGCGTGTCGGGAGTCTTGTCGCCGGCGCGCAGTTTCTGCAGCGCTTCATAGGCGACCATGCCGTTGCGGATCCGCGCCGTGGCCTCCTTCTTAAGGTCGATGATGCCGGTGATCTTCTCGTCCACGGAGCGAGTCGCGATCAGCCCGAGCGCCCAGGGGATCTTGACCGCGTAGTCGGTGCGCTCCTTCTCCTCGTTCGGGATGCCGAACACGGTGATCGCGGCCGGCGCCTTGTGGGTTTGCCACTCGGCCTCGATGACCGCAAGCTTCACACGCTGGACCTCGCCGACCGTGTAGCCCGACTCGTCGCCGAGCACGATCACCGAGAGCACCGAGGCGAGCCCGAAGCCCGACGCCACCGCGAAGGAGCGGATGGCGAAGGCGACATCGCGCCCGCGCAGCAGGTACCACGAGCTCACGCCCAGCACGAAGGTCGCCGCGGTGACATAGCCTGCCGCGACCGTATGGACGAACTTGCACTGCGCCACCGGATTGAGGACGATCTGCGACAGGCTCGTGAGCTCCATCCGCATCGTCTCGTAATTGAAATCCGCGCCGACGGGAAACTGCATCCAGCCGTTGGCGATCAGGATCCACAGCGCCGAGAGGTTGGAGCCGAGCGCGACGAGAAAGGTGACGATGAGGTGGCCGACCTTCGACAGCCGGTCCCAGCCGAAGAAGAACAGCCCGACAAAGGTCGATTCGAGAAAGAACGCCATCAGGCCTTCGATCGCCAGCGGCACGCCAAAGATATCGCCGACATAGTGCGAGTAGTAGGCCCAGTTGGTGCCGAACTGGAACTCGAGCGTGATGCCCGTGGTGACGCCCATCGCGAAGTTGATGCCGAAGAGCTTGCCCCAGAACTGCGTCATGTCCTTGTAGATCGTGCGGTTGGTCATCACGTACACCGACTCCATGATCACGAGGATCCACGACAGCCCGAGCGTGAGCGGCACGAACAGGAAGTGGTACATCGCGGTGATCGCGAACTGCAGCCGCGAGACGTTAACGAGTTCCAGGTCGGGGAGCATGGTTGTTCTCCGGGTGGAGGGGGGTTGCCTTCGGGGTCGGATCCGCCGGGGTGATCGAATCCGCGACCCCGGAGCCGTCGAGCCGCTTGTCCTGGGGATGCGCGAACCACGCCCACCAGATCGCGACGAGCGTGATGGCCTTGATCGCCAGCACTAGGGTGATTTCCTGCCACAGCTTGAGCCGTGGGGCGCGGGGGGAGGCGTCGTTCGACATGGTGGCAGGCTACTTGAAAATGCGGTCCATCCCCCAATATCGTTTAAATCCGGACGTTTGCGCGCCGGTTTAAATGCGCGCTTTGGAGCGGACCACGGGTTTGCCGCTCAATGCGCGCCAGAAAACGCAATACTATAACGCCATGCGATTTGATAAGTTCACAACGCGCTTCCAGCAGGCCTTCTCCGACGCCCAGAGCCTGGCCGTCGGCAACGACAATCCGTACATCGAGCCGCAGCACCTGCTTTCCGCCCTGATTGGCCAGGAGGATGGCGGCACGTCCTCGCTGCTCGCGCGCGCGGGCGTCAACGTCGGCGGGCTGCAGGCGGCTCTGAAGGGCGCCATCGTGCGGCTGCCCAGGGTCGAGGGTGCAGGCGGCGAGGTCAATGTCTCGCGCGAGCTCGGCAATCTGCTCAACATTACGGACAAGGAAGCGCAGAAGCGCGGTGACCAGTTCATCGCGTCGGAGCTGTTCCTCCTTGCGCTCACGCAGGACAAGGGCGAAACCGGGAGGCTCCTCAAGCAGCACGGCGGCAGCCGCGACGCGATTGAGAAGGCGATCCAGGCGGTGCGCGGCGCCGAGACCGTCCAGAACCCGGAGGCCGAAGGGCAGCGCGAGGCGCTCAAGAAGTACACGCTGGATATCACGGAGCGGGCGCGCGCCGGCAAGCTCGACCCGGTGATCGGCCGCGACGACGAGATCCGGCGCGTGATCCAGATTCTACAGCGCCGCACGAAGAACAACCCGGTGCTGATCGGCGAACCCGGCGTGGGCAAGACCGCCATCGTGGAAGGGCTCGCGCAGCGCATCGTGAACGGCGAAGTGCCCGAGTCGCTGAAGGGCAAGCGCGTGCTCTCGCTCGACATGGCACAACTCCTCGCGGGGGCCAAGTACCGCGGCGAGTTCGAGGAGCGGTTGAAGGCCGTGCTGAAGGAGATTGCGCAGGACGCGGGGCAGACCATCGTCTTCATCGACGAGCTGCACACCATGGTCGGGGCGGGCAAGGCGGAGGGCGCGATCGACGCGGGCAACATGCTGAAACCCGCGCTCGCGCGCGGCGAGCTGCATTGCGTGGGCGCGACGACGCTCGACGAGTACCGCAAGTACGTGGAGAAGGACGCCGCGCTCGAGCGCCGTTTCCAGAAGGTGCTGGTGGACGAGCCCTCGGTAGAGGCGACCATCGCGATTCTGCGCGGGCTCCAGGAAAAATACGAGCTGCACCACGGGGTGGACATCACCGATCCCGCGATCGTGGCGGCGGCGGAGCTCTCGCACCGCTACATCTCGGACCGTTTCCTCCCGGACAAGGCGATCGATCTCATCGACGAGGCGGCCTCCCGCATCAAGATGGAGATCGACTCCAAGCCCGAGGAGATGGACCGTCTCGACCGGCGGCTGATCCAGCTGAAGATCGAGCGGGAGGCGATCCGGAAGGAAAAGGACGAGGCCTCCCGCAAGCGGCTTGCGGCGCTCGAAGCCGAGATCAAGACGCTCGAAAAGGACTACTCCGACCTCGAGGAGATCTGGAAGGCGGAGAAGGCCCAGGTCCAGGGGTCCGCGCACATCAAGGAGGAGATCGAGCGCGTGCGCGCCGAGATCGCTCAGTTGCAGCGCCAGGGCAAGTTCGACAAGGTTGCAGAGCTGCAATATGGAAAGTTGCCCCAGCTCGAGGTGCAGTTGAAGCACGCGGACAAGCCCAAGGCCGGCGCGCGGCCGCGGCTGCTGCGCACGCAGGTCGGTGCGGAGGAGATCGCGGAAGTGGTCTCGCGCTGGACCGGCATCCCGGTGTCGAAGATGATGCAGGGCGAGCGCGAAAAGCTGCTGCAGATGGAAGAGAAGCTCCACCAGCGGGTGGTGGGGCAGGACGAGGCGGTCAGGCTCGTGGCGGACGCCATCCGGCGTTCGCGCGCGGGGCTCGGAGACGTGAAGCGCCCCTACGGCTCCTTCCTCTTTCTCGGGCCGACCGGCGTCGGCAAGACTGAGCTCTGCAAGGCGCTCGCGGAGTTCCTGTTCGACTCCGAGGATCACCTGATCCGTATCGATATGTCCGAGTTCATGGAGAAGCACTCGGTCGCGCGCTTGATCGGTGCGCCGCCGGGCTATGTCGGCTACGAAGAGGGCGGATACCTCACCGAAGCCGTGCGCCGGAAACCCTACTCGGTGATCCTGCTCGACGAGATCGAGAAGGCGCATCACGACGTCTTCAACGTGCTGCTGCAGGTGCTCGACGACGGGCGCATGACCGACGGCCAGGGGCGCACCGTGGACTTCAAGAACACGGTGATCGTGATGACCTCCAACCTCGGCAGCCAGATGATCCAGCAGATGACGGGAGACGACTACCAGCTCATCAAGACCGCCGTGCTGGGCGAGGTCAAGGCGCAATTGCGCCCGGAGTTCGTCAACCGCATCGACGAGATCATCGTGTTCCACGCGCTCGACGAGAAGCACATCAAGTCGATCGCGAAGATCCAGCTCGGCCTGCTGGAGCGGCGGCTCGCCGCCATGGACATCCGCCTCGAGGTGAGCGAGGCGGCACTCAAGGAGCTCGCCGCGGCCGGCTACGATCCGGTCTACGGCGCGCGTCCCCTGAAGCGCGCGATCCAGCAAAAACTTGAGAATCCGCTCGCCAAGGCGATCCTCGAGGGGCAGTTCGGTCCCAAGGACCTCGTCCGCGCCGACGCCCGCAAGGGGGGTATCGTGTTCGAGAAGACTCGGTCCGCTTCCGCGGCGGCCTGACGGTTCGCTTCACGGACGCGGGCAGTATCCCTGGGACGCGCCGCGCGGCTGGAATTGACACGACATCGAGCCGCTGTTAGGTTTCGCCGGCTGGTAGCAGGTGGCGCAGGTGCCCGGCTGATGGACAGCGGGGCGACAAGGCGGCTTGGACACCGGACTTAATTTCTTGAGGGAGAAGATCATGATTCAATTCGGCAGATTTTCACGGGCAGCGCTGGCCGTCGCGCTGTTGCTGGGCGTCGGTCAGGTGCAGGCCGCGACCGAGATTCGGTATGCGCTGGGGGACGTGGTATCGATCGACGAATTGCCGCTCCTGGTCGCGGTTGAGCGGGCGAAGAAGCGCGGCGTGAACGTGGTGGTGACCTCATTCAAGAGCGAGGAAGTCGCGACCCAGGCCGTGATCAACGGTCAGTCCGACATCGGCCAGGGCACTCCCTACGCCGCCGTGCAGAAGGTGAACGTGCCGATCCGGTTTTTCTACCAAATGAGCGCGCTGCAGTTCTTCCCGATTGTCAACACGCAGTACTACAAGACATGGAAGGACCTCGACGGCCAGGACATCGTGGTGCACGCGCGCGGCTCCGGGACCGAGGCCATCATGCGGCTGATGGAAAAGGAACAGAAGATCACCTACAAGAGCGTGAGCTTCGTCCCGGGCTCCAACGTTCGGGCGCTGGGCCTGCTGAAAGGCACCATCAAGGCGTCGATTCTGGACGCCACCAACAAGAACTACGTTATGAAGGAGGCGCCGGGCAAGTTCGCGATCCTGCCGCTGGGCCAGGTGAAGGCGAGCGATGAAGCATTGTTCGCGACCCAGGCGTACCTCGACAAGAACCAGGCCGCGGTGGCGGTGTTCGTGGAGGAGCTGATCAAGGTCAATCGCGAGATCAACAAGAACCCGCAATCCATCATTGCGGAGAGGAAGAAGCTCGGGCTGCTGAAGGACCTGCCTGAGAAGCTGGAGGCGGAAATTCTTCCGTACTTCCAGGAGGGAGTGAAAGGCGATATCTTTCCCAACGACGGCGGTGGCCAAAGCGCGGCGAAGAACGATCTTGAATTCTTCAAGCTCTCGGGGGCGCTCAAGGGCGAGAATCTCAAGGTCGGGGATTTCTGGACGTTCGCGCCGCTCAAGGCCGCGCTCTCCAAGCTCAAGTAGTCTTCTCGCTCGCCAGGGCGCGTGGCGCGGCTGCTCGCGGCGCCACGCGCTTCGTTGCAACCTACTCCAGGAGCTGAATCGGTGAAGCAGGGCAACCCGGTTGCCGGCCACGTCCTGTGGCAACTCGTTTCGTTCGCTGTATTCTTCGCGACCTGGGAGGTGGCCGGACGCTGGCCGGTGAGCGCCGCGTTCCCTCCGTTCAGCCAGACCGCCGCCGCCCTGCTCGAGATGCTGGCGGACGGCAGCCTCGGGCGCGCGTACTTGATTACGCTGCAGCCTCTGTTGATCGGCATCGTCCTGTGCGGCGTCGCGGGGGTCGGCTTCGGGATCGGGATGGGGCTCTCGCGTTCCGTCGAGTGGTTTTCCCTGCCGGTGTTCATCATCCTGCAGGCGGCGCCGATGGCGGCGATTATTCCGTTGATCACCTACTTCTACGGTATCGGGCTGACGTCCAAGGTGCTGGCCGTGGTGTTCCTGGCCGCGCCGGTGATCGTGATGAACTCGTACAAGGGCATCCGCAATACGCATCCCTCGCTCCTCCAGATGTGCCGCGCGTTCCTGGGAACGCGGCGGCAGGAAGTCCTGAAAATCGTCCTTCCGCACGCTGCGGCGCTGATCTTCGCGGGCTTGCGGCTGGGGCTCGCGATGGGCTTCATTGGAATCGTCATCGCCGAGCTGCTGATCACGCCCACCGGTATCGGCGATCTGATCACCTATCACAGCTCGGTCGCGGAGTACTCGAAGATGTTCGCAGCCGTCACCTCCATCATCGCGGTCGCGGCACTCACGCTTCACGCGCTCGAGCGCGTGGAGCGCATGCTGTTCCCGCCGGAGATCCGGGGATCCTGAGCATGGCGGATGATGCAATCGTCGAGGTGAGGGGCGTCGGCAAGACCTACGAGGGGGGCGTCGAGGCGCTCGCGAACGTGAACCTTTCGTTTCCCCGCAGCCAGCTCAGCACGCTGCTGGGCCCCAGCGGGTGCGGCAAGACGACGCTCCTCAAGATCATCGCCGGCCTGATTCCGCCCGGCGCTGGCGAGGTGTGGGTCAAAGGCGCCAGGGTGCAGGGGCCGGGGCCGGAGCGTGCCTTCGTGTTCCAGGACTTTGCGCTGCTGCCGTGGGCCAACGTCCTGAGGAACGTCGCCTTCGGCCTGGAGCTGCGCGGCGTTCCGCTGGAGGAACGCAACGAGATCGCGCGCCGGCACATCGCCGAGGTCGGTCTGCGCGGTTTCGAGGCGAGCTATCCGAACCAGCTGTCCGGTGGAATGAAGCAGCGCGTGGGGCTGGCGCGCGCGCTCACGGTCGACGCCGACATCATCCTGATGGACGAGCCGTTCTCCTCGGTGGACGAGCAGACGCGGCGGAAATTCCAGGAGGAGCTGCTGGTCCTGCTGCGTCACAAGCAGAAGACCGTGATCTTCGTCACCCACAGCATCGAGGAGGCGGCCTACCTCTCGGACCAGATCGTGCTGCTGACGCCGCGCCCGGGCACGGTATCAAGAATCATCCGGCCGGGCATCGAGCGCGGCCAGGACCCCGACGCGATCCGCCGCGACCGCAGCTACCTCGACGCAGTGGACGAGATCTGGCAGATTCTCAAGCACCACGTCAACTGACCGACGGCCACGCTTGCCATGACGCTCTTCGGCTGGAAACTACCGATAGCCTTCTCGCTCGTGATCTGGTTCGTGGCGTGGGAGCTGATCGGTTGGATGGGTATCACCACGTTGATTCCTCCGTTCACCAGCGTGATCGAGGCCGGAATCAAGATACTGCCCACCGAGAAGTTCTCGTCGGCGGCCGTCATCTCGCTGCGTTCCTTCGCGATCGGCATGGCGCTCGCGCTCGCGGTTGGCATACCCCTCGGATTCGTGATGGCGCGCGTGCGTGCGGTCGGCAGGATACTCGGGATGTGGGTCAACATCTTTGTCAGCGCGCCGATCTCCGCGCTGGTGCCGATCCTCATGGCGGTGATCGGCATCGGCGAGACTACCGTGGTGGTGACGGTGTTCCTGTTCGCGGTATTTGTGATCATCCTGGACACGCAGATCGGCGTCGCCCACGCCGACCGCTCGCTCATCGAGATGGCGCACGCCTTCGGTGCGCGCCGCCACCAGGTCTATACCAAGGTGCTGATCCTGAGCGCCCTGCCGGAGATTCTGGCTGGCATGCGGCTGGGGACGATCCGCGGGGTCAAGGGCGTGGTGATCGGGCAGCTGCTCGTCGCGATCATCGGGGTGGGGGAGCTCTTCGAGCTCTATTCCCAGCATTTCCTCATGGAGGAGTTCTGGGCGCTCGTCGTGGTCGTATTCATTTTCGCGTTCGCCGTCTCGGAAGCAATCGCGGTGCTGGAGCGCCGCGTCGAGTACTACGCGAGCGCCAGGTGAGCGCAGGGCGCCCGCATCGATACGAATTTTGACGGCACCGCGCTTCGAGGTGCACGAACCGGCATTGACTCGAGCCCGCGGCCGGCGTAAAAAGCAATCAGGAGTGCGCGACATCCCGCGCCCGGTACCAGGCGCGGGCTCATCGAGCGTCCGGGCAAACGTCCGGATATCGAGCGTCACGGGTGAAGGCCGTATGCCCGAACCTGCGCGCTCCCGAAGCGGTGGAATGCCGCGGTGCAATAGTGTGCCGCTCTACGGCGGCATTGCCCGGTCGAACCGGGAACCCGCAAAGCCCCGCTCCCATGCGGGGCTTTGACTTTTGAGGCCGCGGCGGCAGCGGCGATAGAATAGGCGACGCTTGCATGAGTGCCGATGGCATGAAGATCCACCAGATCCATATTCGCCACGACGAAACCGAGGACCGGCTCTTGCTGCGGCTGTCCACCACGGACAACCATGAATTCCGGTTCTGGCTCACGCGCCGGTTCGTGAAGCGGCTGTGGGCCATGCTGGTGCAAATGCTGGAATGGGACCAGGCCGTTCGGCAGCAGGTCGATCCTGTTACGCGCCGCACGGTGCTCGATATCCAGCATGAGGGCTACGCCCAGCAGGCCGATTACTCGAAGAAATTCGAAGAGACGGGGCGCGATCTGCCTCTGGGCGAGACGCCGGCGTTGCTCTCCAAGGCCAAAGGCAAGAAGGGGCAAAATGGCATGCAGCTGCTGAGCCTGCAACCCCAGAAGGGGCAGGGCATCGACATGACGCTCGATACCAGGCTGCTCCACGTATTTTCGCGGCTGCTGCGCCAAGCGGTGGCCAAGACCGACTGGGACATCAGTCTCGGCCTGCACCCCGGGCAGGAGCCGCCGCAGGAGGCGGCGCCCCGCAGGCTCAATTGATTTGGGAGGAAGTCGTGACCAAGCGTCACCGAAGAAAGACCGAGGGGCCTGTGCGTCCGATCAAGACCAAGCGCGATTTCGAGCGCGCCACGACCGTCGCCAGGCGGCTCTCCGGTCAGAAAAGCCTTGATTCCACCGCCGAGCTGCGCCTGCAGTCGCTGCTGCGGGAACTCGACAAGTTCGACTACCCCGAAGAGAGCGCGTCCGAGGACGATCTCGAGGACTCCGACTATTCCGGACCGCGCCGGCGCTGGTCCGACGATGCGTCGGGGGGCGAGTAGACGTTAAAGCGGGACGCTTACGCGCCCGTTTAACTGCGCGCGTTGGAGACGGACCGGCGGCCGCTCAACGCGCGCTGGTCAGAGATTCAGCCGTTTCCAATAGCCGGTAAGCTCGAGGTAGCCCAGGCCGGCAGGCTTGCCGCCGTGCAGCGCGCGCACGGCGCCCTCCCAGTAGATCGTGCCGCTGGAGGCGCGGGTGTCGTGCTCCTGGTCGTCGAAGAGAGGCTCGATCGCGAGCTCGAGCTCTCCCGCCCTCACCAACCACGACACCGGGTAGCTCGTCCCGGTCCGCGCCGAGCGCCACTCGCGGCGCGAAGTAAAGCGGATGTCGGACGGCGCGAAGACTCGCATTGAACCGTCCGCGCGTCGCAGCGCACCGCCCGCCCAGAACGATCCGCCCTGCTTGTCGCGCATGCGAAATGCCATCAGTGCGGCGCCGTCGTCCAGGTTGATCCCAATCCAGTCCCAGCCAAGGGCGTCCTTTTCCATGTATTGGGAGGACCATTCATGGTCGAGCCAGGCACTGCCGGCGACAGACTGTGGCCGGCCATCCCGCGTGAGCGTGCCGCTCACGCCGAGGTGGGGAAGGCTGTAGTAATAGCTCGCCGATTCCGGCGCAGGTCCTTTCCGGCTCAGGCCATTTTCTCCCTGAAGCAGCGGCGGCTGGCGCAGCTCGAAAGCGAGTTCGAGCCGGAACTCGCTTGCGGGAATGTGCGCGTGATAGGTCCGATTGCGTTGCTCGAGCCGCCATTCATCGATCCATACTCGCGTGCGGCCCTGGTCTGCGCCGGCGAGACCGAAACCGTCGCGCGCCGTGCGCTGAGCGTGGATGAGCCTGCCGTGCGCGGGGTCGGACAGTGCCGCGTGCGCGATCATGATCTGGCGCGGCGTGAATGCGCTCGGATTGTCGTGCTTCAGGTCCGGCCGTGCGCGGAAGAACGTGACCTGAAACCCGAGCGGGCGGGTCGTCGCGTCGAGCCAGCCCGTGACGTACCACCACTCGATCCGGAACTCCGGATGGCTTCCTTCGTCCCGGGGAAACTGCATTCTGTAGCCCGGGACTACGGGAGCAAACTGCGTGACTGGTAGCGCTTGACTGGTACTGCGTGACTGATGGGGCGTGACTTGCGCGATTGCCTTGGGCACGGCGAGCAAGCTTGCGAGCCACAGCAGTGAGCGTCTTCGGTAGTCGAGGTGTGCTGAAGTTTTTTCAGTCATGCTGAACCAGTCACGTTTCATCAGTCACGCCTCATCAATCACCAGTCCTCCCGTACGGCGCGCACGACGTCTTCGCCCATCGCCGCGCGCCCGCTCCACACCGCGGTGCCAACGGCGGCGCCGATGATGAGCAGCGCGAGACCGGCAAGCGGCAGCCACGGCAGGCTGAGCTCCATGCTCCAGTGGAAGGACTGGCGGTTGACGACGTGCGTGAGGATCAGGCCCACGAGCCAGCCGGTCGCAAGTCCTACGGTGCAGCCCAGGGTCGCAACCACAGCTCCTTCGCAGCCCAGCATTGCGCCGATCTCGCGCCGCGTCATGCCCACGTGCCGCAGAACGCCGAACTCCCTCCGCCGGGCGAGGGCTTGGGCGCTGAAAGAGATGCTTACGCCGAAGAGCCCGATCAGCACGGCGGCGATCTCCAGCGCATGGGTGATCGCAAACGTGCGGTCGAAGGCACGTAGGGAGATTTCGCGCAGTTCGCGCGTAGCGGAGATTTCAAATCCGGCGGCGGCGGAAAATCGGCCGCGCAGGGCCTGCTGGACTTCCGTAAGGGAGGCGTCCCTGCGAAGCCACAACGCCGCGTCGTTGGCAAGGCGATCGCCGGTCAGCTGGATGTAGAGCTCGCGATTCATCACGATGGCGCCGTTCTGGCGCGCGTAGTCGCGCCAGATCCCGGCGACAGTGAATGGGCGGAGCGCGCTGCCGATCGGCAATTGCACGCGCTCTCCCGTGCGCAGGCCGTAGTAATCCGCAGCGACCTCGGACACCCATACCGGCGGAGGCTCTTCCGGGCGCGGCACGTAGGGCTGGCTCGTGAGCGGCAGCACTTTCTCCGGATCGCCGGCTTCGACTGGCCGCGCGAGGAGCGTGAGAGGCGGACGCTCCGCCGCGAGCAGCAGGGTCTGGGTGCGTATGAACGTGGTGCGCTCGATCCCCGGTGTGGCGGCGATGCGCGCCTGCTCGTCCGGCGTGAAAAACGCCGTTTCCCCGAAGCGCGCCGGCCGCAGGTAGAGATCTGCCGGGAGCATCCGCTCGAGCCATGATTCGAGCGATGTCCGGAAGGAGTTCACCATGATCAGCATGGACACCATCAGGCTGAAGCTGATGACGATGGCGGCGACGCTGATGGCCGCCTGGCGCGGGGTGGCCTTCAATTGCGCGACCGCAAGCGCCAGGGACGTGCGCCCGGGCACCGGCAGGCGCCCGAGGCAAGTTTCGACGAGGTGGGGCATGACCAGCACCGCGCCGAGCAGGATCAGTGCGATCGCGACATAACCGGCGACCGGGAGTCCGCCGACGGCGGGGGCGAGCGCGAGCAGCAGTCCCGCCGCGATGGAGGCCGCGCCCCACCACAGCGTATGCAGTTTCCTCAGGCCTTCCTCTTCGTCGCCCGCGCGCAGCGCGGGGGCGGGAGCACGCCGCGCGGCTTCCCACGCAGGCGCGGCGGCGCCCAGTACCGCGAACAGTATGCCGAGTGCGGCAAAAAACGCGAGCGTGCCGGGCTCGACTTCGAGGCCCGCGACGATGCTGCGGAAATACCCGGCGCCGAGATCGGCGCCGACCACGGCGAGCGCATAGCGCGCAAGTGCGTAGCCGAGCAGCGTCCCCAGGATCGCGCCGATGACGCCGATCACGGCGCCTTCCGCAAGCAGGCGGGCGACGAGCGTGCGGCGCGTGACCCCCAGCGCACGCAGGAGGGCGAGCTGGGTGCGTCGTCGCAGCAGCGCCAGGACCTGGGAGGAGAACACGAGAAACGCGCCGGTGAACAATGCGACCAGCGCGAGCATGTCGAGATTGAGGCGGTAGGCGCGGGTGAGATGCGCGCCGCGCTCGCCCTCGATCTCCGGCGTCATGACCTGCACGCCGGCAGGCAGCAGGTCCTGCAGCTCGCGGCGAAAGGAGGCGACGTCGGTGCCGGGCTTCACGCGCAGGTCCACCCGGTTCAGCCGGCCGAGCTGCGCGAGGCGCCATTGAGCCGTGGCGATATCTACCACGCCGAGGCGCTGCCGGTATGCACCCTGCGGCAGGAGCCCCGCGACCTTGAAGGCAATAGCGCGGGTGCCAACCTGCACATCGAGCCGGTCGCCCGGCTTCAGACGAAGCCACTCCGCCGCGGACGGGCTGAGCAGAATTGCCTCTGCGTCGAAGAGCTCGAGCGTCATGCTCGAGCGCTCCGGCAGAAGCGAGGGCTGCACCTGCGCCGCGCGCAGCGGATCGAAACCCAGGATACGCAGGCTATCCGGGCGTCCGGCGAGCGGCACCTCGAGGTCGAGCGCCGGATTGGCAGCCTCGACCTGCGGCAGCTGCGCGAGCCGCGGGTACCACGCCTCCTCGAACCCGGAGCGCGGGCCGCGCACTACCAGGTCGGCCTCGCCGGCCAGGTGCCGCGCGGCGAGCTCGAATTCATTGAGCGCGCTCGAATTGACAAGGTGGACCGCGACGCCGAGCGCGACTCCGAGTGCGATGGCGAAAACCCCCAGCGCGGCGCGGCCGGGGCTCTCGCGCAGCGGCGCGAGGACGAGCGCATAAAGCAGGAGGAAGCGCCCGCCGAAGATCGTGAGGCGAGAGGCGTGAGGCGTCAGGTGAGCATCCATGACTCGTCACACATCATCCGCTCACCCGGTATGCAACCCGTCCGCGCTGAGCGTCAGCACGCGATCGGTGCTCGCGGCAGCGACCGCCGAGTGGGTAACCAGGATGCCCGCGCCGGATTCACGCTTCACCTGCTCGCGCAGAAGCGCCAGCACCTGCTTCGCGGTGTCCGCGTCGAGGTTGCCGGTGGGCTCATCGGCGAGCAGGAGCAGCGGCCGGTGCACGAGCGCGCGCGCGATCGCGACGCGCTGCAT
>DATICE010000092.1:0-11016 GCA_035456985.1 Burkholderiales bacterium | reverse complement strand
GGGATTTCCCGACGCCGGAGGAATTCGCGCGCCGCTGCGGCGCGGCCGGCATCGGCAACGACACGACCGTCGTCTTCTACGGCGAGGGGCTGCAATTCGGCGTCTACGCCTGGTGGACGTTCCGCTATTGCGGGCACAGGAAGGTGAAGGTGCTCGACGGCGGGCGCTACCGCTGGGTCGCGGAGAAACGGCCGCTCACCACCGAGGAGCCGCCGCCGGCGGCGCCGGTGACCTACACGCCGGTCAAGCGCGTCGAGCGCATGCGCGTGCTGCGCGACAGGATGTTCAAAGTGGTTGACAGCAAGGCCGCGCTTCTCCTCGACGGACGCTCGCCCGAGGAGTACCGGGGAGAGCGCGTGGGCGGACCGGAAGGCCCCGACGTCGGGGCGCTGCGCTACGGGCGCATTCCCGGCGCGAAGCACCTGTATTTCGAGGAACTGCTCGATGGCAACAAGGCGTTCAAGCAGGAAGCGGAGCTGCGGCAGCTTTTCGCGGCGCGCGGCGCGGCGCCCGAGCAGGACATCGTCGCCTACTGCCGGATGAGCCACCGCGCCACGGTGCTCTATTTCGCGCTGACCGAGCTGCTGGGCTTCCGGAAGGTCAAGGTGTATGACGGGTCGTGGACCGAGTGGGGCAACCTGGTCGGCGTTCCCGTGGAACGCTAAGGATGAAGGCGGAAGGATGAAGGATGACCCTCGCAGTACGGAAAAAACAAGGTCATCCCTCATCCTTCATCCCTCATCCTTCCGTGATGTCACTTGATGAATAGATAGCGGAGAAATATTGAATGGCGACAGCAAACATGAAGGCGCACCGGCTGGGTTGGATCGGCATCGGCCGCATGGGCTACGCGATGGCCGAGCGGCTGGCAAAGGCGGGATGCGACATCACGGTGTGGAACCGCACCCGCAAGAAGGCCGAGCCGCTGGCGAAATCCGGCGCGAAGATCGCGGACACTCTTGCCGATCTTGCCGCGTGCGACATCGTCTTCACCATGGTCTCGACCGGCAAGGACGTGAAGGAGGTGCTGTTCGGGGCGGACGGCGTGACCTCGAAGGGAAGGGCGCCGAAGATCGTGGTGGATTCGACCTCGATCTCGCTCGAGGAATCGGCGGAGATTCGGGAGAAGCTCGGCAAGCAGGGAGTCAAGATGCTTGCCGCGCCGGTGTCCGGCAACGACAAGGTGGTCAAATCCGGCAAGCTCATGTTCGTCATCTCCGGCGCGCAGGCGGCCTACGACACCGCGCGGCCCTACCTCGACGCCATGGGCCGGGGCTCGAGCTACGTCGGGGAAGGGGAGCTCGCGCGCATCGCCAAGATCTGCCACAACGTCTACCTGAGCGTCGTCATCCAGTCGCTGTGCGAGATCACAGTGCTCGCGCAGAAGGCGGGCATGCCGCGCCACGCGTTCCTCGATTTCATCAACAACAGCATCTTCGGCTGCATGTTCACCCGCTACAAGACGCCGGCGCTGGTGAACCTCGATTTCCACGTGACCTTCACGCCCGAGCTGCTGCGCAAGGATATCGACCTCGGCCTCGCGGCGGGGAGGGAATTCGGCGTGCCTATGCCGCTCGCCTCGGTGACGCGCGACCTCGTGCAGACCCTGATCGGCAACGGCTATACTGACAAGGATTTTGCGGCGCTCCTGTTGCTGCAGGCCAAGGCCTCGGGCATCGAGCTCGAATCCGAGAACGTGGAAGTGAGCGACGGGCTGTCGTGAGTGTTCATCCAAAGAGGAAACCGGCATGAAGATACTTACAAGAATCCTGGCGTTGGCCTTGGCCGCGGTTGCCCTGCAGGCTGGAGCCCAGAATTACCCCACGCGGCCGGTGCGCGCGATCATCGCGTTCCCGGCGGGCAGCGCCACCGACATAGTCGGCCGCATCATCAGCGCCAAGGTCTCGGAGATCTGGGGCCAGCAGGTGGTGGCGGACAACCGCGGCGGCGCGGCCGGCTCGATCGCCTCGGCGATCGCGGCGAAGGCCGCGCCCGACGGCTACACGCTGATCATCAACTCCAACGCGCACGTGGTGAATCCGTCCATGTTTGCGAAGCTTCCCTATGACACGGTCAAGGATTTCGTGGACATCATGCCGCTCGTGGCCCAGCCCAACGTGATGGTGGTGAACCCGGGCTCGAGGCTGAGGTCGTTCGCCGACTTCCTGTCCGAAGCCAGGGCGAACCCCGGGAAGATCAATTTCGCCTTTGCCGGCCTCGGCAGCGGCACCCACTTGAACAGCGAGAAGCTCAAGCTCGACGCCAAGATCGACTTCACGCTGGTTTCGTACAAGGGCTCGGCGGACGCGATCAACGACGTCCTAGGCGGGCGGGTGGACACCTATTTCTCGCCGATCTCGGCCGGGTTGCCGTTCATCCAGGCGGGCAAGCTGCGGGCGCTGGCGATCACCTCGGCGAAGCGTTCGAGCCAGCTGCCGAATGTCCCCACGATCGCCGAATCGGGCGTCCCCGGCTTCGAGTACAGGCTGTGGTTCGGGATGTGGGGCCCCGCCGGCATTCCGGCCCCCGTGCTTGCCAAGATCCGGAAGGACTTCGGCGCGGCGCTGGCCGATTCCGGCATGCGCGAGAGGCTCGCGACGCTCGGCAACGACGTCATCGTCATGACGCCGGCGGAATTCAGCAAGTTCGTGCGGCGCGAGATCGCCGACACCGCGCGCATCTTCAAGGCGGCGGGGATCAAGCCGCAGTGATCACCACAGAGGCGTGAGATCGGGGAGGCCGCCGGGCAGGCGGCCTCCGCCTTTCATGAAGTATCGTCAATTGGGCACGAACGGCCCGCGCGTGTCGGCGATCAGCATGGGCCGCGGCAGCGAGCCGATCAGGCTCGACGACGGGCCGCTGGTGGAGTCCTTCAACGCGACGATACGGCGCGCTTACGAACTGGGCATCAACTTCTTCGACTCCTCGGACGCTTACTGGGGCACGCGGCACGAAGTGCTGCTCGGCCGCGCCGTCAAGAGCTTTCGCGACAAGGTGATGGTCGCGAGCAAGTTCGGCAACATCGACCTCCCCGACGGGAAGAAGGCGACCAACGGCCGTCCGGAGTACGTCTACCAGAGCTGCGACGCGAGCCTGAAGCGCATGGAGGTGGACGTGATTGACGTCTTCTATCTCCACCGCGTCGACCCCGCGGTGCCGATCGAGGAGACCATCGGCGCGATGGCGCGGCTGATCGAGCAGGGGAAGGTGCGCTGGATCGGCGTGTGCGAGGCGGGGCCTGAGACGCTCAGGCGGGCGCACAAGGCCTACCCCATCAGCGCGCTGCAGACCGAGTATTCGCTCTGGTTCCGGGAGGTGGAGCGCGACGTCATTCCGGTGTGCCGGGAGCTCGGCATCGGCTACGTCGCCTACGCGCCGCTCGGCCGGGGCCTTCTGACCGGAAGGATCAAGAGCGTGGACGATCTCCCGGCGAACGACCGCAGGCGCCGCCATCCGCGTTTCTTGCCCGAAAACCTCGCGCGCAACGTGGAGCTGGTGAAGGAGCTGGAGACGATGGCGCAGGGGCAGGGCGTGACCGCGGCGCAGCTCGCGCTCGCGTGGATACTTGCCCGGGGCGAGGATATCGTGCCGATACCGGGCACCAACCACGTGAAAAACGTGGAATTGAACGCTGCCGCTGCCGAAATCCGGCTATCGCCCGAGAAAGTCGCGCGCCTGAGCGAGATCTTTGCGATCGGCGCGGGGGCCGGCAAGCGCTACAGTGAGAGGTTGCTGAAGGGCATGGGCATCTAACTGCAAGGATGAAGGATGAAGGATGAAGGATGAAGGATGAAGGCGAAACCTGCTAAGGCGAGTGGCGGAGGGGCGAAGCCGGACGCCCCGCGCAAGTACCCGCGCATCGACGAGCGCGCCGCCGCGAATTTCGTCTCGCTGCAGGAGATCGTGGCGACGGCGCGGCGCAACCTCCCGCAGGACCTGTGGAACCACCTCTCGGGCGGATCGGACTCGGAGACGACGCTTCTTCGCAACCGGCAGGCGCTCGACAGCCTCGCGCTGCGCCAGCGCGTGCTGGTGGACGTGCGGAAGATAGATATCACGACGACGCTGCTGGGACAGAAGCTCGCGAGCCCCGTTTTCCTCGCGCCGGTCGGCGGTTTCGTGGGGTTCGCGCATCCCGAGGGCGCCTGTAACGTCGCGCGCGCGGCGGTGGCGCACGGCACGACTGCGTTCATCAGCACCGCCGCCAAGCCGAGCCTCGAAGCCGCGGCGGAGGCGGTGAAGGAGCCGCTCATCTTCCAGCTCTACGTGCGCGCCGACCGCAAGTGGGTGGAGGACATCCTCGACCGCGCGAAGGCCGCCGGCTACCGGGCGCTCTGCGTATGCGTGGACCGGAACTACTACGGCCGCCGCGAGCGCGACATCATCGCCCGCGCGAACGTGCGCGAGGGTTTCGGCGATCCCTCGTTCCAGATGGGCCTCAAGTGGGACGACCTCATCTGGATGAAGAGCCACTGGAAGGTGCCGCTGATCGTGAAGGGCGTCGCCACCGCGGAGGACGCGAAGCTCTCGGTCGAGCACGGGGCAGACGTCGTTTACGTCTCGAATCACGGCGGGCGCCAGCTCGATCACGCGCAGGGCACGATCGAGGTGCTGCCGGAAGTCGTCGCCGCCGTGGACGGCCGGGCCGAAATCCTGTGGGACGGCGGCGTGCTGCGCGGCACCGACGTGGTGAAGGCGCTCTGCCTTGGCGCGCGCGCCGTTGGCGTCGGCAAGCTCCTCGGCTGGGCGCTCGCGGCCGCGGGAGAGCCGGGATTGAAGCGCATGCTGGAGTTGATGGACGTGGAGATCCGCACGGCGATGGGCCTAATGGGCGTCACCTCGCTCGCACATCTGAACCCCTCCTGGGTCCGCCCCGCTCAACCCGTCCGCCCCGCGAGCCAGACAAACGCGTATCCTTGGTTCGAGGAGCAGCTCAGGAAGAAGTGAGGAAATGAAGACGCGGGACATACCGCTGAGACTGGCGCCTAAGCTGAAGTCGATCATGGCGCAGGAGTATCCGCGCTTCTCCGACGCAGAGTACGCGCGCCGGCACAAGGCGCTCGGGGCGGTGATGGAGAAGGCGGGGGTCGATCACCTCATCGTCATCACCGACACGCGCGCCGGCAACGCCCCGCAATGGGTCACCGGCTGGCCGGGCACCGTCGAGGCCTACGCCATCTTCAAGCCGGGCGAGAAGATGTGGATGGCGGTCGAGTGGGTCAACCACTTCCCGCTCGCGAGGAAGATCGCGCGCGACGTCGAGGTGCACTGGGGCGCGCACCACGGCCTGCAGCAGATGGTGAACGAGCTGAAGCGCCGGGGCGCAAAGCGTGTGGGCGTGATGGGCCCGCTGCGCGTCGCCCGGTTCCGCGAGATGGAGCAGCACTTCCAGATGGTGCTGCTCGACGCCGAATACGTGCGGCTCCGTCAGATCAAGTCGGAGGAGGAACTCGACTGGCTGCGGATCGGCGCGGCGCTCTCCGATGCGGGCCTCGCCGCGCTCCTTGCCGGCACCAGGCCCGGCCTCACCGAGCGCGAGCTGGGCGCGATCGTCGAGAGCGCCTACATCAAGCACGGCGGCACGACGATGATCCACTACATCGGCGTCACCTCCATGGCGAAGCCGCACATTTACGTCCCGCCCCAGCATCACTCGCCGCGCAAGGTGAAGAAGGGCGACGTCGCCTTCTGCGAGCTCTCCGCCTACTGGTGGGACTACGCGGGCCAGGTGCTGCGCACGTTCACCGTCGGCGCGGATCCGACGCCGCTCTACCGCGACCTCTACGACACGGCGGAGGCGGCGTTCGACGCGGTGACCGGAGTCATCCGGCACGGCGCGACGATGCAGGAGATTCTCGATGCCACCGGCGTCATCGAGAAGAACGGCTTTACCATCTGCGATGACCTGATGCACGGCTTCGGCGGCGGCTACTTCCAGCCCATCATCGGCTGCAAGAGCCGCATGGCGGGCACGCTCCCCGACATGAGGCTGGAGGAGAACATGACGGTGGTCGTGCAGCCCAACGTCATCACCCGCGACCACAAGGCAGGCGTGCAGGTGGGCGAGTTCGTGCGCGTCACCCGCACCGGCTTCGAGCGGCTGCACAAGGCGAAGCGGGGGCTCTTCCGCGTCGGAGGGTAGCCGCACCGCCATGCCGCAGCTCGTCTTTCTCCACGGCCCGGGCGCGGGCGCCTGCGCAGACGCGTACTACTATCAAAGCCGGCATTTCCCGGGGAGCGTCGCGCCGAATCTGCCCGGGCACTTGGAGGGCACACGCTGCCCTGATGTGGCGCGCTACGCGGAGTGGGTGCGCGGCTGGCTGTGGGCGCGCGGCCTGAACAAGGACCTCGTCCTGGTCGGCTACACGCTGGGCGCCTCGATCGCGCTGCAATACGGCCTCGATTATCCGGAGGAAGTGAAGGGCCTCGTGGTGATGACGGTCGCGGCGCGGCCGAAGGTGCGGCCGCCAGGCACCTACGAGATGCGGCTGCGCGCAGTGGAGGACCCGAAGGTCTACGCCGAGTGGATCGAGTATCAGCGCAAGGCGATGTACCTGGTGGAGCCGGGCCTGCGCGAGCGCCTGGTGGAGCGCCACCGCCAGGTGGGACCGATGTCGCAGTACCACGACCTGAAGGCGATCGATGCCTTCGACGTGCGCGACCGCATCGCGAGCCTCAAGCCGAAGCTCCTCCTCCTGCGCGGCCTGCGCGACCACGGCAACCCGCCGGAGTACGAGAAAGAGATCCACGAGGCCGTGCCGGGGTCGCAGTACATCAAGCTGCCCGACGCCGGGCACTTCCCGCCCACGGAGATCCCGGAGCGGTTCAACAATCTGGTCGAGCAGTTCGTCGCTGCGCTGTGATGACGGCAGCACGCAGCAGGAGGATGCCATGAAAGCTGCCTTCGTCGTGTTCAATCGCATGACGTCCCTGGATTTCATCGGGTTCTACGACCCGGTCACGCGGCTGAAATCCATGAAGATCGTCGACGACTTCGAGTGGCGCGTCTGCTCGCGGACGCGAAACGTGGTCGACGACCGGGGACTTCGCTACGAGGTCGACGTCGCGGATGAGCCGCTTGCCTCCTACGACATGGTCGTCGTGCCCGGCGGGCACGGCACCCGGGAGCTTCAGCACGATCGCGGCTTCATCGACTGGCTGAAGACCGCCCAATCCACGCCGCTGAAGGTATCCGTATGCACCGGGGCGCTGCTGCTCGGAGCCGCCGGATTCCTGCGGGGCCGCCGCGCGACGACGCACCCGAGCGCCTACAAGGAGCTCGAGCCCTACTGCGGCGAGGTCGTCAGGGAGCGGGTGGTCGACGAAGGCGACATCATTACTGCGCGCGGCGTCTCGTCCTCCCTCGACATGGGACTGCACCTGGTGCAGCGCCTGGCGGGCGCGGAGGCGCGCGACCGGGTCGCGACCCAGATGGATTACCCCTACCGCTGGAAGCTCTAGCTGGCGACCCGCCGCGGCCGCTTCGCCATCAGGAAGAACAGCGATCCCACGCCGGCCAGAAGCGCGAGGATCGTGAATCCCATGCGGTAGTTCCCGGTCCAGTCGGCGAACGCGCCGGCGATGATCGGCCCGCCGATCTGCCCGAGCACGAGGATGAGCGAGGAGAGCCCGATGATCATGCCGATCGAGCTCCGCCCGAAATAGTCGGCGCGTATCGCCGCCATGAACGGGCCGCGCAAGCCCCAGGCGACGCCGTGCACCAGCGCCGCGACCACCAGCAACACCGGACCGGTCGCGTAGGTAAGCATGAGCAGGCCCGCACAGTGCATCAGCATGCAGGCCGCCGCGACCTTGCGCTTCACGAACCGGTCGCCGATCACCCAGCCCAGCATCACGCCGCCGAATTGCCCGACCGTCACCAGCGTGAACGCGAGCGTCGCCACGGAAAGCGAATAACCGAGGCCCTCCTTGATGTGGGCGACGGCGTGCACGTTGAACGCGGTCACGACCAGCAGCGAGAAAGCGTGCCCGAGCCCGATCAGCCAGAACGCGCTGGTGCGCAGCGCCTCGCCCACGCTGAAGCCCGCCAGCCCGCGCACCGCGGCGCGCGAAGCGTCCTTGGGTTCGGACGGCAGGTCGTCCACGGCTTCGTGGCGCTCCGGGCGGCTGCGGATCACCCGCGCCAGCGGCCAGCCGACGAGGATGGCGATGAGACCCGATGCGAAAGCGGTCGCCCGCCATCCGTAGGCCTGGATCGAAGCCGCGACGAGGAACACGCAGAGGCCCCCGACCGCGCTGCCGAACTGGAGCGCGGACAGCGCGCGCGCCCGGCGCTTCTCGAACCAGTGGATGATCGCGACGCCCACGACGGGGTTGGCGAACATGCTCGCACCCAGCGCGACGACCACGAACGCCGCGTAAAAGCCGGGGAGCGTGTCGATCCAGCTCAGCAGCATGAAGCCGATCCCGAAAGAGACGATGCCGAGGCGGACGACGCTTTGGGTGCCGAATCGGTCCACCGCCCAGCCGAGCGCCGGGCCGAGGAGGGCGGCCTCCGTGGATTTGAGCGCGGCGGCGCCGGCGACCGCGGTCTTGCTCCAGCCGCGATCCTCGACCAGCACCGCGAGGTAGACGCCAAAGGACTGGTTCAGCAGCAGGCTCTGCAGGAACTGCAGGGCGCCGCCCGCAGCCACGATGCGCCAGCCGTAGAAGGTCTTCACTATCGCTTCGGCCGCTCCGGCTTGTGGTAGCCGAGCGGAACGGAGGGCCGGCTCCAATACGGCGGCGTCTCGGAAAGCTGCACCACCGGCGCGAGGGAGCTATTCGCGCAGAAACTTTTCAATCTCGGCGAAGAACTCGAAGCGCGGCTTTTCGAAAAGCACGAAGTGCGTCGAATTCTTGATCAACACGTGCTTCTTGACCGGCGCATTGGTGAGGTCGCGCATCAGCCCTTCACGGTCTTCGGGGAACGACCAGGTATCGTATTCGCCGGCGATCACGAGGGTCGGAACGTAAATTGACGATGCGCTCCAGATACGCCTGCCGGTTGCCTGCATGTAGGTGTCCTCGAGCACCCCGTTGGGCGCGCGAAGACTCGGTGGCTTCCGCGAACCGCTCGTCGGATCGGTGGCGAGCGCTTCCTGCGCGAAGGCGTCCACTACGCCCTGTTCGCGATACTCGCTCTTGTCCTTTACCGGGATCTCCCCGTCCCAACGTCCCTGGTTGGCCTGCGCCGAGCCGTAGCGGTACGCGCCAACTCCGTAGTTGAACTCGTACGGACGGCGCTTGTTCTGCAAACCCGACCCCGGACCGAGGTTGGTGTGCAGTGTAAACGCGTATGCCGGCGCGAACATGACGAGCTTGTTGACTTTCTCGCTGTGCAGCGATGCGTAGTAGCCGGCGGTCATCGCACCCCAAGACCAGCCGATGAGGCTCACCTTGCTCATGCCGTGCTTGGCCCGGATGTGATCGACTACCGCCCCGATGTCGCGGATCACCAGATACGAGCGCGATACCGGCTTGTTCTTGGCGGGGGGCTCGTCCATCGCCTTTTCGCGGGTGGAAAAGCCGTAGTTACGTTTGTCGAACATATAGACCACGTAGCCATGGTCGATCATCCAGTCGGCCCACGAGTAATCCTGGTAACGCAGGTCGAAGTCCGGCGTGGAAGGGAACGTGGCGCCATGGATGAACAGCACGATGTTCTCGTTGGTGAAGCGCGTGTTGCCTTCCGCCATCTTCTGGCGCACGAACAGCCTGATGCCGGGATCGACGGCATCAATGTGGTAATCGCTGGTGACCGTCTTGATATGCCCGGCTTGCACCGGGCCGAAGACGTATAACGATAGCAACGCCGAAAGCAGTATTCCCGTGGTTGACCGCATGGCCATCCTCCCTCCGGATAGGTTTACTGGTTCTCATTTTTTCTCCGCCTCGTGCCGCCAAGCTACGCCGCAGCTTGCCAGTCCGTCAAGCATATCGAGGGTAAATTACATGGGCCTCAACTGCCGTCGCTTCGGTTACCATAACGAAAAGATCCGAGGGGGGACGCCATGAGTAAGATCGTCAGTCTGGTTGCCGTGATTGGAGTGGTTGCGGTTGCCGCGCTTTCGGCTGCCGCGCAGCAGTATCCGACGAGGCCCGTTCGGTTCATCGCTCCGTTCCCCCCGGGCGGCGGCGTCGACGTCGTGGCGCGGACCGTCGGCGAAAAGCTCGGCCCCCGGCTCGGCCAGACGATCGTCGTCGACAACCGGCCCGGCGCCGGCGCGACTCTCGGCACGTCGCTCGCAGCGAAGGCCACGCCCGACGGCTACACCCTGCTCGTAGCCCCCGTCATCGGGCTCGCGATCGCGCACGGGTATTACCGCAAGCTCGACTACGATCTTCGCCGCGATTTCGCGCCGGTCACCAAGATCGGCTTTGGAACGGTGGTCATGGTGGTGCCGCCGCGACTCGGGGTGAATTCGGTGAAGGAGCTGATCGCGCTCGCCAAGGCGAAGCCCGGCCAGTTGAGCTACGCCTCCTCCGGCATTGGCGGGCTCATCCATCTCACCGGCGAGCTTTTCAAGCAGACGGCCGGCGTCGATATCCTGCACGTGCCGTACAAGGGCACAACGCAGCTGCTGCCCGACTTGATCGACGGAAGAGTCTCGTTCGCGATCGACAGCCTGCCGGCGCACATTCCCCACATCCAGGCCGGCAGGCTGAAGCCGCTCGGCGTCGCGCGCAAGAACCGGTCGCCCCAGCTGCCCGACGTGCCGACGATGAGCGAGGCCGGGCTGCCGGGATTCGAGTCCTATACGGACTACGCGCTCTACGCGCCCGCGGGCACGCCGCGGGCCACGATCGCAATCCTCAACCGGGAGACGGGTGCGGTGCTGCTGTTGCCCGACCTCCGCGCGAAGCTCGCGGGCATCGGAATCGAGGTCGCCGGCAGCACCCCGGAAGCCCTGGGGGCAGAGGTGGCGAGCGAAATCGCCAAGTGGACGAAGGTCATCAAGGACGCGAACATCAAGCAGGAGTAGCGGCCGAGCGCCGCGGCCACTCCGGCTTGTG
>DATICE010000091.1:0-4055 GCA_035456985.1 Burkholderiales bacterium | reverse complement strand
ATCGTGATGGAGCTGATGCGGCGGCGGGTGGCGCGCCACGGCTACCGCGCGCTCGCCTATTCCTATCCCTCGATGCGGCTAACGCTCGCAGAGAACGCGGAGCGCCTGGCGCGCTTCAGCCGCGGCATTGCCGCGCCGCGGCTCCATTTCGTCGGTCACAGCCTCGGCGGGCTGATCGTCCTGCGCATGCTGGAACGCGTGCCGGGCCTCGCGCCGGGGCGCGCCGTGCTGCTCGGCTCGCCCGTCGCCGGGAGTCTCGCGGCGCGGCGGCTCGCGCGGCTGCCCGGCGGGCGCGCGGCGCTCGGCCGCAGCGCGCCGGAGTGGCATGAGACGGGGCACCCCGGATTCGAGAACAAGCAGGAGATCGGCGTCGTCGCAGGCCGCCTGCCAATCGGTGCAGGCCGCATCGTCGCGCCCGACCTGCCCGCGCCGAGCGACGGAGTGGTGAGCGTCGCCGAAACGCGCCTGCCGGGGATGCGCGATCACATCGTTCTCGACGTCAACCACTTCGGCATGCTGACCTCGCGCGCCGTCGTGCGGCAGCTCTGCGCGTTCCTGCGCGATGGGGCCTTCACAAGGGAGGAAGGCGGAAGGATGAAGGATGAGGGATGACCGGCACCAGTCACCGGTCAGCGGTCACGGCTCGCGTTTGATCGCGGCAGCGATGCTGCTGCTCGTCAGCGGGTGCGCGAACGTCGGCTACTACTTCCAGTCGGTGAGCGGGCAGCTCGACGTCTGGCGGCGCGAGCGGCCGGTCGAGGAGGTGATGGCGGATCCGGCAACACCGGCGGTACTGAAAGAGCGGCTTGCGCGGGTGCTCGAGATCCGGGCATTCGCGAGCCGCGAGCTGGGCCTTCCCGAGAACGAAAGCTACCGCCGCTACGCCGACCTCGGGCGAGCCTTCGTGGTGTGGAACGTGTTCGCCGCCCCGGAGTTTTCGGTGCAGCCGCTTCAATCGTGCTTCCTGTTCGCAGGCTGCGTGAGCTACCGCGGCTATTTCGCCAGGGAGGACGCAGAGCGGTATTCCGCGGGGCTTTCAGGCGAGGGGTACGACGTCTACATCGGCGGGGTGCCCGCCTATTCGACCCTGGGCTGGTTTGCCGATCCCGTGCTCAATACCTTCATCCATTACCCGGACACCGAAATCGCGCGCCTGATTTTCCACGAGCTCGCGCACCAGGTCGCCTATGCGCGCGACGACACCGTGTTCAACGAATCCTTTGCGGTGGCGGTGGAGCAGGAAGGCGTGCGGCGCTGGCTCGCGCGCAGCGGGGACGCGGAGCAGCTGCGGCGGTTCGAACGGAGCCGGAGCATCCGCGTGGAATTCTCCGGCCTGGTCCATAAGTACCGCGGGCGGCTCGACGCGCTCTATCGCACGCGTCTTGTGCCGGACGCGATGCGGGATCGCAAGCGCGCGATCCTCGCGGAGCTCGCATCCGAGTACCGGTTGCTCAAGGCGGGGTGGGGCGAGTTCGCCGGCTACGATTCCTGGTTCGCCGGCACACCCAATAACGCGCAGCTCGCCTCGGTCGCCGTCTATTCGCAGCAGGTGCCGGCGTTCGAGGCGCTGCTCGCGCGCGAGGGCGGAAACCTTGCGCGCTTCTACATTGCGGTGCAGGAGCTCGTGGGGCTGCCGAAGGCGGAGCGGGATGCGCGGATGAATGCGCTTGCTCGCCCGGCGGCCGGTATATAATTCAGCGGCTTTCCCCGTAGGAGACGTTCATGAGGCTCAGCAGCAAGTCCTTCATCAGCAACAAGAAAATCCCGGCCGAATACGCCTTTTGCGCGCCGGACCCCAAGTCACACGTGACGCTCGGGAAGAACCTCAATCCCCACCTTCAGTGGATGGACGTGCCGACGAACGCCAAGTCGCTGGTGCTGATTTGCCATGACCCCGACGTGCCCAGCAAGCCTGACGACGTCAACAAGGAAGGGCGCACCATTTCCGCGCAGCTGCCGCGCATGGATTTCTTTCATTGGGTGCTGGTGGACCTGCCGGCGGCGACGCTGCAGATCCGGGAGGGCGAGTTTTCGGGCGGAGTGAAGCCGCGCGGCAAGCCCGGCCCGGAAAGCCTGCATGGCACGCGCCAGGGCCTGAACGACTACACCGCGTGGTTCGCCTCGGACAAGGAGATGGCGGGCAACTACTTCGGCTACGACGGGCCGTGTCCGCCGTGGAACGACACGATTCCACACCATTACATCTTCACGCTCTATGCGCTCGACATGGCGCGCTGCCCCGTGGCGGGCGCTTTCAAGGGACCGGAGGTGCTGGCGGCGATGAAGGGCCATATCATCGCGCAGGCGGCGATTACCGGCCTCTACACGCTCAATCCCAGCCTCAGGATCTGAAGTCGATCGACCTGGAGCGGCGGCGCGCCAACCTGCCGCGCCCGAGCTACCCGGAGGAGTTGCCGGTCGTCACCCGGCGCGAGGAGATCGCGCGCGCCGTCGGCGCCAACCCGGTCGTGATCGTGTGCGGCGAGACCGGCTCGGGCAAGACCACGCAGCTGCCCAAGATCCTCCTCGAGCTCGGCCGGGGCGTCGCGGGCATGATCGGCCACACGCAGCCGCGGCGCATCGCCGCGCGCTCGGTCGCCGCGCGCATCGCCTCCGAGCTCGCAAGCCCGCTCGGGCACGCCGTCGGCTACAAGGTGCGCTTCTCGGATCGCGTCTCGCCCGACACCTACATCAAGGTCATGACCGACGGCATTCTGCTTGCCGAGACCCAGGGCGATCGCTGGCTCCGCGCCTACGACACGCTCATCATCGACGAGGCGCACGAGCGCAGCCTCAACATCGACTTTCTGCTGGGTTACGTGAAAGAGCTGCTGGCGCGGCGCCCCGATCTCAAGCTCATCGTCACCTCCGCGACGATCGATGCGGAGCGCTTCTCCCGCCACTTCGGGGGCGCGCCGGTGATCGAAGTGTCAGGGCGGCTCTACCCGGTCGAGGTGCGCTACCGCCCGCTCTCGGCCCGCGATGACGGTGACGATGAACAGGAACTTGACGACGCCATACTCGACGCCGTCGACGAGCTCGCGCGCGAGCCGGGCGGCGGCGACATCCTGGTGTTCCTGCCCGGAGAGCGCGAGATCCGCGAGGCTGCGGACGCGCTGCGCGGACACCATCCCGGCAGGGTGGAAATACTTCCGCTCTACGCCCGGCTCTCCTTCGAGGAGCAGCAGCGGGTGTTCCACACGGGCGGCGCGCGCCGCATCGTGCTCGCGACCAACGTTGCCGAGACTTCGCTCACCGTCCCCGGCATCCGCTACGTCGTGGACACGGGTCTCGTGCGCGTCAACCGCTACAGCTTCCGCAACAAGGTCGAGCAGCTGCAAGTCGAGCCGGTGTCGCAGGCGTCCGCCAACCAGCGCGCCGGGCGCTGCGGCCGGGTGGCGGCGGGCGTGTGCATCCGGCTCTACACCGAGGAGGACTACCGGGCCCGCCCCGCATACACGGACCCCGAGATCCTGCGCTCTTCGCTCGCGGGGGTCATCCTGCGCATGAAGGCGCTCGGGCTGCCCGACGTCGAGCGCTTTCCGTTCCTCGACCCTCCGGCCCCGCGCATGGTCGCGGACGGCTACCAGCTGCTCGCCGAGCTCGGCGCCGTGGACGAGGCCAACGCGCTGACCGAAATGGGACGGCGGCTCGCGCGCTTTCCCATCGACCCGCGCGTCGCGCGCATGATCATCGCCGGCGGGCACGAGCAATGTCTCGCCGAGATCCTCATCATCGCGGCGGCGCTGGAAGTGGGCGACCCGCGCGAGCGCCCGTTCGAGCGCGCCGACGCGGCGGACAAGGCCCACGAGCAGTTTCACGACGAGCAGTCGGACTTTTTCGCGCTGCTCAAGCTGTGGGACCATTTTGGGGACGCCGTCCAGCGCCGCAAGTCGAATCGCAAGCTCGCTCATGAGCTGCACGCGCAGTTCCTGTCGCAGAGGAGGCTGCGCGAGTGGCGCGACGTGCACCGCCAGCTCGCCGCGCTCGCAGGCGAGATGGGCCTGCGCGTCAACGCGCGGCCCGCGACCCGGGAGCAGGTGCATCGCGCGCTT
>DATICE010000090.1:0-61731 GCA_035456985.1 Burkholderiales bacterium | reverse complement strand
AGCGCGTGGCCGAAGAGAAAAAAGCGCATCCGCGCCGGCAACTGTGCGCGGTTGCTCCAGAACAGCTCCTTCCAGCGCCATTCCGCGAGCAACCCGAGCAGCTTCTTGTCGCGCGACGCCACGATGACACCGCCCTCGTCGAACAGCGTCAGCGCGTCCTGCGCGGGACCGCGATTCGCCGCGCCGGCGGCGTGCTGGGCCACGAGCGCCTCGAAATGGCGCGCGTTGAGCGCGGCTTTGGCGCGCGGGAACGTCAGCCACACCAGCACGTTCAGCAGATCGTGCCAGTTGCGGTCCCGAAACACCATCTCGCCCCTGAGATGGATCCGCGCCTCGTAGCGCTCCTCGAAGGACCTCTTCCGGCCGCCCGCCGGCACGAGGTGCACCGGCAGGCCGCTGCGGGTCATCACCGGTTCTTCCCGGCGCGCGAGCAGGTCCTGGAGCGCCTGACGGGTGGGCCAATCGGGACCCGCCAGCGCGGCCCCGAGCGCGCGCAACGGCTCGAACATCGGCGAGCGCGCGAGGAAGCCAGGGTCCCACTCCATGATCATGTCCATTGTAAACTGACGCGCTTTCGTTCCTGACCGGTGATCCATGGCAGAGCGGGTCGAATGCGCGGTAATCGGCGCGGGCGTCGTCGGCCTCGCCGTCGCGCGCCGGCTGGCCATGAGCGGACGCGAGGTGGTGGTGCTGGAGGCGGAAAACGCTTTCGGCACCCATACCAGCGCGCGCAATTCCGAAGTCGTTCACGCCGGGATTTATTACCCCACGGGATCGCTCAAGGCGCGGCTGTGCGTCGCGGGGCGCAAAGCGCTCTACCGCTATTGCGCCGAGCGGGCGGTGCACCACAAGCGCATCGGCAAGATCATCGTCGCGTGCGACGAGAGCGAGCTTCCCGGGCTGCGGAAGTACCTGGATCAGGCCGCATCGAACGGTGTCGAGGACCTGCGGCCGCTCGCCCGCGACGAGCTCGCCGCCCTCGAGCCCGAGGTGCGCTGCGTCGCGGGATTCCTCTCGCCGTCCACCGGCATCGTCGACAGCCACGGGCTCATGCTCGCTTACCTCGGCGACGCCGAGCGCGGCGGCGCAGCGCTCGCGCTCGGGAGTCCCGTCGTGTCTGGGCGCGTGGAACGGGGCGGCATCGTACTCGAGGTCGGCGGCGCGGAATCCACAACGATCGAATGCGGTGCAGTGGTAAACAGCGCGGGGCTCGGCGCGCAGGCGGTCGCTCGCTCGATCGCGGGCGTCCCGCCGGAAACGATTCCTCAATCCTTCTACGCGATCGGCCACTACTACACGCTCTCCGGCGCGGCGCCGTTCCGCCGGTTGATCTATCCGGTCGCGCGTCAGGACTGGCTCGGCGTCCACGTCACCATCGATCTCGGTGGTCGGGTCAAGTTCGGGCCCGACTTCGCCTGGATCGACAGCGTCGACTACCGCTTCGACGCCAGCCGGGAAGCGGAGTTCTATGCCGCGATCCGCCGCTACTACCCCGGGCTCAAGGACGGGACGCTGCACCCCGGTTACACCGGCATCCGGCCGAAGACCGCGGGGCCCGGCGAGCCCGCGCAGGATTTCGCGATACTGGGGCCGCGCGACCACGGCGTGGCCGGGCTCGTCAACCTCTTCGGCATCGAGTCTCCGGGACTGACCTCGTCGCTTGCTATCGCGGACCACGTCGCGAGATTGCTCGATGCATGAGAAAATAGGTCAACAATGGCAAACGGGATCGCCTACGTAAAGACTGCCAAGGGCAAGGCCGAAGCGGCAGAAACGCCGGGCAAACTTCCACCTGGCATGAAGACGCTGCTCGGGCTGATCGACAACTCGACGGTCGAGCAGTTGCGGGCCAAGCTCCCGCAAGCGGCGCCGGACAAGCTCGACGCGGCGCTCGACCGGCTATTCGTTGACGGCTACATCGAGCTCGCCGGCAGTGCCCCCCCGGCGGCGGCGGCGAAACCGGACGCTCCGCTCGATTTCGCGAACTTCATCAACCGGCCGGTGAAGGTACCGACGATCGAGCAGATCAAGCAGGCGGAGACAACGCTGTCGGGGCTCAAGGCCTCGAAAAAGGCCGGCTATTACGTTCACATCATCAACCGGGCTGCCAAGCGCGTCCCTTCGCGCGCCGGCGGCGACAAGTACACCGTGCTGGTCATCGACTCCGATCAGGGCAACACGCTCGTCGTGACACGCGCGCTCCTGCTCGCGAAATTCGAGATCCGCGCCGCTGCGATGCAGGATGAGATCGTCGAGCAGCTGAACAAGCAGCCGCCCGCGGACGTGATCGCCATGGACATGGTGCTGCCCGATACCATCGGTCTGGAGCTGCTCGGCCGCCTGCGCGAGCATCCCGTCTACAAGTCGGTTCCGATCATCGTCATGACCGCGAAAACCGAGCACGACGACGTGGTGGCAGCGCTCGCCTACGGGGCGAGCGGCTACATGACCAAGCCCTTCAAGCCCGAGTCGCTGGTGGACAGCGTTCAGGCCATTCTTGGTCTCTAGATGGCGCGTGACATGGTGAAGCGTGTCCGGTGTTTGGTTGTTGAATAGGCGCGCCTTACCTCGTCACGCATTGTCACGTCGCGCCTTATCACGTCACGTATCACGGTTTTCCTGGATTGAGGCGGTCGAGGAACGCGCCTAATTCGGCAACCCACTCCGGCCGCACAAAGACGAATCCGTCGTTGTGCCCGCCACGCATCTCCAGGAATGTTTTGGGCTCATTCGCCGTCTCGTAGAGCCGCTTGCCGTGCGCGTAGGGCACGATGTCGTCGTCGCGACTGTGCGCGATGAATACCGGCGCGCGGATCCGCTTCAGGTTCGCCTGGTTGTCGTAGCCGATCCGGGAGAGCAGCCGCACCGGCAGGAACCAGTAGACCTGCGCACCGAGATCGTTGACCGACGTGAACGTCGAGAACAGCAGGACGGCACCCGGGCCTTTCCCCTCCGCGAGGGATACCTCCGCCGCGAGCCAGGTCGCGACCGCCGCGCCCAGCGACTCACCCGCGATCACGATGTCCTGCGGACGCGCCATCCGCGCATGGCGCAGATATTCCCACGCCGCCTCCGCGTCGCGATAGGTTCCCGCCTCGGACGGCGTGCCGGTGCTCTTGCCATAGCCGCGGTAATCGACGATGAGCGTCGTGTAGCGCAGGCGGTGGAACATCTGGAGGTAATCAAGGCGATGCGAGATGTTGCCGGCATTGCCGTGGAAGAACAGCACGACCCCGCGCGCGCCCTCGGCGGGCACCCACCACGCGTCCAGAGTCTCGTCGTCGGCGGTTCGAATCTGCACCGAGTCGAACCGCAATCCGTAGGACTGGGGGGTGAGCACGGCCTCGCGCCCCGTGCCAGGGAAGAACACCAGGTGGGACTGGAACAGGAACACGAGCACCAGCACCGCCCCGTAGGCGATGCCGAGCGGTATCAGCAGTTCCCCGAGCATGCGCCGCATCGTGCTACCGGCGGAACGTCGCGACGGCAGGCGGGATCGGCGCGGACCCGCTGGTTGTCTTCATTTCCCCGCCTTCGAATCTGATTGGTCCAGGCAGCCGCTCACCGCCGACAAGACCGCGCCGGAGATGCTTCGGCGAACATCGGAGTCGCGCATGCGCAGCTCCTCGTCGCGGTTGACGATGACACCCGCCTCGAAGAGCAGCGCCGGGATGCTCGCCGTCTTCAGCACCGCCAGGTTGTCGAAATAATGCACGCCGTTCGCCTCGTCGGCAAACGGCCGGCTCTCGCCCACGATCGGGTCGGCATGATAGCGCGAGGGGACGAATCCGGCGCTCCTCAGCGCGGCGCCGATCGCCGACGCGCATTTCAGGCTCGCTTCCGTGTGAGAATTCAGGCGCGACACGAACAGCGAAAAGCCCGAAAACCGGTCGCTGTAGAGAAACGCTTCGCCGCCGCTCTCCCAGCTCGATAGGAAGCGCGGTTGCACCGAGTCGTGATGGATCGAGACGAAGAGGTCCATCCCCGCGGCGCGCGGAGCGCGGCTGCCGAGGTTCTCCGCAAGGCCGTCGTCGCCGATCAGCAGCGTCCTGTGCCCGGCCCGACGCAACGTATCCGAAATCTCCCGCGCGAGCCGCAGGTTGTAATCGAACTCGGGGACGCCGCGCGCGCTGATAACGCCCGGCTCGGAGAGATAGTGGCCGACGTCAACCGCGATGCTGGCCGCGAACCCCTCCGGCCCGAGCCAAAGACCCGCCCCGAAGATCAGAAAAATGACGGCACGCTCGGCAGCCGGGGTGGACACGCCGTCTGCCTGCCTACGACCCCTTGACAGCAGTCCTACCACCCGAGTACGTAGGCGGGCCGACGCGGATCGGCGCCGCCGTGCAGCACCCCGTTCTCATGGTCGGCGACGATGGTGCACACCGCCCCGGCAAGCCACGTCATGTCGTCCCACTCGTAGACCTTGTGCCCGAGTTCCCTTAGATCGTTCCCCGCCTCCTGCGCGAGGCTCGACTCGAGATGGAGCCGTCCCGGATAGTACGGATGGGGCTCGAACGAGCCGGGAAAACTGTAGCCGGCGAAACGCGGCGCCTCGACCGCGGCCTGGGGCGCCATGCCGAACACGTTGACGTTGAGAAAGACCTGCAGCATTGCCTGGCATTGCACGTCGCCGCCCGGTGTGCCGAACGGCATGTATGCGCGCCCGTTTTTGAATGCCAGCGCGGGATTGGGCGTCAACCGCGGCCGCTTGCCGGGCGCGACCGAACTCGCATGCGTAGGATTCGACCAGGACTGCGTGCCGCGGCCGGAGCACAGGATCCCCACGCCCGGGATGATGGGCGTCTTGTCCGAGCCGTCGCTCGGCGTGCACGAGAAAGCGTTGCCGTGGCGGTCGATCACGCACAGATATGAAGTATCTCCCGGACCCGGGGCGTCGTCTGGCTCCGGCGCCGGCACGCAGCGGTGGCTCAACGGCTCCAGCGTGTCCGGATCGCCCGCCGGCGGCATCTCCGGCCACGCCTTCTCCAGGCTCACCATGGACCGCCGGTGCTCCGCGTAGCGCTCCGACATCAACCCCTTGATCGGAACCCTGACGAAGCGCGGATCGCCGAAGTGATGGTGGCGGTCGGCGTAGGCGAGCTTCAGTGCCTCGGTCACGACGTGGATGTACTCCGGCGAGTTGTGTCCCATCGCCTTGAGATCGAAGCCCTTGAGGATGTTCAGCGCCATCGGCAGCACCGGGCCCTGCGACCATGGTCCGCAGGCATGCAGTTCGATGCCGTCGAAGCGCAGCCGCACCGTGGGCTCGAATTTCACGCGGAAGCCGGCGAAGTCCTCGTAGCGCATCGGCCCGCCCTCTCTCTCGATGAACTTCGTCACCACGCGCGCGATGTCGCCCTTGTAGAAGGCGTCGCGCGCGGCCCCGAGCCCGGCCTTCCGTCCCCGGCGGCGCGCGGCCTTCTTCTCCTCGTCCGCCATGTACTGCATCGTGCGGCCGAGGTCGGGCTGCACGAATACCTCCCCGACTTCCGGCGGGCGGCCCTTCGGCAGGAACACCTTGCGGCTCGCCGGCCAGCCCCGGTAGGTTTCCTGGTTCTGCTTGATGAAGTCCGACATCATCGGGTGCATCGGGAAGCCGTCGCGCGCGAACCGGATCGCGTGGGATGCGACGTCGCCGAAGCTCATGGTTCCGAAGTGCTCGAGCGCCGTGAGCCACGCGTCCGGCGCAGCAGGCACCACGCACCGCTCCACGCCCTTCGGTATCTTGCCGCCGTGCTTTCTGACGAAATAATCGGGCGTGATCGCCTTCGGCCAGACGCCGAGGCCATCGATGCAGTGCACCTGCCGGGTCTTCGCGGTGTAGATGATCTGCGGCGCGACGCCGCCGAAGTTGACCTTGTCGGTCTGCAGCACGCCGATCGCGATACCGGCCGCGACTCCGGCGTCGACCGCATTGCCGCCCGCCTCGAGAATCTGGAACCCGGCGTGCGCGGCGAGGTAGTGCCCGGCGGAGATGAGGTGCCGGGTGCCCATGACGCTCATGCGGCTCGAAGCCATGTGGTAGTCCCGATTCCGTCGCGCAATGCCGATGGCGGATTGTAGCGCGGGCCGTGGGAATCCGGCTGCTATAATCCGGCGACTTAAATGGCTCCGGCGCTTGCGCGTCGCTCGATGGGAACGCTCGCAGGAGCCGACTGCAAGATCACGAGGAGGTGTCGATGTTCTCACCAGTGCGACTTTTTTGTGGCGTGGTGGCGGCCTGCTCCGCGCTGCATTACGGCGCCGTGTTTTCCCAGACGTTCCCGGCCAAGCCGATCCGGGTGGTCAACCCGGCCTCCCCCGGGGGCAACAGCGATATTTTCTTCCGGCTCCTGCAGCCGAAGATGAGCGAGGCGATCGGCCAGGCGTTCGTCATGGATTACCGCCCCGGCGCCGGCGCGACGATCGGGGGCGAGATCATCGCGCGGAGCCTGCCAGACGGCTACACCACGGGGCTCGTCGCCGCGAGCTTCATGATCAATCCTTCGCTGATGAAGAAGATCCCCTACGACACCCAGAAGGACTTCACGGGACTCGGCCTCATCGTGGACGTCCCCTCCGGGCTGGTGGTGCATCCGACGCTGCCCGCGAACAACGTCAAGGAGCTGATCGGGCTCGCCAGGAAGCGGCCGGGCGAGATCTTCTATTCCACCTCCGGGCCCGGCACGATCGGGCACCTGGCCGGAGAAATGCTGAACTCCGCCGCCAGGATCAAGCTGGTGCACGTGCCGTACAAGGGCGCCGGGCCGGCCGTCATCGATCTCATGTCGGGCTACGTGCAGATGCAGTTCGCGAGCATGCCGCTGCTCGTCGGCCACGTGCAGGCCGGGAAGCTGCGGCTCATTGCCCAGACCGGCGCGAGACGGGCGGCTTCAGCCAAGGATGTCCCGACCATGGAGGAATCGGGCCTGCCCGGCTACATCGTGCAGAGCCTGTTCGGTTTCGTTGGGCCGGCCAATATGCCGCGCCCCATCGTGGAAAAGCTCAACGGCGCTCTGGTGAGCGCGATCAAGGATTCGCAGAACAGCAGGTTCCTCGTCGAGCGCGGCGCCGAGCCCATCGGCAGCACGCCCGAGGAGCACGCGGCGGCCATCCGATCCGAGATCGCCAAGTGGCGCAAGGTAGTCAAGGAAGCCGGCATCGAGCCACAGTGACAACGCAAATGAAACCGTTTGACTGGGAGTTCCCCTACCCGTCCCAGCGCATGCCGGTGCTGGCGAAGAACGTCGTGGCGACGTCGCAGCCGCTGGCGGCGCAGGCGGGACTCAGCATGATGCAGAAGGGCGGCAACGCGGTGGACGCCGCGCTCGCCGCCGCGATCACTCTGACGGTGGTGGAGCCGACCAGCAACGGCATCGGTTCCGATGCGTTCTGTATTCTTTGGGACGGCAGGAAGCTCCACGGCCTGAACGCATCGGGCCGCTCGCCCGCGGCGTGGAATCCCGAGCGCTTCAAGGGACATTCGGCAATGCCGACCCGCGGCTGGGACGCGGTCACCGTTCCCGGCGCGGTCTCCGCGTGGGTCGCGCTTTCGCAGCGCTTCGGCAAGCTGCCGTTCGCCGACCTCTTCGAGCCCGCGATCCGTTACGCCGCGGACGGCTACATGGTCTCGCCAACGATCTCCCGGTTGTGGGTAAAACAGGCTCCACTGCTCAAGGACGTCCCGGGCTTCGCCGAACATTTCATGCCGCGCGGACGCGCGCCGGAAGCAGGCGAGAAATTCGTCGCGCCCGCCCACGCCAGAACGCTTCGTCGCATTGCGGAAACCCGGGGCGAGGCTTTTTACAAGGGAGATCTCGCACAGAGCATGGCGGACCACGCCCGCAAGCACGGCGGCGCGATGACGGTCGAGGACCTCGCCGCGCACGCCGCGGACTGGGTCGAGCCCCTCGCCCACGACTATCGCGGCTGGACGCTGCATGAGATCCCGCCTAATACGCAGGGAATCGCGGCGCAGATGGCGCTGGGCATACTCGAGGGCTTCGATCTGGGCGCGATCCCTGTGGATTCCGCCGAGAGTCTCCACCTCCAGATCGAGGCGATGAAGCTCGCGTTCGCCGACGCCTACGAGTACGTGTCGGATCCCGCCACCATGCGCGTGAAGAATTCCGGGCTGCTCGACAAGGAGTACCTGAGGAGCCGCTCGCGCTTGATCGACATGAAGAAGGCGAAGACCCCGCAGCACGGCGTGCCCGGCCGCGCCGGCACCGTCTACCTCACGGCCGCCGACGATTCCGGCATGATGGTGTCCTTCATCCAGTCGAACTACCAGGGCTTCGGATCCGGCATCGTAGTGGACGGCGTGAGCCTCCAGAACCGCGGCTACGGCTTCGTGCTGCGGCCGGGACACGCCAACGTCGTCGCGCCCCGCAAGCGCCCGTTCCACACCATCATTCCGGCGTTCATCACCCAGAACGGCAAGCCGGTTATGAGCTTCGGCGTGATGGGCGGTTCGATGCAGGCGCAGGGACACACCCAGGTGATGGTGCGGTTCGCAGACTACCGGCAGAATCCGCAGGCGGCTTCGGATGCGCCGCGCTGGCGCGTGAGTGACGGCCTCGACGTCGTCAATATCGAGCAAGGCGTGCCCGCCGCCGTCATCGACGAACTTAAGTCCCGCGGCCACAAGGTTGTACAGGCCGACCGCTGGAGCACCGACTTCGGCCGCGCACAATTGATCTATCGCATGGAAGACGGCTATCTGGCGGCGTCCGAGCGCCGCACCGACGGCCAGGCCGTGGGGTTTTGATATATGTCAGAGCACAAGGCGACCGTTAAGTGGTCCCGCGGCGGCAAGGACTTCACCTACAAGACCTACAGCCGCGATCACCTCTGGGTCGTGAACGGGAACGAGGTCCCGGCTTCCGCGACGACCGCCTACCTCGGAAATCCCAACCGTGTCGACCCCGAAGCGATGCTGGTCGCCGCGCTTTCGAGCTGCCATATGCTGACCTTCCTCGCGCTCGCCGCGAACAAGGGCTTCGTCGTCGAGAGCTACGAGGACGCCGCGGTGGGCCACCTCGAGAAGAACGCCGCGGGGAAGCTCGCGATCACGCGCGTCGATCTGCATCCAAAGATCGTATACGGGGGCGGAAAGCAGCCGGATCCCGCGGACCTCGAGTGGCTCCACGACAAAGCGCACCGCGAGTGCTTCATCGCGAACTCGGTGACGACCGACGTGCGCGTGGCGCGCGAGTAGCCGAACCGGTCTATTTAGCTGCGAAGCAGTAGAACAGGCCGTCGCCGCCCGTCTTGACGATCTGCGGATGGGTACAGCCGAGCGTCGGGTGCGCCGAGTTCCAGGACACCGCCCACGCGTGGTCGATCGGACCGGCGCGATCGTGGTGGCCCGTCATCGCCGAACCTTCGGTACCGCTCTTCGTCCAGTTGCCGCACGTCAGGTCCGGAAAGAACGCTCCCGCAAAGGCCGTTCCATCGGGCCGCGAGCCGGTGAGGATGTCGTGCTTGTTCGGCTTTTCGGTGCGGCCGTTGATCATCCGGCCCCTCTCATCCAGAGCAGTTTGCTTGTTCACGTTGTTGCTCGCTGAGTGCAGATCCTCGACGTTTCTCGCGATTCGCACGCCCTTGGCGTTGTACCAGGGGCCGGTGCCAATGCGGTCACGCGCATGCACGACATTGGGATCGTTCAGGGCCTTGCCCTGCGTGCTGAGGTAGGCGCGCCAGGTGCGGTTACCGGCACCCGCCGCCGTGGCCAGGGACTGGCAGTGCCGGTCCGCGCCCTCGAGCCCGCCGAGGTCGCCACCTTTTCCCGGCCCCACGCTGGTGATGAAGAATGACATCGGGCCTCCGGAACCTCCCTGTTGCGACTCGCCGGTCGCGCAGCCCGTCAAGGTCAACAATCCGGCCGTACCCAACAATGTCCATTGCATTGCGCTGCGCATCGAGAGCTCCTTTCGGCTTGGTCAAAAGCGCAAAAAAGGCTAGGTCAAACCACGCCGCTTGGCAAGGCACAGCCGCGAGTCCATTATTATTCCGCTGAGGCCCAGAGGATCGTGCCAACCAGGAAATCATCGCCTGACGCTGGGCGGCTTGACCGTGTTGTGGCGGACGCCCGGCGCGCGCGGGATGCCCGTGAGAAGGGCTACCGCGAACAGGCGCTCAAGCTCTATCCGTGGGTATGCGGCCGGTGCGCACGGACTTTCACGCACGCCAACCTGCAGCTGCTCGAAGTCCATCACCGCGACGGCAACCACGACAACAATCCCCCCGACGGCAGCAACTGGGAGCTGCTGTGCACCTACTGCCACGAAGCCGAGCACCGGCGTTATCTGGACGCTGCCGGCCGCGACCCGGCCAGGGGCGGAAACGAAACCCAGGCAACCCACCGGCCGTTCGAGAACCTCGGCGAGCTTCTGAAGCGCAAACCCGACCCATCGGATAAGTCGTGACCGAGATCGACCAGGTGCTGGAGTTCTGGTTCGGCGCCTGCGGGCCCGACGGCGCGCTCGACCGCGTTAAGCAGCGGATGTGGTTCAGCGACGGGCGCAACCACGACGCTGTCATCCGGAAGAAATTCGGCAAGCTGCACCGGCGCGCCGCCCGCGGCGAGCTGGATGCCGAATGGGCCGCCACGCCTCGCGGGCGAATCGCGCTCATCGTTTTGCTCGATCAGTTCTCGCGCCATATCCACCGGGGCAAGCCTGCCGCCTTCGCGCAGGATCCCGCGGCGCAGCGTCTCGCCGCCGCCGGCCTCGAGCAGGGCGTGGACCGGGGGCTGATCCCCGCGCAGCGCGCGTTCTTCTACCTGCCGTTCGAGCATGCCGAGGACGTCGGGCTGCAGCGGCTCGGCACGCGCGCATTCGAGCGACTTGCGACCGAGGTTGCGCCCGCCTGGCGCAAGGAGTACACGAGCTTCGCCGACTACGCCGGCCACCACCGCGACATCATCGAGCGCTTCGGCCGGTTTCCCCACCGCAACGCGATCCTTGGGCGCGCATCGACCCCCGAAGAGGTGGAATTCCTGAAGGAGCCCGGCTCCTCCTTCTAGTTTCACCCCTCAGGCATTGCCCGGCCGCGTGTAATACAATGGGGCTCAAGGAAGGTCAGCAGAACCTTCCCCTGACATCAAAGGAGGGATCCATCATGTTCAAACGCGCGTTAATCACCCTCGTCGCGGGCCTGGTTACGGCCTGGTGCGCTCCCGCGTGGTCACAGGCGAAGGAGATTCCCTGGGGCACATCGGCGGTCGGATCGTCCGGGCATAAAGCGCTTGTCGTACTGGCCGAGTTGCTGAACCGAGAGATGAAGAATTACCGGATCACGGTGCAGCCGACGCCGGGAGCGATCGTGACCGTCAAGGGTTACGCGATGGGCCAATTCGAAGGCTACTACGGCGCCGACATTGCGTTCTACGAGCTCGCCCGCGACACCAACCGTTTCAAGGGCTTCAAGGCGAGCATGAAGCGCCAGCCGGTGCAGTCGTTCTGGACGTTCACCATCGAGGTCGGCACCGCGGTCCATTCGCGCAACAGGGACAAGTACAAGGGATGGGCAGACCTCACCGGCAAGGCCGTGTTCACCGGGGCGCTGCCGTGGGACGTGCGCGCCCATCTCGAGCGCGCCTACGGCGCGCTGGGCGTGAAGCACAACTACCGCCAGGTCGATCTCGCCGCCGCCGGGTCGCTGCTCCAGGGGGGAGGTCTCGACGCGTTCATCATCTATACCGCGGGCGAATCCGCGCCGGCGCCCTGGATCACTGAAGCTTCGCTCGCGGCCGACTGGGCGGCCCTGAATCCATCCGCCAGTGAGATCGAGGCCCTGAAGCAGGTCGGCTTCGCCACCACGGAGGTGAAGCCCGAGGCATTCAAGAAGGACGTACACGCCGAGAAGGTGGTCCTCTTGCCGTTCTATTACGGTTTTCATGTCGGCCTCGAGGTACCCGAGCAAGACTTGTACACGATGCTGATGGTGATCGAGAAGAACGCCGCGGAACTGGCCAAAGCCGATGCGGGCTTTGCACAGGTTGCGAAGGACATGCCCGGCCTGCAGCGCCGCGGCGTCGCCTCGTCGGTGGATTACGTTCCGATCCATCCGGGACTTGCGAAGTACATGCGCGAGAAGGGCGTCTGGAACGCGAAGTGGGACGGCCGGATCGCGAAGAAGTAGGACTGGCAACGTAAATTGAGCCCAGGGGGCGGGCGCGCCTGCGCGCCCGCCCCCGCTGTTCGTATCAACCCGTCTCCAACGATGACCGCCGCCGCCGATACCGCCCGCCGATCGCGCATCGTGATCGATGGGCTCTACTACCTGACCGCGGTCTTCTTCTTCGCCTATCTCTTCGTCTATTACTGGACCAGCCTGGGCGGGCCGGTACTGCTCGCGAGCACTCTGGTTCCGGTCACCTTCATCCTGTTCACGCTGGACGAGCTGCGCAAGGATGAGTTCTACCCGCGGCTCCCGGCGCTCGCCAACTACCTCATAGCGACCGTATACGCGGTCGTGTCGCTCGCGGTCGCCGTGTACATGCACGTCGAATACTTCGAGATCGGCACGGTGCGTGCCGGGATCTGGAGCACGACCGATTTCACCATGGGCGCGCTGATGGCGGTGCTGATCATGGAGTACGCGCGCAAGCGCTACCTGCCGCTTTTCATCCTGAACATCATCCTGATCCTCTATGCGGTGTACGGCTCGGTGGTGCCCGGCATGTTCTTCCATCCGGGGCTCACCTGGCAGCGCATCATCAGCGCGATGAGCATCGAGATGTCGACCGGCATCTACTCCAACCTGCCCCAGCTCGCCCTGACTTTGATCGGCTCGTTCATCCTGGTCCTTTCCGCTCTGCGCGCCTTCGGTTGCGTCGACTCGATCCTCAAGGGTGCCTCGCAAATCGCCGCGCGCTCGCCGCACGCTCTGCCGCAGTCCGCCGTGCTCGGTTCGATGGCGGTCGCCGCGGTGAGCGGCAGCAGCGCGGCGAACGCCATCACCACTGGCTCGGCCACCATTCCCGCCATGATCGGGGCCGGCATGCCGCGCGTGGTCGCTGCCGCGATCGAAACCGCGTCATCGCTCGGCGGGCAGCTGATGCCGCCCATCATGGGCATCTCCGCCTTCCTGATGGCGGAGTTCCTGGGGCGCAGCTACTTCGACGTGGTCGCGCGCGGCTACGCACCGGCGCTGGTCTACTTCGTCGGCGTCGCGGTTTCGGTGTACCTGCTGTCGACGCGCTATCGCGCGCGCCTTGCCTCCGTCACCTCCGAGATCATGCGTTCGACCGACTGGATGAACGTTGCGGCGTTCGTCGCTGTCGTCGGCGGCCTGATCGGTTTAATGGCCGCATGGAACCTCGCGCCGATGTTCGCCGCGCTCTACGTCTTCCTCGCTATCGGCGGCACCCTGGTCGCCGCGCACCTGGTGGTGGTCGCGCGACTGCATGGCTGGTCGTTGCGCACGCTGATCGCCCCGCTCGGGCGCTTCGTGGACTCCTTCGCGAGCATGACCGCCGACCTGACGCTTCTGCTCGCGACGCTGTCGATCATGACCGGGGCGCTGGTCATCACCGGCGTGCCGACGAAGATCGGCTCCATCCTGATTCAGACAGCGGGGGTCAATCTCGTCGCCATGGTCGCCGTCGCCTTCTTTTTCGGCGCGCTACTCGGAACAGGGCTCCCGCCGGCGCCGACCTACATCATCACCGCCCTCGTGATCGCGCCCCCGATGATCAAGGTCGGCGTCGACCCCTGGGTCGTGCACTTCTTCGCCTTCTTCCTCGCCGTCTGGGGCGAGCTCACGCCGCCCACCTCCGTGGTAGCGGCGGTCACGGCAAAAATCGCTGACGCCCCATTCATGCAGACGTTGTTCCGCGGCATCACGATTTGCGTCTCGCTTTTCGTCCTGATGTTCGGGGTATTCACCCGGCCGGAGCTGGTAAAGGAGCCCGGGATCCAGCAGCTTCAGGCCATGCTGATAATGATTACCTCGACTGTCGGCTGCAGCTTTGCCATCCAGGCGAACTTCGCCAACCGTCGCGAGCTCGACGTGGGCCTGCGGATCGTGCTCGCCGCCTTCGCTCTGTTTGCGCTGTTCCACCCGGTCGAGGAGGTTGCCGTGTACGGCTGCATCCCGGTCGCGTTGTTCGTGGGCTACTGGATCCTGCGACGCCGCAATGCGCGGGTAGCGACCGAGGCCGCCGCCGGTTGAGCGCTCGTCGCGCCGGACCCGGCCCCGGTTCTGCTATGCTTCCCCGGAAGCGATCCACGCACCGGAGCCGACGATGAAGTACCGCAAGCACGAAGCCAAGGAATACGCGAAGTCCGTCCTCAAGGGCGTGTGGACCGCGCTGCCGACGAATTTCACCCCGGACGACCGGATCGACGAGGCCGGCAACGCCGCGAATCTCGAGCACTGCATTTCCAGGCTCAAGCTCGAGGGCCACTACTGCATCGGCAACGTCGGCGAATTCTGGGCGATGACGAACGAGGAGCGCATGCGCGTCGTCGAGATCAACGTCGAGGTCGCGAAGGGCCGCATTCCCCTGATCGCGGGCTGCCACCACCAGAATCCGTACGAGGCGGTGAAGCTCGCGCAGCACGCGCAATCCGCCGGGATCGATTTCGTGATCATCCTGACGCCGTACGTCGCCGCCCGCGGCGACGACGCCGTGTACGATTACTACAAGTTCGTCTGCGATCGCGTGGACATCGGCATCGTGCTGTTCAATACCGAGGCCACCTACCCGATTTCTCCGAAGCTCGCGAAACGACTCGCCGCCCTGCCCAATATCTGCGGCTTCAAGCAGGGAGTGAGCAAGCCCCAGCCAACCACCGCCCTGCGCGATGCCATCGGCAAGGACGTGGAAGTGAGCGTCGCGGACGAGGCGCCGTTTCTCTACAACATCAGCGTGTGCGGCGATCGGTGGCTCCTCAACTACTGCCCCCATCTCTACCAGGTCCCCGGCTACACGCCGGTCAACGACTACGCCCGGGCGGCTCTGGCAGGCGACATGAACAAGGCGACCGAGATCTGCCGGAGCTTGAACCCCCTGCGCTCGGTGCTCGCAAAGTGGATTCCCGGCTACGGCACGGGCGGGCGCATGGCCATCGCCGAGCAGAAGTTCTGGATGGAGTTGATCGGCATGGCGGGCGGCCCGGTGCGCGTGCCCTGCGCCGAGATGGCGCGCGAAGCGAAGGAGCAGATGCGCGCCGATCTGGAAGCAACCGGCCTGCCCGCCAGGGCGCGCGCCGCCGGGCAGCAGAAACGCGCCGCCTGATCGGCGTCAATCCCTTACCAGAACCTCGAGCGTGCGCGAGCGGAATTCCCGCTGATGCAGCACGTACAGCACGCCCAGCGTCACCGCGATCATCAACGCCGGGTGCAGGAACCACGACAGCGCCGCTACCCCGAAGTAATAGGCCCGCAGGCCCTGGTTGAAATTGCGGTTGGCGAAGGAGAGGATGACGGCGATCCGGTTGATGTCCGCGGCGTAATCCGACGCGTTTCCCGGCGGCTTGCGCGCAGCGCCTACCAGGATTGAGGAGAAACCGAACTGCCGGAGCGACCATGAGAATTTGAAGAACGCGTAAACGAAGATCAGCAGCAGCACCAGGATCTTCAGCTCCCACAGGCGGATCGATACCTGCTGCCCGAACGGCAGCTCTGCCACCACGCTCGCCGCCCGCTCCGCGTAGCCCATCAGCGCGACCAGCGCACCGAGGATGAGCATCGTGGTGGAGGCGAAGAACTGCGAGCTGCGCATGATATTGCGCAGCACGTTGACATCCACCATGCGGTTGTCGCGCTCGACCATGCGCTCGATCCATCCGCGCACGAAACGATCCATCTCGCGTCCGAGCTGCGGCCGCGCCGGCCTGCCGTAATCCGCATACCACTGGTAGGTGGTCCATGCCGTCACGAGCAGCACGAGCGCCGCGACGTCCATCCACGTGAGAGGCAGCATTACCAGGATGCGCTCGAGCAGCGTCATACGAAGAGCGTCAGCACGCCGGTGTAGCCGTAGAGCCGGTTGTGCGAGATTTCTCCGTTGCAGAAGAAGCCAACCAGCGGAAACTCGCCGAGCGTCTCGCGGATCATCTTGAGCTCAGCCGAATCCGGCCCGAACAGGCTCGCGCCGCGCCCGACGCAGGAGTAATAGACGCCTCCGCGCGGCCGCCCGAACATGCCCTTGCGGATGCTGTCCAGCATGCGCGCCATGTCCTCGTTGGCGGTCTTCGTGTCGCGCCGGCAGAACATCACGCTCGCGCCGGGCTGCAGGAGCTCGCCGATGGCGATCAGGCGGTTGGCGGGATCGATGCCCACGAGGTTGCGCACCAGGTAGTCGCCGGTGTCGCTGCCGGCGATCGGCAGCCCCGCGAAGATCTGGCCGCCGACGCGGTTGAGATCGCGCGCGAGGGTCTCGCCGATGTCCTCCTTGAAGACATCGAGCGCGGCGCGCCCGTCGAGCTGGATGATGACATTGTGCTGGCTCGCAGTGACCTGGTGCTTCGGCCCGAGCGGAGAGCAGCCCTGCGTGAGCCGGGTGGCAACCGTGACGTTGTCGGCGAACGACACTCCGGAAAGCCCTCCCTCCACCACGCCGTCCGCCACCTGCAGGTTCTGCCGGCGCGAGCTGGTGAGCCCGCCCACAAGGAACCCGCTCTCCACCTTTCCGGCGAGGCGGCTCACGAGATCGGCGATGTGCCGGTTGTAGGGGTCGGCGTGAACGATGGCGAAGTTCGGCGCCGCGCCGCCGCACTTGAGCGTGACGTTGTCGACGTCCGTGGCGCTCGCCACTCCGGAGAAGACGCGAAAGGAATCGGGCTCGAAGTCGCCGGCCATCGCCGCGATCGCCGCCTCGTCGAGATATTCGCGGCCGGTGGCGCAGACGCCGATGCCGACAGTGCCGACCCAGTGAGGTATGCCGGTCCGGCTCCTGAACAACGCGAGGATGTCGCCCAGGTGGTCGGCGAGCAGATCCGTCACGTAGAGGAACCCGAGGCTCGCCGGGCCCCGGCCGATCTGTGCAATGCAGGCTTCCGCAGCTTCCTGCCAGTTCTGCGCGGCTGCGTGCCCGTAGCGGAAATCCGGCATGGCGAAAGACTAGAGTCGCTTGATCCAGCCGGGCAGCGTTTCGAAGCGCTTCATCCATGCCATCACGCCCGGGTAGTTCTCGAGCGCGAAGCCGCCTTCCGGAGATACCGAAACGTACGGGTAGCAGGCGACATCAGCGACCGTCGGCCGCCCGAGCGCGAGCCATGGGTTGCTCTTCAACCGGCCCTCGAGCAGCTTCAAGCCCGCCTCTCCGTAACTGCGATACTCCTCGTAGTTGCCGACCTTCCTGATCCCGGTCTTGTTGCCGCGCGCCCACTGCAGACCGTAATGCAGCTCGTTCTGCGCCAGCTCCAGCCATTGACCCACTTCCGCCATCCCCGCGGGATCGGTCGGCAGCCACTGGTCTCCGCCGTGCTTGCGCGCGACGTAGATGAGGCATGCGGTCGAGCCCCAGTAGATGCGGCCCCCGTCCTCCAGCGCCGGCACCTGCCCGCGCGGATTGATCTTGAGGAACGGCTCCTTCTTGTGCTCTCCGCCCCGCGCATCGATCATCGCCTTCTCGAACGGGACGTTCAGCATCGAAAGCAGCAAGCGCACCTTGTAGGCATTGCCTGAGGTTTCCGTCATGTAAAGCTTCACAAAATCTCCTCTTGTCGCTGGAGCGGCAATCGTAGCACGCGGCCCGAAAGGCGGTCAGCGCTGCGTGAGCGCCTCCGCCCGAGCCTCGGTCTGCACGCGAGAATGAAGGTGCTCGGCGCCGCGACCGAGCAAGGCGCGGTCAACTACGACTGGATCCGTACCGGGGGGAGCTTTGAAAGCCCGCCCGGCTCGAGCGTCAGTCTGGACGCTGGACGAAGCCGTCGCGCACGAGGCTCTTTGTCTCGATGCGCGCGAAGTCCATGAATGCGCGCGTGGCCATAGACAGCTGCTTGCCCACGGGATAGACGAAATGCCAGTGACGCTCGCGGGGGAACCCTTCGACGTCCAGGCAGGCGAGCTTCGTCTGTTCCGATTCCAGCCCCAGGCTGTAGCGCGACAGGATCGAGACGCCGAGCCCGGCGAGTATCGCTTCCCGGATCGCCTCGTCGGTGCTGAGCTCCATTCGTATTTTCGGAGCGAGCCCGTGCTGCTCGAACAACTTCAACACCACCATGCGCGTTCCCGACCCGGGTTCGCGTATCAGGAACGGCTCGTGCGCGAAGCGCGCAAACGCGATCCTCTTTTCCCCCGCCAGCGGATGGTCGCTGCGCGCAAACACCACCAGCGGGTCGGACAGGATGGCCTGGACGACGACCTCCTGCTCGACCGGCGGGTCGGCGAACAAGTAGAGGTCGTCCTCGTTGTTTGCCAGCCGCGCGATCAACTCGCTCCGGTTGTGGATCTGCAGCGATGCCTCGATGCCGGGATGACGCTGGACGAACGCGCCGAGTAGCCGTGGGACGAAATACTTCGCCGTCGAAGTCACGGCCAGTCGCAGCTGACCCGACGCCAGCCCGCGCATTTCGCTCAGCATTTCCTCGAGCTTCGAGAGCGCCTGGAAGACGTCGTTGCAGCCCGCGTATACCCGCCTGCCGGCTTCCGTCAGGTAGATGCGCTTGCCCACCTGCTCGAAGAGCGGCAGGCCGACCGTCTCGCTCAGCTTCTTGATCTGCACCGAGGCCGTCGGCTGGGCCATGTGCAGCTCCTGCGCGGCGCGGGTGAAATTTCCGAGGCGCGCGCTGGCTTCGAAGACGCGCAGCTGCGGCAGGGTTCCATGTTTCAGGAAACGCCGGATGTTCGCTTGCGGCATGGCGATGGCTCCTCCGATCCGTTGCCATTACCGCCGTGCCCCAAAATGCACAGCGGCCTTCACCTCGCAGTGAAGGCCGCCTGTACGAAACGGACCTTCACCTGTGTGGCAAAGGTCTCGCTTGCACCGTTCTCGATGCCGGCGCGACCGGGGCAATGCCCGAATTGACGATCGCGTCGTAGCAGCCACGGGGCTGCCGAAGCTACTCCCCTTTTGAGGGGCGCCCGGCTCTAGCCGAGTCGCGCACTATTGATACCACATCGGTTCCCTTCCATCAAGCTTTCGATCCATTACGAATCGTAATGCCTGCAATTCTGATTCGCCATTGAGCCTTACGTTTCGCAATTGTAGCCATCGCAAGAAGCAATTTTCATTTCCCGCCGGCTCGCTCCATGATCCGCGGGAAAAGCCGTCAAGGAGACCTCCATGCAGGAAAAAGACACCCATAACCAGCCCATCGAAAGCGTCGTCGATGCGTTTCAGACGCACGCGGAGCGAGGCCTGACCTCGCAAGAGGCGCAGGATCGTCTCCGGAAGCTGGGCGCCAATGAGCTGCGGGAAAAGCCGCGGCCGGGGTTTCTCGCCTTGCTGTGGGGCCAGTTCAACAACTACCTCGTGATCATCCTTATTGTCGCGGCGCTCATCGCGCTGGCGCTCGGCGAGTGGGTCGATTCCATCGCCATCATGGTGATCGTCGTGCTGAACGCCGTCGTCGGCGTGATTCAGGAGTCGAAGGCGGAGCAGGCACTTGCGGCGCTGAAGAAGATGTCAGCACCCAACGCCCAGGTCATCCGCGACGGCGTCGAGACGGCGATCCCGGGGCGCGAGCTTGTTCCCGGCGACATCGTCCTGCTGGAGGCTGGCAACTACGTTCCCGCCGACATGCGCCTCGTGACGAGCGTCAATCTCAAGGTCGAGGAGGCCTCGCTGACGGGAGAATCCGTGCCTGTTGAGAAGAGAGCCGCGGTGGTGCTCGACAAGGACATCCCGCTGGGCGACCGCAAGAATTCGGCGTTCATGAGCACGATGGTGACCTACGGCCGCGGCAAAGGCCTCGTAACCGGCACCGGGATGAACACCCAGATCGGACTCATCGCGGAAATGATCCAGTCCTACGAGGATGAAGCCACGCCCTTGCAGCAGAAGCTGGAGCATCTCGGCAAGGTGCTCGGCACCATTTGCATCGGCATCTGCGCCTTCGTCTTCATCTACGGCCTCCTGCGTGACACGAAGCTGACGGACATCTTCACCATCGGATTCCTCAACTACCTGCAGGGCGAGCAGAAGGACATCATCAACCTTTTCATGACGGCCGTAAGCCTCGCCATCGCGGCCGTCCCCGAGGGCCTGCCGGCGATCGTGACCATCTGTCTTGCGCTGGGGATGCAGCAGATGGTCAAGCGCCATGCCCTGATCCGGAAGCTGCCCGCGGTGGAAACACTCGGCTGCGCGACGGTCATCTGCTCCGACAAGACCGGCACGCTGACGCAGAACGAGATGACCGTCGTCCAGGGCTGGGTGGGCGGGAAACGGTTCCGCGTCACGGGAGAGGGCTACAACCCGACGGGGCAGTTCACCGCGGATGGACAGCCCTTCGCTACGGGCTCCGACCCCGACGCGACGGTACTCCTGCACGGAGCGCTGCTCTGCAATGACGCGAAGCTGGTGGAACGCGCCGACGAGACGGGCCGGCAGTCGTGGCGGATCGTGGGCGATCCCACGGAAGGCGCCATGGTCGTCGTCGCCACGAAATCCGGGCTCGAGCGCGCAACCATGGAAAAGGCGATGCCCAGGGTCCAGGAGATTCCCTTTGACTCCGACCGCAAGCGGATGACGACCATTCACAGCCCCGATGCCGCCCGCGCCGAGGCGATCGCCCCGAGCTTCCGCTATCCGCAGCATGTCGCCTTCGTCAAGGGCGCGCCCGATGTCCTGCTGGATCTCTGCAGCCATCTCCAGGAATCGGGGCAGTCCGTCGCCTTGACGGACGCAAAGCGCAGGGAAATCCTCGACCAGAACCGCGACCTGGCGAGTAATGCTTTGCGGGTGCTCGGCGTGGCCTACCGCCCGTTGGCGAGCGTCCCCGAATCCTGCACCCCCGAGACCATCGAGAAGGAGCTCACGTTCGTCGGACTGCTGGGCATGATCGACCCGGCGCGGCCCGAGGTCGTGGAGGCGGTCAGAGTCGCGAATGGCGCCGGGCTGAAAAGCGTCATGGTCACCGGCGATCACAAGGAGACCGCCGAGGCCATCGCGAAGGAGATCGGAATTCTCACCCCGGGCGGGCTGGTGCTGACCGGGCCGGAAATCGAAAAAATGAGTGACGAGGCGCTGGCGGCCCGTGCCGACAAGCTTCAGGTGTGCTGCCGCGTCTCGCCCCAGCACAAGACGCGGATCGTCGATGCGATGAAGGCGCGCGACCATGTCGTGGCGATGACCGGAGACGGCGTGAACGACGCTCCGGCGCTCAAGCGCGCGAACATCGGCGTGGCCATGGGCATCACCGGCACGGATGTGTCCAAACAGACGGCGGACATGGTTCTCACCGACGACAATTTCGCCAGCATCGTCTCGGCCATCGAGCAGGGCCGCATCATCTATTCCAACATCCGCAAGTTCGTGTACTTCCTGCTCGCCTGCAACGCCGGCGAGATCCTGATCATATTCGGCTCGATGCTGTTCGGCCTGCCGATTCCCCTGAGGCCGGTTCACCTGCTGTGGCTGAACCTGGTGAGCGACGGCGCGCCCGCGCTTGCGCTCGGAATGGAGAAGGGCGATCCGGACATCATGAAGCACAAGCCGCGGCCGCCGCGGGAGCCGGTCATCAATCGCGACATGGCGATCGGCATCGGCGTCATCGCCGTTGTGGACGCCATCGCCATACTGCTGGCGTTCGTCTTCGGGTTGCAGCGCTATCCCGGCCATCTCGAGGCGGCCCAGACCATCGCCTTCGTCACGCTGTGCACCTCCGAGCTCATCCGCGCCTATACCGCGCGCTCGGAGTACCACAGCGTGTTCTCCCTCGGCATATTCACCAACAAGTGGATGAACTGGGCGGTGCTCGCCTCGTTCCTGCTGGTGCTGGCGGTGGTGTACCTGCCGTTCCTGCAGCCGTTTTTCGACACCGTGCCGCTGACGGCAAGCGACTGGCTGTTCATGTTTCCGTTCTTCTTCGCCTCGCCGATCGCCATGGAACTGCTCAAGATCTACTTCCGGAGCCGGACGGTGCTGAAATCGGACGAAGGGCTCGCAGGGACGCCTGCCGCCGGCTTTGCGCGGCAGCGTGCAGCTCAGTCATCCGCCGTGCTCCACAGCTCAGGAGGGAATACCATGACCAAAGTGCTGCTTCCGGTCGACGGCTCCCGCAACAGCGAGTTTGCGGTGAGGCATGTGATCGGGCAGTTCATGGGCAATACGGCGACGGAGATTCACCTGCTGAACATCCAGGCGCCGTTCAGCAAGCACATCTCAGGGTTCACGAGCGGCAAGGACCGCCTGGACTACCATCGAGAGGAGGCCGAGAAGGCGCTGAAGCCGATCCGGCAGATGCTCGACAGCCGCGGCATACCCTACTCGGTGCACGCCGAGGTGGGGGACAAGGCGAAATGCATCGCGGATACGGCACGCCGCCTGCGCTGCGATCAGATCGTCATGAGTACGGCGCGCAAGAACTCGCTCACGCGGTGGATCGAGAGCTCCGTCACCAACCGCGTGCTCGAGCTGACGCCGGTGCCGGTCGAGCTGATCGCAGGCGACGCCGTGTCGAAGTACGAGCGCTACGGCATTCCGGCCGCGCTCACGGCGCTGCTCGGCCTGTTGTTGGCGGCCGCCGCCGACTGATCTGGTTGCGAAAGACCGAAGCCCTGGCGGCCCGCTCCGCCGGGAAAAAGCGGCCTGCGGGCCGCTTTTTTCGTTTGATGGGGCCGCCCGGTGTCCGTGTGAATCCGTTCCCGAACCGGCGGAGTTATGATTATCCTTTCGACAGGCTCAGTTTAACGTTGCCCCGGGGCCGGCACCACGAGGAGCTCGAAGTCATGACAGCCATCCATCTCGCCACCGCGGGCACCGAAGCCGAGGTGCTGCTGCGAGAGGACGCCGGCGGCGTCGCGACGCTTACGCTCAACCGTCCCGACCAGTACAACGCGCTGTCCGCCGCGCTGCTCTCTGCGCTGCAATCGGCAGTGCACGACCTTGCCCGCGATGAGTCCGTGCGTGTCGTCATCATCGCCGGCACCGGCAAGGCATTCTGCGCCGGACATGACCTCAAGGAAATGCACGAGCACGCCGACCCGCGGTTCGCAAAGCAAGCCTTCGAGCGCTGCCAGGCCGTAATGACCGGGCTCACGCAGCTCCCCCAGCCAGTCATCGCGCGCGTGCACGGCCCCGCCTTCGCCGCCGGCTGCCAGCTCGTCGCGCAGTGCGACCTTGCCGTCGCAGTGACGGACGCCCGCTTCGCGACCTCGGGCGTTAATTACGGGATATTCTGCTCCACGCCGGGCGTGCCGCTGGCGCGCAATATCTCCCGCAAGCGCGCGATGGAAATGCTGCTGACCGGCGAGCCGATCGACGCCGCCACCGCCCTCGCCTGGGGCCTCGTCAACCGCGTGGTGCCGGCCGACCGCCTCGATGCGGAGGTGCAAGTGCTGGTCAGATCGATCCTGGCGAAATCGCGCGCCGTCATCGCGGCCGGCAAGAAGCTTTTCTACGAGCAGGTAAGCGGCAACCTCGACCAGGCCTACAAGATCGCCACCGCGGCGATGGCGGACAGCGTGAAGACCGAGGACGGACGGGAAGGGATCGCGGCGTTCGTGGAAAAACGCAAGCCGCGCTGGAAGAACAAGTGAGGCGTGACATGATGATTCGTGACATGGTGAATCGTAACGTGATGAGGCGTGACATGATGAGGCGATTGACTTGGATGCTTGCGCTAACACCGCTCGCGGCGCTCGCCGGCGGCTCCAACTACGGGATCACGCCTGGCTCGCATCCGAACTTCGCTGGCAAAGTGAGCGAGTGGCCGGTGCCGACGCCGCGCTTCGCGCGGGACCCGGCGGTGGCCCCCGATGGCGCGATCTACATTGCGGTAATGACCGGCAACAAGGTAGCGCGCTTCGATCCCAAGACCACGAGCTTCAGGGAATGGGACCTGCCGTCAGGCCACCGGCCGCATGGACTGCTGGTGGACCGCCGAGGCATGGTGTGGACGACCGGCAACGGCAACGGGACGATCGGCAAACTCGACCCTGCGACCGGCAAGATGACGGAGTTCAAGACGCCATCCGGGAGCGGCGGGCCGCACACGCTCGTCATTACCGACGACCAGAGCACCATCTGGTTCACGATGCAAAGCGGCGACAAGGTCGCGAGCATCGACACGAAGACCGGCGCGATCAAGGAGTACCAGTCCTCGGGCGGGCCGTACGGCCTCGCGCTCGACAAGGCGGGCAACGTCTGGTTCTGCCGCATGGGCGACAACCGGATGGGCAAGCTCGACCCGAAGACCGGTCAGATGAGCGAGGTGAACATGGGACGCGGCTCGCGCCCGCGCCGCGTCGCAACGGCGCCCGACGGCATGCTGTGGGTGGCGCTCTACGGCAACGGCAAGATGGCAAAGCTCGATCCGGTGGCGATGAAGGTCGTCAAGGAGTACCCGCTCCCGGGCGGCGACGCTGGCCCATACGCGATCACGGTGGACGGCGGCGGCATCGTGTGGGTGAACGAGATCAACACCGACACCGTGGTGCGCTTCGACCCTAAGACCGAGCAGATGCGAGTCGTCCAGCTGCCTTCGAACAACGTCGGCATCCGCAAGATGGTGACCGATGCGCGCGGCCGGCTGTGGTACATGGGGTCGCACAACGGTCGCCTGGGCGTCGTTGAATAGGCGGCGTTGGATTTGACGCGTCTGCTGCGCGAACGGGGAAAGCGTGGACCGCGCGGGACTCCTCGGGTTCTTGCGCAGCCAGTTCTGGGCTGTCGAGGCGTCGGCCTCGGCCGGCGGTGACGCGCAGGCCGCGATCATCGGCTTCGCGGTGACCGACGACCTTCAGATCGTGTTCGAGACTCTCGATTCCACGCGAAAGATCCGGAATCTTCGACAAAACCCAAGGATCGCGCTCGTCGTAGGCGGGTGGGGCGCGGGGGACGAACGGACGGTCCAGTACGAGGGCCTGGCGGATGAGCCGCAGGGAGCGGAGCTTGAGCGCCTGAAGGCGATCTACGTCCGCCGGTTCCCGGAAGGATGGAGCGGCGGGAACTGGCCGGGCTGGGCGTTCGTGCGTGTGCGTCCCACGTGGGTGCGCTACAGCGACTTCACGCAGAAACCTCCGAGCATTGTGGAGTTCAGCGCACGCGACCTCATGGGATGACCCCCAGGAGGCCCCCGCAACCCCGGAACGTTGCCGGAAAAGGAGCGTTTATGGCTCGAACGCCACCCCGCACCGTCGCCGAAATCGAGGGTTTCGTGAACCTGCTGGCGGCCGCCTGCAACGACGTGAAGATCAGCGCAACGCTGGAGCGCCTGCTGGCGATGCCCGATGAGAAGCGCAAGGGTCTTGTCCACGCCTGGGTCACGGACCTGATCATCGAGGAAGCGCCGAAGGACCTCGTGGAGGCGGTTGCCTGCCTGATGGACGACGCCGTGGCCGAAAAAGCCTATGAAGTCATCTTCAAGTGCAGGCGCTGACAATGGCCTGGCGTCCGCTTCGGAGTTGTCACTGGTAATATCGGAGCCATATCGATAAAACAAGGAGGGAATCCCATGCGCTTCATCACCCGTTGCCTGACGACAGCCGTCATCGCCTTGTGTTGCACCGCGGCGCAGGCCCAGCAGCAGCTCACCATCGTCACATCCTTCCCCAAGGACTTGACCGAAGTCTATAAGCGCGCTTTCGAGACCAGGAACCCCGGCGTAAAGGTGGAGATCCTGAGCCGCGGGACATCCGCCTCGATTGCCTACGTGCGCGAGGCGCCCGCCGCCAGCAAGCCGGACATCTTCTGGGCGTCCGCGCCCGACGCCTTCGAAGTGCTGGCGAGCGAGAACCTGCTCCAGAAGTTCGACGGCAAGAACCCCGCGGTGCCGGCCTTGATCGGCAGCTACCCGATCAACGACCCGGAGGGGTTCTACTACGGGCAGGCGCTTGCCGGCTACGGCCTCATGTGGAATACCCGCTACCTGAAAGCCAACCGGCTGCCCGCGCCTAAGGAATGGGCGGATCTCGTGAAGCCCGTCTATCATAGCCATGTGGCGATCTCCTCGCCATCGCGATCCGGCACCACGCACCTCACGATCGAGACCATCCTTCAGGGTGAAGGCTGGAGCAAGGGCTGGCAACAGGTACTCATGATCGGCGGCAATACCGCTGCCATCACCGAACGCAGCTTCAGCGTGCCCGATGGTGTCAACAACGGGCAGTTCGGCATCGGGCTGGTGATTGATTTCTTCGGGCTGTCGGCGAAAGCGTCCGGCTTCCCCGTGGAATTCGTCTACCCGTCGGTGACGGCGATCGTTCCGGCGAACATCGGGCTCATCGCGAACGCGAAAAACGCCGAGCTCGGGAAGAAATTCATCGCCTTCGCCTTGTCGGAAGCCGGCCAGAAGCTCCTGCTCGACCCCAAGATCAGCCGGTTGCCGGTGCTGCCGGCAACCTACAAGAGCGCGCCGGCGGGCTATCCCGATCCGTTCAGCGGCAAGATCAAGCCCAAGGTCAAGTTCAACTCCGATCTCTCGCGATCGCGCTACTACGTGGTGAACTCGCTGTTCGACCAGACCATCACGTTCCGTCACCGGGAACTCGTGGCCGCAACCAAGGCGATCAACGAGGCGGCCGCCCGGCTCGCCGGCAGGAAAAACGCGCAGGCCGCGAAGCTGCTCGCGGAGGCGCGCGAGCTCGCCTTCTCGCCGATCGTGAGCGAGCAGAAATCGAAGGACAAGGAGTTTCTCACCCTCTTCAGCCAGACCAAGCGCGATGCGCTTAAGACGAAGGAGTTGACCGGTCTAGAGGAGTACTGGAGCTCGACCGCGCGCAAGAACTACATTAAGGCTGCCGAACTCGCGAACCAGGCCGCCGCAATGGTGAAGTAGCGCGCGTTCTCCCGACGGGTCCCGACGCGCTCCCCGCAGCCAGCGGTGAAATCGCTCGCCCTCCGATCGTGGCTCGCCGCCGGCGTCCGGGCCCGAGCTGATTACACGTGGTCGCAGGCCGCGGTCGCGGTGCTGATCGCGGCGTTCCTGCTCGTCTTCCTGATCGTCCCGGTCGTAACCGTCGTCTACGTCGCCTTCGCGGACGGCGCGGGCGGCGTCACGCTCTCCCATTTCGGCTCGTTCTTCAGCCTGTCGCTGATGCGCGAGTCGTTCTGGAACAGCATATACGTCGGCGTGTGGAGCGTCGCGATCGCGACCCTCATCGCCGTGCCGCTCGCCTACTTCACGGTCCGCTTCGAGTTCCGCGGCGCGCTTCTCATCCAGACGCTCGGCATCCTGCCGCTCATCATGCCGCCGTTCGTCGGTGCGGTGGCGATGCAGCTCATCTTCGGGCGCAGCGGCTCGGTCAATCTGCTGCTGGACGAGTGGTTCGGATTCAAGATCCCGTTCATGGAAGGACTGAACGGAGTGGTCTTCGTCGAGGCGCTGCACTACTTCCCGTTCATATTGATGAACCTGGTCGTCGCGCTCAACAACATCGACAGCTCTATGGAGGAGTCCGCCCAGAACCTCGGGGCGAGCGGCCTGCGGCTGTTCCGCCGCATCGTGTTCCCTCTCGCGATGCCCGGCTACGTCGCGGGCGCGGCGCTGGTATTCATCAAGGTCTTCGACGACCTCGGCACGCCGCTCGTGCTGCACCAGACCAATCTTCTCGCGCCGCAGGCCTACCTCCGCATCACCTCGATCGGCATCGAGGACCCGATCGGCTACGTGGCAAGCGTCATCATGGTGATCGCCTCGCTCCTCGCCCTGTGGCTCGCGATGTGGACCATGCGCGGCAAGGACTACGCCACCCTGCAGCGCGGCTATGCGGGGCTCGCCAAGCGCAGGCTTACCGCCGGCCAGACAGTCATTGCGTACGGCTGGATCGCGCTCGTGCTTACCGTCGTGCTGGCCCCGCACCTCGGCATCCTGCTGCTCTCGCTCGCCAAGGTCTGGAGCTTCAGCGTGCTGCCCGACGCCTACACGCTCGAGCACTACGCGACGGTATTCCGCGATTCCCCGCGGATGATCGGAAACACCATGCTCTATTGCGGGATCGCCGCCGCCCTCGACGTCGTGATCGCCACGGCAATCGCCTACCTGATGCTGCGCACCAAAGTGCCCGGCCGCAATGCGCTCGACTTCACGGTGACGATCGCGCTCGCCATTCCCGGTGTCGTCCTCGGGATCGGGTACCTGCGCACCTTTCGGGGCATCGAGATCCCATTCACCGGCGAACTTCTCACGGCGTCCTGGATACTGATCGCTCTCGGTTACACGATCCGGCGCCTGCCCTACGCGCTGCGCTCGTGCGTCGCCGCGCTGCAGCAGCTGCACGTGTCGCTCGAGGAGGCCGCCGAGAATCTCGGTGCGCCCAAGCGCCGCACGATCCTGCGCGTGGTGGTGCCGCTGATGGCGGGCGGCATGCTGGCGGGCTTCATCATCAGCTTCATGACTGCCGCGGTCGAGCTCTCGATGACGCTCATGCTGGTTTCCTCCCAGAACGATGCGCCGATGTCCTACGGCATCTATCTCTACCTGCAATCGGCAGCGGGCCGCGGCCCGGGGGCGGCGCTCGGCATCCTCGCCGTGGTGATTGTCGCGGTGGGCACCTATCTTTCGCACCGGCTGGTCGGCCGCCGGGCGAATACCGCCGGCGACATCCAGCGCATGGCCTGACGGTTGAAGGATGAAGGATGAAGGATGAAGGATGAAGGATGAAGGATGAAGGGCGGACCGCCTGATGGCTGAAGCGTTCAAGAAGGTCAGGGTCGAGTTCGAGAAAGTCTCTCTCGCGTACGGCAAGACGCGGGTGCTGACCGACGTCAGTATCGCAATCGAGCCGGGCGAGTTCTTCGCCCTCCTCGGCCCCTCGGGATCCGGGAAGTCGACGCTGCTGCGTCTTCTTGCGGGATTTCTCCGTCCGCAGGCGGGCGCGATACGCGTCGGCGGCGAGGACATCACCCGCGTGCCGCCGTGGGAGCGCGACATCGGGATGGTGTTCCAGAATTACGCGCTGTGGCCGCACATGACGGTGCGGCAAAACGTGGCATTCGGGCTGGAGGAACGCAGGCTCCCGCGCGCGGAGATCGAGCGCCGGACCGCCGCGGCGCTCGAGCTCGTCGGGCTCGGCGAGCTCGGCGCGCGCCGGCCGGGGCAGCTTTCGGGCGGGCAGCAGCAGCGCGTCGCGCTCGCCCGCACCATCGCCATCGAGCCCAAAGTGCTGCTGCTCGATGAGCCGCTTTCGAACCTCGATGCGAAGCTTCGCATCCACATGCGCGGAGAGCTGCTCGCGCTGCAGCGCAAGCTCGGTATCACCACGATTTTCGTGACCCACGACCAGGAGGAGGCGCTCTCGATCTCCGACCGCGTGGCGGTGCTCGATCAAGGCGTCATCCAGCAGGTCGGCACGCCGGTCGAGCTCTACGACACCCCGGCGAACCGCTTCATCGCCACCTTCGTCGGCACCATCAACTTCCTGCAGGGCGCGCTCGAGACATCCGACGCCGGCGTAGTGTTTCGCAGTGAAACACTCGGTGCGATTGTGCTCGCCAACGCGGCTGCATCGAGCGGACCGGCGGAAATCGCAATCCGGCCTCACGCCATGCAACTCACCGCGCCCGGCACCCCGCCCGATCGCGGCCGGAGCTGGCTCGAGGGCACGGTGACCGAGCGCGAATTCCTCGGGGAATTCGTGCGCTATAACGTGAAAGTGGGTACCGGGAGCCTGATCGTGGATCAACCCCACTACATAGGCGAGGCCGGCTTCGCGCCGGGCGTGCACGTCAAGGTCGGGATCAACCCCGCCCAGGTAAAGGTGTTGCAGGGTAACCGGTAAAGAACGGCCGCCGCTCAGCGGCTCTCCGCGGCGCGCCGGCGCGCCCACATCAGCACCGGCACGCCGGAAGCGAGCATCGCGATGCCTACCATCGCGCCGATCGAGCCCGGGTCGAGGCTCATCGCGTAGTTGAAGCTCGAATACAGCATATAGGCGCACGCCGCGGCGAACAAGAGCGGCGTCAGCGGATAGAGCGGCACGCGGAACGGGTCCGCGTTGGCCGGCGCGTGCCGCCGCAGCGGAAAGAGCGACACGCCGGTCAGCAGGAAGAACAGCCAGAACGCCGGCGCGGTATAGGCGACCATGGTCTGGAAGCCGTCGGGAGTGAAGGACGCGAGCCCGACCAGCGCGAGCGAGATCGCGCCCTGTGTGAGCAGCGCGTTAACCGGGGCGGAGGACTTGTCGTCCCAGCGGCCGAGACCGCGGAAGATCACGTAGTCCCGGCCGAGCGCGTAATTGGTGCGCGCCCCCGTGAATACTGTTGCGTTAAGCGTCGAGAGCGCAGCGCACACGACCACGATTCCGAGCAGCCACGCCCCGCCCTCGCCCCAGGTCGCGCGCATGAGATCGGACGCGATCGTCCTGGAGGCCTGCATGCCGCCGAGCCCCAGCACCCTGAGGTAGGCCAGATTGAGCAGCACATAGAGCAGGGTAATCACGACGATGCCAATCACCAGCGCGCGCACGATATTGCGACGCGTGTCGCGCATCTCGGCCGTGAGATAGGCGGCCTCGTTCCAGCCGCCGTAAGTGAGCAGCACGAAGATCAGGGCAAGCCCCGAGAACCACGGCTTGGCGTCGGTGGCCGCCGGCGCCACCGTGGCCGGCGTGCCGGGCGCGGTGAGGCCGCTCACCACGACGGCGAGAACGGCGAGCGCGAGCGCCGTGGTCAGAACGTTCTGCACCCATTTGCTCTCGTGGGTACCGGATACGTTGAGGGCCGTGATTGCGACCACCGCGATCCCGGCATAGATTGCGGCGCTCTTCGCGCCCAGCGGCAGCAATGCGGTCGCGTAATCGCCGAACACGAATGCGATCGCGGCGATCGCGCCGGTCTGGATCACCGTCATGCGCGCCCACGCAAACAGAAATCCCAGCCAGTTGCCGTAGGCCTTGCTGAGGAAGTAGTACTCGCCCCCGGCGTTCGGGTGCGAGCTGCCGAGCTCGGCATAGCACAGCGCGCCTATGAGCGAGACCACGCCACCGGCAACCCACAGCGCAATAAATGCACCTTCGCCGGAGACGTTGCCGGCCACGATCGACGGCGCCTTGAAGATGCCGACACCGATCACGATGCCGACGATCATCGCCACCGCGTCGAACACCGTGAGCGTCGGGCGCGGGTGGCCTCCCGCACTCTGCTGCTGAGCGGGGGCGCTCATCGGTTGGCGCCTGCGACGGCGATGGCGCCGGCTGCGCCCATGTAGGGCTCGCCCCGCGCTCTCAGCGTCGCCCGCCACGGCATCACCCGCTGGCCGGAGTCCCCGCCCGCGACCACATTGCCCTCGATCACATCGCCTTTCGCCCAGCCCCGGAACTGGTAGGTGACGGGCTTGCCGGCCCCCGGGACTTCGACCTTGAACGCGAGCTGCTCGCCCGCCATCCGGAACTGCGGCACCTTCACCTCCCGCTTGCCTGCCAGCGCAGTGCCATGCACCAGCTGGAAATTCTGCTGGAAGTTGAACTGCCACGACTCGGGCTTGCCGGCGGCCATGATCTGCGACTCCCAGCGGCCGGCGACGCGGGCCGGCACGATCCAGAAGAAAATGTAGCTCTTGCCGGGATCACCCACCGTCTTCTCCGGCACGATCAGCGTTTCCGAATCATCCGGGTCCCACTCCCCCATCGCGTAATCGTGCGCCACCAGGCGCGTGCCGGGCTTCAGCGCGAGGAGCTTCGGGCGCAGCTGCTCGTTCATGCCGGGCAGGAGGTAACTCGTGATCACGCTGGCCTGGGAGAGATCGGTCTCGAACAGATTCTGCTCGATGAAGCGCGCGCGGTCGGCCACGCCTTCCCTTCTCGCGTTGGCATTGGCCATCTTCAGGAGGTAGGTGTCGAGGTCCACTCCGAAGCCGCGCGCGCCGTGCTTTTTCGCCGCGGTGATGACGATGCGCCCGTCGCCGGAGCCGAGGTCGATCAGGAAATCCTTGGCGCCGACTTTCGCCATCCGCAGCATTGCGTCGACCACCACCTGGGGCGTCGGCACGTAGATCACGTCGCCGCGTCCCTCCTGCGCCGCGGCCGCCGGCGCGAACAGCGCGGCCGAAACCGCAAGAATCCTCATCCAACCTGCCGCCCTGTTCATGTCCATTCCTTTTCCGGATACAAGTTACAGATTCCACGCGCCCGTGGAACTCCTGGCGCAGCGCCCGGCCCTCGACCTTCGCCGTGAGCATAAGACGAATCTCGTCGCCACGCATCCTGCCGCTCTCCAGGCGCAGCGGCCGCCCGGCCGGCTTGCGAGGCAACCCGTCATTGACCGACCCTCACCGCGCGCCAGCGGGTCACGCTGCGCCCGGCGCCGACTCCACGCGCCAGTTCGCCCTCGATGACATCACTGCTCACCCGGCCGTCGAAATAAAAGCTTGCCTCGTCGTCACGGTCGGTCGCGTCCACCACGACGAAGCTCAGGCGGTCTCCCACGAGCTTCGTTTCCCACACCGGGGAGGGTACGCCGTTCAGGCGCGCGTGCGCCGATACCTCCTGGTAGCGCTGCTTTATTTCCAGCTCGAACAGGCGCTCGATCGGCGGCAATTCGAGCCGCGCCAGCCAGCGCCCGGCTGCCTGGGCCGGCACGATCCAGAGATACACATTCTTCCGGACGCTGGTCTTGCGGTCGGGCGGCCAGTCGCCGAAATCAAAGTCGTGCGACACGATGCGCGTGCCGGGTTTGAGGGCTAACAGCTTGGGACGCAGCTTGAGCATGACGAATGGAAGCAGGTAGGCAGTGATCACGGTCGCCTGACCGAGATCGGCCTGGAACAAGTCCTGCTCGAGGAACCTGGCGCGGTCAGCCACCCCCGCCTGCCGCGCGTTCTCTTCGGCCTGGTTGACGAGGCGCCAGTCGATATCCACGCCCAGGCCGCGTGCGCCGAATTTTTTGGCCGCGGTGACAACGATCCGCCCGTCGCCCGAACCCAGGTCAATGATGAAATCCTCCGGTCCGACCGCCGCGAGCCGCAACATCTCGTCCACCGTGACCTGGGGCGTCGCAACGTACGGTACTTCGCGCTTGTGGAGGGCGTCCTCCTGCGCAGGAGCGAACTGAGCTGCCAGGACGCCAAGAAAAACGAGGCCTGTTTGAACGAGCTTCGTCACCGCGTCACTCGGGTTCGCTATCCCTCGTCACCGCCGCGCACAACCCGCGTCGCGCGCCAGGAGCCGGCGGCCGGGGTGCGCCCGGGGCCCGAGCGCACCGTGCCTTCCATCAGAAGCGTGCCCTGCACCGTACCCTCGAAGCGGTGGCTCGTCCCGCCGTCCACCAGCACGAAGGCGATGCGGTCGCCCGCGAGCCGCGCTTCGAATGCGGGCAGATAGCCCCCGGCGACGCGTGCCCCGCCGCGGATTTCCTGGTAGCGCTGCTCGAGCTCGAATGCGAACTCGCGCTCGCCCTCTGGCAGCGTTGCGTGCAGCCGCCATTTTCCCGCGATGGCCGCCGGCACGAGGTACAGATGGTAGGTCTTGGAGATTACGACGCTGCGATCAGGCTTCCAGTCCGTGAACCCGTAATCGTGCGCAACGATGCGGGTGCCGGGCCGGAGCTCGGCGAGCAGACGGGGCTTGAGCTTGTCCACCAAGCCGGGCAGCAGGTAGAGCGTAACTACGGTGGCATTCCGGTACTCCGCAGCGAGGACGTCACCCTGCCGGAAGGCGACGCGTTCCGCGACCCCCGCCCGCCGCGCGTTGGCCTCGCTTTCCGCGACCAGCTTCGGGTCGATCTCGATGCCGAGTCCGCGTGCGCCGTAGTCGCGCGCAGCAGCGATCACCACCCGTCCGTCGCCGGAGCCGAGATCGACCACCAGGTCGTCGGGGCCGGTGCCCGCGAGCCGCAGCATCTCGTCGACCGCGATCTCGGTGGAGGGCAGATAGGGTGTCGGGACATCGGGAAACGTGCCCGGCGCGGCCGCGAGCGCGCTGCCGGAGAGGAGCAATGCAACGGCGGATAAACGCAGATTCAATGGATTTCCTTGAGCGCCTGTTCCGTCGTCAGGGACGCGTGCCGCGGGTCCCAGACCTCGGTGCGTGTCGCGGACCACGGCAGTTCCCGTGCTTCCGCGCCGCGGAGAACGCGCGCCTTGCCCTCGATCGTGTGGCGGTGGATGCGGCCGGTGAACTCGTACCTGGCCCCGCCCACCGCCGCGGAAAAGGCGATGTCCTCGCCGGCGAGCCTGGCGTTTTCCACGCGGACGGTGCTTCCGCCCGTCTTGAGCGTGCCGTCGATCGCCTGGAAATTCTGCTGGAGGGCGAGCTCGAACTCGGCGGGCTTGGCGTCCCCCGCGAGCCGCCAGAACCAGCGCCCGGCGGCGCGGCCCGGCACCATCCAGTAAAAGATCTTGCTGCGCTGGGAAATTCCGACCGGTTTGCCGGGGGCGTCCAGCTCCGTCTGGTAATCGGGCTGCCACTCGCCCATGCCGTAGTCGTGGGACACGATGCGCGTGCCGGGCTTCAGGGTCGCGAGGAGCCGCGAGCGGATCATCAGGTTCACTTCCGGCAGCAGATAGATGCTCATGACCGTGGCGGCGCTGACGTCGGTCTCGTGCAGGTCGCGCTGATAGAACACCGCCCGGTTCGCAACGCCGGCCTGGCGGGCGTTGCGATTGGCGAGCGCGACGAGCTTCCGGTCGAGGTCGACGCCGAAGCCGCGCGCGCCGTATTTCTTCGCCGCCGTGATCACCATGCGCCCGTCGCCCGAGCCGAGGTCGATGACGTAATCGCGGGGGCCGACCTTGGCGATCTCGAGCATCGTGTCCACCACGTTCTGCGGCGTCTGTACGTACGGGGTATCGCCCCAATCCTGCGCAGCCACCGGGGTCGCGATGAGACACGCGACGAGGATCCTGCGGAACATTCTCAGTGGAGCGCGGTGAGCGGCGCCGGCGCGATGCGCCGCGCGCTCCATTCGTGCTGCCCCTGCAGGCGGGCGCCCGACAAACGCGCCGAGCCGGTGACGGTTTCGCCCGCGACCCTGCCGCTGAACTCGTGCTTTACCGGCGCGCCGTTCACTTCCACTGTGAACGAGAACCGGATCGTGTCGCCCCGCAGGCGCGCGTTCTGCAGCTTGGCCGAGCGGCCGCCGACCGCGGCCGACCCCGTGAACACCTGGTATCTCTGCTGCAGCGTTACCTCGTAGTCGAGCGGCTTGCCCGAGACCGGCAGCTCCCACCGCCACACCCCGGCAACGCGGGCCGGCACGATCCAGAAGTAGATGTCGCTTTGCCCGCCGGCGCCGCCGTACTTGTCCTGTGCGTCGATCTTGATATGGGTGTCCGGCTTCCAGTCGTCCATATCGAAATCGTGGGAGACGAGGCGCGTGCCGGGCTTCAACTCGAGCAGTCTCGGCCGCAACTCGATGTTGACCTGGGGCAGCAGGTACATGGTGATGACCGTGGCGTCGGCGAGGTTGGTCTCGAACAGGTCGCGCTGGTAGAAGGCAACCTTGTCGCTGACGCCCGCCCGCCGCGCGTTTTCCGTGCTCTCCCGGATGCGCTCGGGATTCAAGTCCACGCCGAAGCCGCGCGTCCCGTATTTCCTCGCCGCGGTGACCACGATGCGACCGTCTCCGGAGCCCAGGTCGATCAGATAGTCGTGCGGGCCGACCTTGGCGATTTCCAGCATACGCTCCACCACTTCCTGCGGCGTCGGAACGTACGGCACCCTGGGTTCGAGAGCGCGTGCCGGCGACAGCGAGAGCGCCGCCAGCGTCGTCACGTGAATTGCGAAGCGGGCGGCGGCCGGGACCTTGTGCCAGCGCGGCGGGAGCGGCATCTGTGGTTAAATTCCGATCTGATGCCGGTGGAACCGGCGATTCCGGAAAGGCCCGGATTATACCCGACTCAAGCGATCGACATGATTCTCTACGCCATCCTCTTTCTCTCCGGCGCCTCCGTGCTCGCGCTGGAGCTCCTCGCTTCGCGAATCTTGACGCCCTACTTCGGCGTCAGCCTGTATATCTGGACTGGAATTCTCTCGATCACGTTGATCGCGCTCGCGCTCGGCTACTGGGCGGGGGGCCGCCTCGCCGCCGGCCGGCGCGCCACCGGCAACCTGGCCCGCCTGACGCTTCTCTTCGCGGTAATGCCGGCCGTCGCCTCCCTGGCCATCGCCGCGGCCTGTCTCGCCTATCCCTGGCTTTTTCCAAAGCTTGCCAGCGCAGACCTCGTGACGGGGGCGTTCGTGGCGTGCCTGACGCTGCTGTTCGTGCCGCTGTTCGCGGCCTCGGCGATGAACCCGCTGCTGGTGGCTATCCTCATGGCGCGCGGCGGCGGGCGTCCGGCCGACGCCGGCTCCGGCACGGTTTTCTTTGTCAGCACGCTCGGCTCGGTCGCGGGCGTGCTCGCCACCGGCTTCGGGTTGATCCACTACCTGAACAACTTTTCGGCGACGCTGGTGGTGGCTCTATTGATGGCGCTGCTCCCGCTCGCCGTCGCAGCGCGGCTGCCCGCGCCGCTCGCCGGCCGCGTCCGGGTGGGGCTCGCCGGCGCCGCCGCGACGCTCGTCGCGGGGCTGATGCTGTGGCAGGCCGACGCCTATACCGGGCGCATGTGGCCGGCAGTCTACGGGGGCAAGGTCTGGCGGGTCGAGGCGAGCTTCCGCTCCCTGTTCGGGACAGTGAAGATCCTGCGCAGCGACCCCGACGTCACCGGCCTCTACTCCCGCATCTACTTCCAGGACGGGCTGGTGCAGAACACGGTCGCCTCCAACGGCCGCTCGCTGTCGTTCTACACCTACGCGCTGGAGGCCCTCGCCTATGCTTATCGCCCCCGCATCGGCTCGGCGCTGGTGCTCGGCCTCGGGGCGGGCATCGTGCCGATGCGCCTTGCCAGGAACGGGGTGGATGTCGAAGCGGTCGAGATCGATCCCGCCTCGCTCGAGGCTGCCACTCGCTACTTCGGCTTCGACCCCGCGCGCGTGCGCGTGCATCTCGCAGACGCGCGCACCCAGTTGAAGCGCTGCAGCCGCGCCCACGACCTGATTGTCGTGGACTTGTTCCACGGCGACGGCACTCCGGACTACCTCGTCACGCGGGATTTCTTCGCCGACCTGAGGCGCTGCCTCGTACCCGACGGCATCGCGGTATTCAACACTTTTGCCGATCTCGAGCATCCGGTCGCATACGCGCATCTCCTTGCCACGCTGCGCGAGGAACTACCCCACATGGTTCTCTACCGGCCGGATTGGCTGGGAGTGGCGCATATCAACAGCTTCATTGTCGCCGGCACGCGCCCGCTGCCCGCGCCGCAGCAGATCCTGCTCGATTACGTGCCCTTGCAGCACACCGCGGCGCTCGACGCCATGCTCGAGCGCCCGCTCACGCTCGACCTGGGGCTCCTGCGGGACGGGGAGATCGTGACCGACGCCCGCAACCGGGCGCTGTTCGACATCGCGGAGAGCCAGATCGTCTACCGGCGCGCGGTGGTGCAGTCGCTGCCGGCGGCGTTCCTGGTCAACTGACCGGTTCCTGTGACTTTGCGCGGTGGTTATGCGGCGCCCCCCTTCCAGGACTTCTCATACGCGAACAGCGGCATTCCGAAGAAATCCTTCACCGTGCCGGTCGGCTTGTACCCCTGTCGCGAGTAGAACGAAATGGCTCTCTTGAGAGGCTCCGTGGTGTCCAGAGTCACGCGCACGCATCCCAACCTTCGCAGCCCGTCTTCCGCAGCGAAGAGCAACCGTTCGGCAACGCCTCGGCCTTGAGACTCCGGAACGACGGCCATCCCACGGAGGTGCCCCTCCCCGGGGGCCACCACCTGATACGCGATCGTTCCGACGATTCTGCCCGAATCGTTTTCAGCAACAAGAACCATCATGTCCCTCAACCGCCGATCGGCGTTGTGGGCGGTTAGCACAGTGTCTCGGAACGCCTCGGGCGTGTAGCTCTCCCGGTACGGTTCGAAAGCGACGGCCAAACACGCCAGCAATCCAGCAAGGTCATTCTTCCGAGCTCGCCGGACAATGAGCCCGCCTGTTCCATCAGAAGTCTTGATGGCAACGCCCCCGCCGCTTCGTCATCGCACGTCCAACGATCGCATAACGTCCGCGATGACGCGCGCCGGGAAGCGCGAAGCACTTTCTGGCGTCGCGGTCGATCGCGTGGTTAGACGCTTTCATGCTGCTTTCGTCGGCCAAGAAAGAGCACTCCGAGTAAAGCCGAAAGTTGCACAGCGAAGATCGCGAGAGATAGATAGAACCACCACGACGTCCATTCGAGCAACTCAGCTTGGTCAGAGCGTGCGCTGTGAATCTGGAAGGCTTGTTGATCAATAACGGTTCGCGCAGGACCTGCAGCAATGGTTTGACTTTCCATGCGAGTTGTCTCGCGCAAAGCCTTCGACAGAGAGTCGTCGTGAATACTCTGGAAAGTACTCCATGTCATGTAAAGCCCGAACGTAAGAAATGCCTGAAGAATCAGAAGGACGAACCATAAGGTGTAGCTCTTCATGAGCCGTCCGAGCCCAAAAGCGTCTAACGTGAATTGGTTGACTTATTAGGTGACAAATTAGTTGACTTGTTAATTGACACTCCTCGCCAACCGTCACCTCGCCAATACGTTACGCCGGGCACCGAAATGGAGCAATTCCGGGCGACAAGCGAGTGTCCGGTATTGGCCGACAACCGCCGTTCTTGGGGTCCCTGTTCGCCGCGGAGCGGCGCAGGGAAAGGAAAATCAGGGACAGACCCGGTGTCAGGTCAGTCCATGATTTTCCTCGGCGAACCGGGGAACTAGAGGCGGGTGGCGGTCCACTTCGCCGCGCCCTTGCCGCCGGCGAGCTCGACCGTGCCTTCCATGGTGTTGCCCGAGACGCGCCCCTTGAAGCGGTGGCGGTCGCCCCCTGCCGGGAACGCGAACGAGATGGTTTCCCCCTGAAGATGCGACTGCGTGAGCCGGACACCTTTGGCTCCGCTGCCGCTGACCACGCCTTCAAGGCTCTGGTAACGCTGCTTGATAGCAAGGTCGTAACGCTCCGCGACGGGCGCGGCGAGGTTGAGCTGCCAGCGGCCGGCGACCTGTGCGGGGATAATCCAGAGGTAAATGGTCGCCCGCGGGACGCCGTTCACCTTTTCTTTCTCGGGAACGTCCCAGGTGTACTGGTCGTCGGGGCGCCACTCGTCTCCGAAGCTATAGTCGTGCGACACGACCCGCGTGCCGGGCTTCAGCTCGCCGAAGATCTTCGGCCGCAGATCCGTCATCATCCCGGGCAGCAGGTAGAGCGTCACCACCGACGCCTTGCTGATGTCGGCCTTGAACACGTCCATCACGCGGAAGCTCGCGCGATCGGCCACACCGCGTTTCCTTGCCTCGCTGTTCGAAAACTGGACGAGCTCGGGATCGATATCCACTCCGAGTCCCCGCGCCTTGAGGCGCGTTGCCGCCGTCAGCACGATGATCCCGTCACCCGAGCCGAGGTCGACCACGAAATCGTCCGCGCCGACCTTCGCCATGCGCAGCATCTCGTCCACCACGATCTGCGGGGTGGGTACGTACGGCCCGCCGGTGCGGGCGAGCTCGATGTCGGCGGCCGTGGCGTACTGCGCAAGGGGGAGTGCGCCGAGCGCGATCAGCAGGCGGCGGCGCGTCAAGTGACGATGAGTTTCCATGGAATTTCAGCCTTTCAAGGAACGCGGGTGGCGCTCCAGCGCACTGTCGTCGATCCGGCCCCGGAACGCGCTTCGCCGGTGATTCTCCCGTCCTGGACGGTGCCGGTATAGGTTTCGAGCCGCCCGTCCGCCCCCGGCGCGCTGAAGCGGATGCGCGTGCCGTCGATCCGCGCATCGCGCACTGTCATCGCCCTGGCGTCGCGCACCAGGCGGCCTTCGAGCTGCTGGTAGCGCTGCTTGATCTCCAGCCGGAAGGCCGCGCCACGCGCACCGTCCACGTTGCCGACCCAGGCGCCTTCCACGGCGGCGGGCACCGTCCACAGGTACACGGTGGAGGTCCAGCTGCCCGAGATGTCGTATTTTTCCGAAGTCTGCACGTCCACGCTGCGGTCCGGCCTCCATTCGCCGAGATCGAAATCGTGTGACACGATGCGCGCGCCCGGCTTGAGCTCCTTCAGGAGCTTCGGCCGCAACCGCTCCATCATGTTCGGCAGCAGGTAGAGCGTGAGCACGGTCGCACGGCTGAGATCGGCCTCGAGCACGTCCTGCCGGAGGAACCGCACGCGGTCCGCGACGCCGAGGCGCTGCGCCGAGGTGTTGGCGAGGTCGACCAGCTCGCCGTCGATGTCCACGCCCATGCCACTCGCCTTGCGGCGTGTCGCCCCCGTCAGCACGATGCGCCCGTCGCCCGAACCGAGGTCGACGACAAAATCACCCGGCCCGACTTTGGCGATCTCGAGCATGGCGTCCACCACGGCCTGGGGCGTGGGCACGTATGGCCCGCCGTCCTTGACGTCGCTCGCAAGGGCAACCGCCGCGCAGAGCGCCAGTATGCCCAATGCCGGCCGAGCCAGGTATTTCATGGCGCGAATGCTACAACAACTTTGGAACCGCGGGACCGGTGACTGAAAGAGCTCACAGTCCGGGACAAGAATTCCGGAATGTGTCGCCCCGTGACGACGGACAAGCCGTTGCGACTTGATTCTCCTGAGTTCCCGTCTTGCGGCAGAGACGGCCCGCCGCGCGACCGGTCAGCGGCCGTCAGCCGCAGGTCACTCGTTTTCGAGGCCTACGGTCGACCGCCAGTCCTTGCCCTTGAAGACGAGCGGCTTGAGGGCGAACAGGAACATGATCAGCCCGAGCACCAGCATCGTGGTGGCGATGGGGCGCTCGAGGAAGATGCCGTAGTCGCCCGCGCTCATCGCGAGCGACTGCCGCAGCGACAGTTCGATCATCGGGGCCAGCACCAGACCCAGCGCCACGGGCGCGAGATCGTAACGGAACTTGCGCAACACGTAGCCGATCGCGCCCATCGCGAGCAGGATCCACACGTCGATCAGGTTGTTGGCCACGGAATAGGTGCCGAGGATGCAGAAGCACAGGATGCACGGGTAGAGATAGCTGTAGGGGATGCGCAGCAGGTTGACGAACAACCCGACCATCGGCAGGTTCAGGATAAGCAGCACCACATTGCCCACGTACATGCTCGCCACGAACCCCCAGAACAGCTCCGGCTGCTGCTGGATCAGCATCGGGCCCGGCAGCACGCCGTGCACCATGATGGCCGCGATCATCACCGCGGTGACGGGGCTCGTCGGGATTCCGAGCGCGAGCATCGGCACGAACGCGCCGCTCGCCGCGGCGTTGTTCGCGGACTCGGGTCCCGCCACGCCCTCGATCGCGCCGTTGCCGAAGCGCTCCGGATGCTTCGATATCCGGCGCTCGATGCCGTAGGACACGAAGGAGGAGATGATGTGCGCAGAACCCGGAATGATGCCGATCAGGAACCCGAGCAGGCTCCCGCGCGCGATCGGCCCCGCCGAGAGGCGAAACTCCTCGCGCGAGGGAATCAGGTCACGCAGCTTCGGCCGCTGCACGTCGGGCGCCGTTGCCCCGCCTGCCGTCAAAAGTATTTCGGATACGCCGAAAAGCCCCACCGCCACCGGCACGATGCCGACGCCGTCTCCGAGTTCCACGATGTTAAAGCTGAAGCGCGTGTAGCCGCTCATGATGTCGATGCCGATCATGCCGATCAGCAGGCCAAGCCCCGCCATGGCGAGCGTCTTCAGCATCGAGCCGCCGCTCATGTAGGCAAGTATGAACAGCCCCATCAACAGCAGCGCCGTATACTCCGGCGGCCCGAAGCGCAGCGCAAACGCTGCAAGAGTGGGCGCGAGCAGCATGAGCCCGATCACGCCGAGCGTCCCGGCAATGAACGAGCCGATCGCGGCGATGGCGAGCGCCGGACCGGCGCGGCCGTTCTGCGTCATCGCGTAGCCGTCGATGCAGGTCATCACCGAGGCGGCCTCGCCGGGAATCCGCATCAGGATCGAGGTCGTGGAGCCGCCATACATCGCGCCGTAATAGACGCCGGCGAGCAGCACGATGGCGATGATCGGATTCAGTCCGAACGTCGCGGGCAGCAGCAGGCTGATGCCGGCGAGAGGCCCGAGGCCCGGCATCATGCCGACCAGCGTACCGATCACGCAGCCTACGAACGCATAGACCAGGATCGAGGGCTGTAGTGCGACCGAAAAGCCCAGCAGGAGATCGTTGAAAGTTTCAACCATTAATTCGGTGGCGGCCGACGCCGGTTAGAAGCCCCAGGGGCTCCGGGGAAGCGGCACGTGCAGCAGGTCGCCCACCACGTAGAACGAGGCAAAGCTGAAGCCGAGCGCCACCAGGGCCACCGGCACCGGCCGCTTGCGCTCGAGCACGCCGAGGAGGAAGACGAGGAGCGCGATCACGGTGAGCCGGTAGCCGATCCGCTCCAGCGCGAACGCGGCGAATCCGCACGCGACGAGTATCACGACCGCGCGGGTGGCCTCCGGCCATTGCATCGCGGCGAGCGGCTTCGACCGCGCGCCCCACAGCGCGATCAGCAGCCCCATCGCGCCGAGAAAGATCACGAGGAGAAGCGGCATGTAGCCGGGCCCGGGCTCCTGGAGGGTCCCGACCGGATATACCCGGTTCTCCCACCCCACGTAGAGAGCAAGCGCGACGAGCATCAGCCCGGAGAACTGGTCGCTCTTCAGACCGCCGCGCTTCTGCTCTGCTTCCGGATCGCTCACCACTTCCTTCCGGCCACCGGTCGCCATCCCGCGGCCTCTGACATGTCATCGCAAATAATCGGACACATGGTATCGGCCGCCCTGCGCGTCACCGGGGATCACATCTCCATGAATGGGGCGCGTCGACGGGCGGAAGAGGGACCCTCTGGGGTCTGACCCCGGAGACGCGCGCAGGATCGGCACTTGAACGACGCGCCATTGATCGGCTGCACGGTCGCATCCCCGTAAACGGGGCCCCTGCTCCATGTTCCGCCGATCGCTGTTTCGCCCCTCGACGCGCTATTTCTTGGCGTCGACCTTGCCCACGCGCCGTACCGTGCGCACGAGACGCTCGGCGTCGCGGTCCCAGAAACTGCGGAACTCGGGCGCATCGAGGTAGTTGACGGGCGTTTCGAGCTTGGCCATCACCGCCTTGAAACCCGAGTCCTGGACACCTTTGGCCGCGGCGGCGCGCAGCGCCTTGATCGCCGCCTCCGGCGTGCCGCTCGGCACCATCAACCCGGCCCAGATGTAGAACTCGACGTTCTTGTAGCCGAGCTCCTTCCACGTCGGCAGCTGCGGCAACGCGGCGAGCCGCTTGTCGCCCCAGCTGGCGAGCGCGCGGAGCTTGCCCGCCCGCAGGTGGCCGATCGCCGCCGCGGGTCCCGAGGAGAGCGCGAACACGTGTCCGCCAAGCAGCGCGCTGACCGCGGGCCCACCTCCGGAGAACGGCACGTGCCGCAGTTTGATGCCGGCAGATTGGACCACCATCTCCATCGCGATGTGCAACGTGCCGTACAGGCCGGACGAGGAGAACGCAATCTCGTTGGGGTTCTTTTTCGCGAGCGCGATGAACTCCTTTGCCGACCTGGCCGGCAGCGATGGATGCACCACGAGTATGGTCGGGTCGGCGGAGATCAGCGCGATCGGCACGAGCTGGTCCAGCGTATAGGCCGGCTTGAGGTTGAACAGGTGGTCCACCTCCGGGAAGATCGAGACGCTGGAGAGCGCAATCAACATGGTGTAGCCGTCGGGCTTGGAGTTGGCCGCGGCCGCATAGCCGACCTTTCCGCCGGCGCCCGCGCGGTTGACCGGCGCGATCGGCTGCTTCAGCACCTTTTCCATCGCGGCGGCAATGGGCCGGCCGGTGAGGTCGGCCACGCCCCCGGGTGGAAACGGCACGATCATGGTGACCGGGCGGCTCGGATACGAATCCTGTGCCGCCGCTGCGCCGGCGAGAAGCGCCAGCAGAAGAACGCTGAATATGCGGGTGTTCATGGGATTTCCTCCTGTCTTGTTGTCACTTCGCCTATTGCTTGCCGATGCTGTACACGGCCCTCGCGACACGCTCCGCGTCCTTGTCCCACCACGCCTTGAATTCGTCGGCGTCCTGGTACGCGATCGGCGTGCGCACCTTCTCGAAACCTTTCCTCACGTCCGGGTCCTGGACCGCCTTACGGACCGCCTCGCGCAACGAGCTGAACACATTGGGAGGAACCTTGCGCTGCGCGAACAACCCGGCCCACAGGTAATACTCGATGTCGTAGCCCTGCTCGCGGAACGTAGGAATCTCGGGGAACTCCGGAAGGCGATTGGCGCCCCACGTCACGAACGCCTTGATCTTGCCCGCCTTCAGGTGCGGCAGCGCGATCGCCGGGGGCGAGGCCCAGGTCACCGCGTGGCCTCCGAGCACCGCGGTCATCGCCGGCGCCCCTCCGGTCGTCGGCAGGTGGCGCATTTGAAGCCCCGCCGCTTGCAGGAACATCGCGAAGGGCACGTGGGATGCCCCATACGGTCCCGACGAGGAGAAGATCATGTCCTTGGGGCGCTTTTTCGCGAGCGCGACGAACTCCTTCAGGTTCCTTGCCGGCACCGAGGGATGCACGACCATGATCGGGGGATCGGCGTTGATGCGCGCGATGCCGACGAACTGATCGCGGGTGAATACCGTTGGGCGCCCGAAGAGCTTGTCCACCTCGGGCAGCGACGAGATGCTGACCAGGTGGCACAACAGCGTGTATCCGTCCGGCGCCGCGGTGGCGGCGGCGTGCGCTCCGGTGGTTCCGGCCGCGCCCGGCCGGTTCTGGATCACGATCGGCTGCCTGAGCGCGCGCTCCAGCCCCGGGGCCAGCGTGCGCGAGGTGATGTCGGCAATACCGCCGGGCGGGAACGGCACGATGATCGTGACGGCACGCGACGGGTATGTTTCCTGCGCCGCTGCTGCCTGCGGCAGCAGCGCGGCGAGCAGCGACAGCGCGAGACCGAATGTCCTCATGTTTCCCCTCCTCTTCTCGTTATATCCGGATTCTACAGTCGAACGCACCGCTTGTGCGTTCGTCGGTCCCGGCCGCCGAGTGCATTTAGACGACCGGGTTCTCCAGCGTGCCGATGGGCTCGATCGTGATCGCCACCGTATCGCCCTTCCGCAGGTACTTAGGAGGGTTGAAGCCGATGCCGACGCCGGCGCAAGTGCCGGTGGCGATCAGATCGCCGGGCTCCAGCAGCATCACGCGCGAGATCGTCTCGATCAGCGTCGGGATGTCGAAGATCAGCTGGCTCACGTACGCATCCTGGCGCGGCTCGCCGTTGACCCTCGTCGTGAGATGCATCTTGCCGACATCCTTGACCTCGTCCGCCGTCAGGATGCACGGCCCCATCGGGCAATAGCCGTCCAGGCTCTTGCCGAGGAACCACTGGCGGTGCCGGTTCTGGAGCGTGCGCGCGGAAACGTCATTCACGATGGTATAGCCGTAGACATGGTCATACGCATCGTCCTTGGCGATTCTCCGCCCGCCCGCGCCGATCACCACCGCGAGTTCGCCTTCGTAGTCGGTCGAGTCGGTGTAGTCGTTGGCGCTGGGAATGGGCTCCGCCGGACCAATCACCGAGTTCGGCCACTTGGTGAAGATGATCGGGACCTCCGGCACCACCTCCTTGCCGGTCGCGTCGACTCCGCTCGACTGGAATTCCTGCGCGTGATCGTGATAATTCTTGCCGACGCAAAGAATGTTCTTCGCGGGACGCGGGATCGGAGCGAGGAGCGTGACGCCGTCCGCCGGTACGCGGCCCTCGCCGCTCCTCACCGCGCGCCGGGCGCGTGCGAGCCCGCTCTTGCCAAGCGCAATGAATGCCGTCATCTCGCGCGGCAGCCGGGTACCCACGGACAGATCGACGATCGTGCCCGCGGCCGGGTCGTGCACGCCGATGCGCGCACCCTTGCCGTCGGAAAAAGTCACCAGACGCATTCCCGCCCCCTGAAATATCGTGCCCCAGTATCCAGTGCGGCGCCGGACAGGTCAACCTTCGCCGCGCCCATCTGATGCGAACGATTCTTGATGTATGCTTCGGCCTTCATCCACGGTCACTTGGGAAATCGCGGCCATGAAGACGAACGACGCAATGCAATCCAGCCGCCGCCGGCTATTGCGATGCGCCGTTGGCCTGGCCCTCGCCGCGCGGCCTCTGGGAACGCGGCGGCCGAAGCCGGCAAGGCGCTGGGCCTCAATCCCTAGATGAGCCAGGCGACCGTTCCGTACTGGCTGGCGCGCGTGGTTGCCGTCCGCCCGGGCGAAGCGCGGGCGCTGCTCTGGTCGTTTGCGTATTTCTTCTGCCTGCTCGCCGGCTACTACGTGCTGCGCCCCTTGCGCGACGAGATGGGTATCGCGGGCGGCGTGAGAAACCTCCCCTGGCTGTTCACCGCCACTTTCGTCGTGATGCTCGCCGTGGTGCCGGTGTACGGCGCCGTGGTCGCCAAGCTCCCGCGCCGGCGCTTCATACCGCTCGTCTACCATTTCTTCGTCGCCAACATCGCGATCTTCTGGATACTGCTTGCGCTCGACATCGGCACCGTCCACGTCGCGCGCGTGTTCTTCGTGTGGATCAGCGTGTTCAACCTGTTTGCCGTATCGGTGTTCTGGTCGTTCATGGCCGACCTCTACGCGTCCGAGCAGGGCAAGCGGCTGTTCGGCTTCATCGCCGCCGGGGGCTCGGCGGGCGCGCTGCTGGGACCCGCGGTGACGGTCGGGCTCGCGGTGCCGCTTGGCCACGTCAACCTCCTGATCGTCGCCGCTCTGCTGCTCGAAGCCGCCGTGCTCTGCGCGCTGCGCCTCGAGACGGCGGCAGCGGACTTGAAAGCGCAAGCGCCTGCAGCCATTTCCGCCGGAAAGCCGGTGGACGCGGGAATGGGCGGAGGCTGGCTTGCGGGCATCACGCTGGTATTGCGCTCACCCTACCTGGCCGGCATCGCGTTGTGGGTCACGCTGCTCTCCCTCGCCGGGACGTTCCTCTACTTCCAGCAGGCGAACATCGTGGCCGCGGCATCCGACGATCCCGCGGTGCGCACGCGCATCTTCGCCACCATCGATCTCGCGATCGGGATCCTGACCATCCTGGTGCAATTTCTCGCGACCGGGCGGCTCATTGCGCGCTTTGGCGCCGGCCCGGCGGCGGCGTTCCTGCCGGCGGTCTTCGGCCTCGGATTCATTGCACTCTGGCTCGCGCCCGCGCTGTGGATCGTGATCGCCTTCCAGGCCCTCCAGCGCACCGCCAACTTCGCGATCTCCAATCCGGCGCGCGAGGTGCTGTTCACGGTCCTCGAGCGCGAGGAGAAGTACAAAGCCAAGAACGTGATCGACATCGTGGTATTCCGCGGCGGCGACGCGGTGAGCGGCTGGCTGTTCGCGGCTCTCCGCGGCGCGGGACTCGAGCTCGGCGCAATCTCGCTCGCCACCGTGCCCGTCACCGTCGCGTGGCTTGCGCTCGCGATTGCGCTCGGCCGCGCGCACGAGCGCCGCACACGCGAATTATTGAAAGGAGCCTGACATGAAGGACCGTGCCAAGCCCGCCCCCCGCCTGTTCACGCGTCGCGAAGCGCTGGTGATGACCGCCGGCCTCGGCGCGGCCGCCGCGCTCGGAATCGCGCCCGCCGGCGCGGCCACCGCAGCCGCGAAACCACTGCTCACTCGCCCCATTCCGCGCACTGGCGAGCAACTCGCGGTAGTCGGCCTCGGCACCGCCATAATTTTCGACATCGCCGGGGACGCGCCGCGGATCGCCGAGCGACGCACGGTCATCGAGACCCTGCTCGCCGGCGGCGCGCGCTTGATCGACACCGCGCCGTCCTACGGCGCTGCGGAATCGGTGCTCGGCGACCTGCTCGCCGACCTGAAAGTCCGCGACAAGACGTTCGTGGCGACGAAGGTGCGCGCCACTACCCGCGACCGGGCGATCGCCGAGATGCACGAATCGCAGCGCCGGTTGCGCACCCAGAAATTCGATCTCATGCAGATCCACAACGTCGGCTTCGTGGACCGCGGCGAGATCGCCGCGCAGCTCTCGCTGCTGCGCGAGTGGAAGGAGCGCGGCGTGTTCCGCTACATCGGTGTGACGCACTCCCAGAGCCAGGCGCGCGCCAACGACCGGCTGATCGAGATCATGCGGACCGAGAAGCTCGATTTCATCCAGGTCAACTACTCGATGGCCGAGCGCAGCGTGGAAGAACGGCTGCTGCCGGCGGCCACCGCAACCGGTACCGCCGTCCTCGTGAACCTGCCCTTTGCCCGCGCCCGCCTGTTCCGCGCCGTGCGCGGCAAGCCGGTGCCGGCGTGGGCCGCGGAGTTCGACGCGTCGACGTGGGGCCAGTTCTTTCTCAAGTACCTCCTCGCGAGCGAGGCGGTGACCTGCGTGATACCCGGCATGGACAAGCCGGAGTACGTGGTGGACAACCTGAGCGCCGCGCGCGGCCGGCTGCCCGACGCTGCGCAGCGCAGGAAGATGGTCGAGTTTATCGATTCCCTGGGCTGACCACTCGTCAGCCGTCAGTCGTCACTTGGATGCCGTAAGCATCCTCAGCGCAGGCTCGACCACGTCGTCGGCGATCTTCTTCAGCTCGTCCGCAGTGCGGTTCTGAATGGGGTGCGGGACGTAGAGCACCGCCGGCTCGAAGCCGAGCGCCTTCGACTGCACCGCCACCGCGTCGGTGAAGCCGAGTGTGACGACCGAGACGCCGGGGATGCCGCGGCCGTCGAAGTTCATGAGGTCGTGCAGACTGCACGACGTGCACGACCCTCAGTCGGATAGCCCGATCAGGACGACGTCCACCTCCGAGGCGATCTTCTGCAGGTTTTCGGGCGTCGCGACCTTGGCGTTGGTGGGCTTGCCGACGCGCTTCGTCTTCAGCCCGCGCTCGTTGAAGCGCTTCTCCACCTGGTCGAGGAATTCGGGCGTGCGCGTCTTGCCGATATCGAAGAGCCCGATGGTCAGCCCCTCGAGCGATTTCGGCGGCGCGCGCCGCGGCCGCTTCACGGCCGAAGTTTCCGCAGTGGGATCTCGCATCCAGTTCATCATGCCTTGACCTCCTTCGTTACGGGTTGCAGCTCCAGTTTATTGCGGCCGGCGAGCCAGCCGGGAAGGATCGCCGAGAACAACCCCGCCGGTCCGCCAGCGCGGACGACCATGAGCCCGTCGTCGTGGAATTTCGGGACCATTTCGTTTGCACGCTCCGGCGGCACGCCCTCACCCACGCCGTCCTTGCCGGCAAGTATCTCCTTCCCGGGGCGAATCGTCGCTTCGTATAACGCCCGCTCAATCCTCTTGCGATCCCAGCCGGCTTCTTTGTAGATCGCGTAGTGCTCGGGCGAGAGCACCACGATCGCGCGCGCCGACTGCACCAGGTTGGCGTGTCCCATCCTGTTGAGCGACAGCGCGAAGGAGCGCGTCAGCCCCTCCGGCGTGCGCGACTTCTGGTCCACGAACGCCTCCGGGCCGTGACCCTGGAACAGCGTCACGGTGGAAACACCGCGCGCGAAGCCGCGTGCGACCGACAGCGGCTCCCACTGCGGATCGGACTCGTCCTCGGCGAAGCACAGCGTGTATTTGCTTGGCGCGCCCAGCGTCGAGCGGTCCGCCTCGCCCGGCCGGCCGCCGCCGACGTTGAGCACAATGAGGTTGAGCGCCCGGCCGATCGTCGCGTTCGCGCGATTCCCCTGCCCGAGCGCGTTGATGCCGCTGTTCATGCCGATCCTGCGGGCGATCGGGCCGTTCACGATGACGATCGGGCTCGAGAAATAAGTGGTCGCGAGCACCCCGTGCAGCGTGAAGACCGGCTCCAGTGCCGCCTCCAGCGCCGCGAGCAGCACGGGCATGTATTCCGGCTTGCATCCCGCCATCACGGCGTTCACCGCGACCTTTTCGACCGTGCAGGGAGCGAGAAACGGGGGAATCCTGCCGATCACCTCGTCGGGGCGGCGCGTCGTGCCCTTCAGCATGGCGATCACGCGCTCGTCGGTGGGCGGCGTCACCGGCAGCCCGTCGGTCCAGCCGCGCTCGAAGCACACCTCGACCGGGTCAGCGCTATCGGGATATTCGATCTTGCGCGCGGCGAGCAGCGTCTTGCCGCTGTGTTTCGCTTCCAGTTTCTCGGCCACCCCGGGCTCGAGTGAGAGCGAGCCTCACCCCGGGCGGAACGCCGGCAGGCCCTCTCCCAGGTCGCGGATGCCGGTCAACCGGCGCCAGCCATCGCGGTCCCAGCCGACGACCCGCTCGACCTCGCGCCCGCCCTGGAAGCGGATCAGGGTGGGTGTCGCCTCGATATTGTTGACCCAGGACTGGTCGAGCTCGCGGTCGTCCACCAGGTTGGCGACGCCGGACGGGAACTTCGGGTCGTCCTGCGAGACTACCTGGAACGCGGGGACCGCCTTCGCGACGCGCTGCATCACCGGCTCGATCAGTGTGCACGTCGGGCAGGCATGCTTGGAGAAAACTGCGAGGCCGTCGGGATTGAGCATCTTGATGCAGTGGCAGGATGGGCGCGGCGTTATAGTCTACCCTAATGCTTCGAACTGCGTGACTGGTGACTCGTGACTCGTGTTCATGCTAAGACTGACCTCAAACTTCTGAACCCCATACGGCGCAGGCTGCTGCAGTTCGCCGCGGCCGGCGCCGCCCTCACCGCCATGAACAAGAAGAAGGCCATCGCGCAATCCTCCACACTCCTGAAGCGGCCGATACCGCGCACGGGGGAGTTGCTGCCCGCGGTCGGAGTCGGCACCTGGCAGACCTTCGACGTCGGTCCGGATTCGCCCGAGCGCGGCGAGCTGAAGGAAGTGCTGCGCCTCCTCGTCGACGGCGGCGGTTCTGTCGTGGATTCCTCGCCCATGTATGGAGAAGCCGAGCGGGTGGTGGGCGATCTTTCCGCGGAGCTGCGGCTGCGCGAAAAGCTGTTCTTCGCGACCAAGGTCTGGACCCGCGGGCGCGACGCCGGCATCCGCCAGATGGAAAGCTCGCTCAAGCTGATGCGAACGCGGAGGATGGACCTCATGCAGGTCCACAACCTCCAGGACGTCGCCGTCCATGCGAAGACCCTGCTCGAATGGAAGGACGCAGGGCGCATCCGCTACCTCGGCATCACGCACTACCATGCGGGCGCGTATGGCGATCTCGAGCGGCTGGTGCGCTCGCGCGAGTGGGACTTCGTACAGTTCAACTACTCGATGGCCGAGCGCGAAGCCGAGGCACGGCTGCTGCCGGCATGCGCCGAGTCCGGCGTCGCGGTGATCGCCAACCGCCCGTTTTCGATGGGCGCGCTCTTTCCCAGGGTGCGTGGCAGGGAACTGCCGGCGTGGTCGGCGGAATTCGACTGCAGGAGCTGGGCGCAGTTCTTCCTCAAGTACATCCTTTCGCATCCCGCCGTCACCTGCGCCATACCGGGCACGAGCCGCGTCGCTCACCTCAAAGATAACCTCCAGGGGGGCATCGGCCGCCTGCCGGATGCGAAGATGCGCCGGCGCATGGTGGAGCACCTCGAGCGTCTGTAGCCCTTGGACTACGATTGCCGGCGGGAGGCGCGTGGCGGGCACGCAGGCGGCACATGATCGGTGACCGGATAATGTCGGCAATAGCGCGGGCGAGCATGCTCGCGCTCATGCTCGCCGCGCTCGCGGGCTGCAGCATGATGCGCATGGGCTATCCCCAGCTCGACACGATCGCGTGGTGGACCGCCGATGAATATTTCGATCTCGACGTGGAGCAGAGGCAGGAATTCAACAGGCGCTTCGTGCGCCTACACGAATGGCACCGCTACGAGCAGCTGCCGGACTACGCGAAATTCCTGGCCGAAACCAAAGCGCGGCTCGAGCGCGGTTTCACGCGCGAGGATGCCCTGTGGGTGACAGAGGGCGTGCGGGCGCGCTACCGCACGCTCGCAGCGTACGCGGCCGACGATGCCGCGGTTATGCTGATGAGCATCACGCCCGGGCAGCTCGCGACGCTCCAGGAACGGTGGGACAGGCTCAACCGGCGCTTCGTCCGGGAGTTCCGTTTGGATGCGGACGAAGAGGAGCAGCGGCGGGAGACCAGCCGCCGCGTGCTCTCGCGCATCCGCGAATGGGTCGGCCACCTGGACGACGCACAGGACCAGCAGATCCTGGCGTGGGCCGCCGAGCTGCCGCTCGTCCACGGACTGCGGCACCAGGACCGGATGCGGCGCCAGCGCGAGTTCCTGCAGCTCATGTCGCAGCGCGGTGATGCCGCCCAGTTTTCGAAACGGCTGCGGCACTGGCTCGTCAACTGGGAGGAAGGCCGCGACCCTAAATACGACCGGCTGTTCCGGGAGTGGACGCAGCAGCAGGCCGACCTGTATGCGGCGGTGTACGGCATATTGCTGCCACACCAGCGCACCGCTGTCGCCGAGCGCCTGCAGGGCTACATCAACGACTTCACCTACCTCGCGCGGCGCCCGGCGGCACAGCCCGTCGCCGGCCAATAAGCGCGCTATGGCGCGCTGATAGAATACCGCCTCGCAGCCCGCCCGCCGCCATGCCCGCATTCCCGCGCCCGATCGCGTCCAAGCTGCCCAATGTCGGCACCACGATCTTCACCGTGATGTCGCGGCTCGCGCAGGAGCACAACGCGATCAATCTCTCGCAGGGGTTCCCGGACTTCGACTGCGCGAAAGAGCTGCGCGACCTGGTCACCAAGTATTTCAACGCGGGGCTCAACCAGTACCCGCCGATGGCGGGCGTCATGCGGCTGCGCGAGCGCATCGCGGAGAAGGTCGAGGCGCTCTATGGCACGAGATACGATCCCGAGCACGAGGTGACCGTCACGCCGGGAGCGACTTACGGCATTTTCAATGCGGTCGCGACCCTGGTGCGGCCCGGCGACGAGGTCATCCTGTTCGAGCCCGCCTACGACAGCTATGCGCCCGCGATCGAGGTGAGCGGCGGCACCCCCGTCTACGTCCAGCTGCGCTATCCCGACTACAGCATCGACTGGCAGCGGGTGCAGCAGGCGATCACGCCGAAGACGCGCATGATCCTCATCAACACGCCCAACAATCCGACGGCAAGCGTGCTCTCGGGCGAGGACATGCGGATGCTCGAGGGGATGCTGCGCGGCACCGACATCGTGGTGGTGAGCGACGAAGTCTACGAGCACATCGTGTTCGACGGCCACCGCCACCAGAGCGCCGCGCGCTTTCCCGGGCTCGCCGAGAGGAGCTTCGTCGTCTCCTCCTTCGGCAAGACCTACCACGTCACCGGATGGAAGATGGGCTACGTGCTCGCGCCGAAGGAGCTGATGGCGGAATTCCGCAAGGTGCACCAGTTCAACGTGTTCGTCACCAACGGCCCGCTCCAGCACGCGCTCGCCGAATACATGGAGAACAGGGACGCCTACCTCTCGCTCGCCGCGTTCTACCAGAGGAAGCGCGATTTCTTCCTTCAGGGCGTGCGGGCGTCGCGCTTCAAGCCGCTGCCCTCGCGCGGCACCTTCTTCCAGAACCTCGCGTATGACGCGATCAGCAGCGAGCGCGACGCCGATCTCGCCGTCCGCCTCACGAAAGAGCGTGGCATCGCCTCGATCCCGATTTCCGCGTTCTACCGCAAGCCGCCGGATCACAAGGTGCTGCGCTTCTGCTTCGCCAAGTCGGAAGAGACGCTCGCCCGCGGCGCGGAAATCCTCTGCAAGATCTGAGCGAGAATCCGGAAATCGGGAAACCGGAGACAGACTGAGCTATCCCGGGTCTTCCTGCCTCCGATCGTAGCGGCTCATGGCGACACGCATTTCGGTGCTTTTGTGCCTGCTCGTCACCGCCTGCAGCGGTGGCGGTGGCGACGACACCGTGTCGTGCGGCGCGCCGCCCGCGGTTGCCGAGGCGAACTGCTCGGCGACCGGCAGTTGCAACGTGATTCAGATCGCGGGAGACATGCCGCACAATAATCCCGGCACGTTCAAGGGCTTTGCCGATCCGTCCCTCGCGAGTGATCCCGACGTACCGGGACGAGTCTGGCTCGCCTATACCTGGCCGCACGTCGTCGCAGGCGTGGACACCAACGGCAACCCGGTCCTGATGGCTGCAGCGGAAAACCGTCTCGCGCGCAGCGACGATGGCGGCATGACGTTCACGCTCGTCGGCACGCTGTGGGACGACGTGCCCATGCTGGATCCCGAAGGCAGCGGCGAGAACGGGCGGATCAGCTCGGAAACGGCATCCCTCGCGACCATCACCTCGGCCGGAGGCACCACGTGGTACGGCGCGCACCTGCGCTACTTTCTGCGGCCGCAGACCGGGTACAACCCGAAATACGCGACGAGCTGGCACGTGCGGATCGGCGCGGCAGATTCGCCGGCAGGCCTCGCCAGCGCGCCAGAGACGGTGCTAGGCGTTACGAACACGGCACCGGTATACGGCCCGTTGGCGTACCTCGACCAGCTCGCCGGCCTGCCGGTCCCGCATTGCGCCATGCTCAACAATCCCACCCTCTTCACGCGCAACCAGACCCTGTACCTCATCGTCGAATGCCTGGCCTTCGTCGGAGTGACCCCCGACTACGTCAACTCCAGCATGCAGGTATTCGCGACCAACCCGGCCGGCGCGCCGGCGACCTGGACCTGGCGACATGCGGGCAAGCTGGCCGACCACGCGCTGGCGACACAGCTCGGGAATGACACGATCCTTCAGCCCGACGTCTCGCTCGCCGCCGACGGAACACCGGTTGCGCTGATCACGCCGGCGCACATCGATACGAGCTTCCAGGTGGGGACGGTGGGAGACGGCTGCGTCGCGATCGAGCTCGCTTCGATCGATCCCCCGGCCCTCAAGCGTGACTGCGCGGGCAATCCCGTGATCCGCCGGCGCGTGACCGGCACCGGCGTGGGTGCGTGCACGCACGATCGCAACTCGGCCACCGGCATCGTTGCGACCTCACAGGGCCCCGCCGGGGGCAACTGGATGATCCACGCCTCCGAATTGCGGCCCTAGCGACTCCAGGATTAGAAGGCGAGCCTGACGGCGGCTCAGAGGACTCCGGAGAGCCCTCCGTCGACGTTGATGCAGCAGCCGGTCACATAGCTCGCGGCGTCGGACGCGAGGAACGCGATGACGTTCGCGACCTCCTCCGCCTCGCCCATCCGTCCGAGCGGCACCGTCTTGCCGACCTTCCCGTAGAAGTCGGCGACGCTCACGTTCTCGCGAGCGGCATTCCTCTCCTGCTGCTTCGACTTGATCTTGCCCACCGCGACGGCGTTCACCAGGATGTTGAACGGCGCGAGCTCCTTCGACAGCGCCTTGGTGAGCGCGAGCCCCGCGGCGCGCGAAATCGTGGTCGGAAACGATCCCGCGAACGGCTGCTTGGCGCCGACCATGTTGAGATTGATGATGCGGCCCCCGCCCTGCTTTTTCATGTGAGGGATCGCGGCGCGCGCGCTGCGGATCTGCGCAAACACCTTGATGTCGATGTCGTTCTGCCAGGCCTTGTCGTCCACCACGTCGAACGGGCGCTGCCCGGTGCCGCCGGCATTGTTCACGACCGCGTCGATGCGCCCATAGCGCCGGACCGTCTCCTCGATGAAGCGCGGCATGTCCTCCGCCTGCGCGGCGTCCGCCACCACCGTCATGACCTCCGCTCCCGTCGCCTTGCGGATTGCCTCGGCTGCGCTCTCCATGACGTCGGCGCGCCGCGCGCAGATCGCCACTCGCGCCCCCTCCTGTCCGAAACGCATCGCGGTCGCGCCCCCGATGCCTTCGCTGCCGCCGGTAATGGCCACGACCTTCCCCCGCAGTCCCCACTCCATGATCACTCCCTCTCCGGATAAATGATGCGCGATTGTGACACAGGGCAATGGACCGCGTGACTCCGGTTAGAATATCGGTCCAGCAAGCCCGCTAATGCGGTAAATTCCCGGGTGCTGCGACACGTATGACCATGGAATCCCTCTTCGACCAGGAAACCGCCAAAGCGCTGCAGCAGCTCTGCGACGAGACGTGCGAGGCGATGCAGCTTGCCCGGAAGAGCCCCGAGCTCGACGACCTTTCCGCCTGTCTCGCCGTTGCGCTGCTCAAGATCGGGCTCGCCACGGGCTTCGTCGAGCAGCGCTACCCCGGCTTCGCGAAGGAGATCGAGGTCAAGCGCCAGCGCGTGATTGCGGCGCTCACCGCAGAACAGCAACAACATAAACATTAGATGACGCGGCCGGTGACCGATGATGGGCAGCCCGTGACCAACAGGCCATCCGAATCCAGGACCCTCCCCCGGACGATCCGGATCGAGCGGCGCTTCCGCGGCCCGCCTGATTCGGGCAACGGGGGGTATGTCTGCGGCCGGCTCGCGCGTTACGTATCCGGGTCCTCGCTGGTACGGCTGGAGGGCCCGCCGCCGCTCGATGCCGATATGCAGGTCACGGAATCGGGATCGAGCCTCGAACTGGTCCAGGGCTCGACCGTCGTCGCACGGGCGCGGCCGGCTGTGATGTCGCTCGACATTCCCGCGGCGCCGACCCTCGCGCAAGCGGAGGCTGCGTCGCGGTCGTACCGCGGGTTTCGCTCCCATCCGTTCCCGGGGTGCTTTGTTTGCGGCCCGGAGCGGGCGGCCGGCGACGGGCTGCGCATCTTCGCCGGGCCGCTTCGCAATGGTGTCGTCGCCTGTACGTGGGTCCCCGACGCGTCGCTCGGCGGCGGGAAGGGACGCGTGCGCACCGAGTTCATATGGTCCGCGCTCGATTGCCCTGGCGCATTTTCGTTCGAGTTTCCGGACAAGGTGCCCGTGCTGCTGGGCGAGATGGCGGCGTCTCAGCGCCTGCCGCTGACCGTCGGTGATCGCTACATCGTCGTCGGCTGGGAGCTCGCCCGCGACGAGCGCCGTCACTTCACCGGCACGGCGCTCTTTTCAGAATCGGGAGAATGCCGCGCCTTGGCGCGGTCAACGTGGTTCGTGATGCCTGCGCCGCTCCAGTCCTGAGCGGTTCATGAGCGCCGGCTACAACGAGCTCGGGCAGCCGATCGGCTTCCCCCTGCCGGGCTGGAAGGCGCCGCCGCATCCGCCGCGCTCGCCGATGGAGGGGCGCTACTGCCGCATCGAGCCGATCGAGCCGTCGCGCCACGCCGAGGATCTTCACCGCGCGAACTCGCTCGACCCGAGCGGCCGCAATTTCACCTACCTCGGCGCGGGCCCCTTCGCGACGCTCGCGGCTTACCGGCGGTGGATGGAATCCTCCTGCGTGGGGGAGGATCCGTTGTTTTACGTCATCATCGACGGAGCAACCCGGCAGCCGGGCGGGGTCGCGAGCTACATGCGCATCGATCCCGGGAACGGCGTGATCGAGGTGGGCCACATCAATTACTCGCCGCTCCTCCAGCGCAGCCGCGCCGCGACCGAGGCGATGTACCTCATGATGCAGCGCGTCTTCGGGCTCGGCTACCGGCGCTACGAATGGAAGTGCGATGCGCTGAACGCTGCCTCGCGCACCGCCGCGCAGAGGCTCGGATTCTCGTTCGAGGGCGTCTTCCGCCAGGCCGTCGTCTACAAGGGGCGCAACCGGGACACCGCGTGGTATGCCGCAATCGACAACGAATGGCCGCAGCTGGAGCGGGCGTTCCAGCGCTGGCTCGACCCCGGGAATTTCGATGGAGAGGGACGCCAGCGCGTGCGCCTCTCCGACCTCACCGCGTCCGTCCTGAAATGCCGCGGATGAGCGGCGCCGCCGCGCTCGTTGTCGCGCTCGGCGCGTGCGGCTACGCGGGTGGCGACGAGATCGACACCGAAAGCGCGGCGATACTGGCGCGCACGCCGGTGGGCTCTGCGTTCAAGGACGTCCCGGCCGCGATGGAAGCGCTCGGGTTCTCGTGCACTGCTGGCCGCAGGCAGTTCACCGATGCGAAGGGAGCCGCGCGCGAGACCGAGCCGCATCTCGTGTGCGAGCGGGAGACGCGCGCGTGGCTGATCTGCACCCGGCGCACGCGGGCGATCCTCATCCCGCTCGACGGGCGGCTGTCGAATGTCCTGGTCAATGTCGGCCGTTTCTGCACGTAGTAATATCTCCCTGCCATGTTCTCGGAACTGACCGACGCCCCGCTCTTCCTTGTCGCCGCGATCTTCGGCGTTCTGGGCGTGGTGCTGATTCTTGCCGGAATCGGCTCGTTCATCTACCTGCAACTCAAGCAGTCCGCGTACCGGGTGATCGCCGGTCTGCTCCTGCTCACGCTCGGCACGCTGGCCGGCTCGATCTCGGCGGGCATGCTGGGCTACCGCGCGCTGACGCGGGAGGAGGTGGCGGCGCATATCGTCGTGAAGCCCACCGGCAAGCAGCGCTTTCTCGCAACCTTCCGCTTCCCCGACGGCCGCGAGTCGAGCTACGAGCTCGCCGGGGACGAAATCTACGTGGACGCGCACATCCTGAAGTGGCACCCCTACGCCAACATGATCGGGCTCCACACCGCCTACGAGATCGACCGCGTGGCGGGGCGCTACCACTCGATCAAGGATGAGAAGGAAGCGATGCGCACCGTGCACGCGCTCGCGCGCGACAAGCCGGTGGACCTGTACGCGCTCGGCCGGCGCTACACGTTCATCGCGCCGGTGCTCGATACCGAGTACGGCTCGGCGACCTTCGTGCCGGTTACGCGCCCCGCCGAGCTCGAGCTGAGGGTCTCGACCACCGGGCTCCTGATGCGCGAGACAAAATCCCGGAAACCCTGAGATCGCAGGAAAAAACGCCACCGGCCCGGGGGCCGATGGCGCGATCGAACGGGTTGTCGCTACGCTGCTCGGGTCTGCGCCTCGGCGAGCGCGACCTTCACGCGCTCGGGCAGCATCGGCTGCTGGCGCAGCCGCGCGCCGGTCAGCCGGAACACCGCGTTGGAGATCGCGGACGCAACCAGCGGCACCGCCATCTGCCCAGCGCCCGTCGGGTGGTTGCGGGTCGGGATGAGCTTGATGTGGATCTCCGGAATGTCCCGCATCCGCGGCACCTGGTAGTCGAAAAAATTCGACTGCTGCACCGTCCCGTCCGCGATGGTGATGCGCTCGGTCAGCGCGAGCCCGAGTCCGTAGACGATCGAGCTCTCGGTCTGCGCCACCACGTTGTCCGGATGGATGGGTACACCCACGTCGATCGTGCACCAGAAGTTGTGTACCTTGATCGCACCGCTTCCCCGGTCAACCGAGATCTCGGCGACGCCGGCGAGCTGCGAGCCGGAGTAGTCGAGATAGGCGATCCCGAGACCCCTTCCCGGGCGCTGCCTGCCCCAGTCGGCCATCGTCGCGACCTCCTCGATCACTTGGCGGGCACGTTGTGCCCGCGGTGTCGTGTCGAGCTGGCGCAGCCGGAATGCGACCGGGTCCATGCCCTGCTTCGCGGCGAGCTCGTCAATGAAGACCTCGTTCGCAAAACTGTTTTGGCCGACGCCGATGGCGCGCAGCGGGTTCGTGCGCATGCCGGTCGCCTGCAGCATCCCCTCGGTCAAACGGTCCGGAATCGCGTAGGTCGGCAGCTCCGTGCCGCGCATCGCGATGTTGTCCCGACCCTTGGTCATCTTATTGCGCACCGGGTCCATGAACGCGAGCACCTCGTCGCACACGACGCGATGGTGCCAGGCGACGATCTTCCCCGATGCGTCGAGCCCCGCGCGCATGCGGTTAACGTAGAGCGGGCGGAAGCGCCCGTTGTGCACGTCGTCCTCGCGCGTCCACATGACCTTGACCGGCCGCCCCGCCGCCTTCGACATCAACACGGAATCCACGATGAACTCTACGTCGCGGTTGCCGCGCCGGCCGAAGCCGCCGCCGAGAAGGAGCCCGTTGAACTTCACCTTCTCCACCGGAATGCCCAGCGCCCTCGCCACCGCCACGACCGTGATCGTCTGGCTCTGCGTGCCGACCCAGACTTCCACCGAATCGCCCGCCGGTGAGACGGCCGCGACCGAGTTGAGCGGCTCCATCTGGGCGTGGTAACAGTAGTCGGCGCGGTACTCGCCCTCGGCGACCGTCGCCGCTTTTGCGATCGCGGCGGCTGCGTCGCCCGTGGTCTCCCATGCGACGCCCTTGCTCGAGTCCCTGGCGACCGCCGCGAACTGCGCGTAGCCCTTATCGTTCGAGAAGCCCCAGCCCCTCGCATTGCGGCTCCACGTCACCTTGAGCGCATTCTTCGCCTTGAACGCCGCCCAGGGCGTCTCGGCCAGCACGCCGACGCCGTACTTGAGCGGTACGGTGCGGATGACGCCCTCGATCGCGCGCGCAGCACTGTCGTCGATGCGCTCCGGCGCCGCGCCTTCCACCGGCTCGCGCAGGATGGCGCCGTAGATCATGCCCGGCACCTGGACATCGATGCTGTATTGCGCGGTGCCGTTCACCTTCCCCGGCACGTCGATGCGCCCGATGTCCTTGCCGACCAGACGGAACTGCGCCTTCGAAACGGGCTCGACCTCGACCTCCGGCGCCTGTGCCGGGATCTTCGCGAACGCCGCGATCTCTCCATAAGTGAGCCGTCGGCCACTCTTCTGATGCAGGACCACACCCGGCTGCGTGGAAAGCTCGGCCATCGGCACGCCCCAGTGGCGCGCCGCATTCTCGACCAACACGTAGCGCACCTGTGCGCCGAACTGCCGCAGACTATTGAAGTATCCGGTGACCGTAGCGCTGCCCGCGGTGTACTGCTCGCCCCCGAACAGCGGGTTGCCGTAGGTCTTGCCACTGGGATAGGCGGGCACGATTCTGACCTTCGACCAGTCCGCATCCATCTCGTCCGCGACGATCCGCGGCAGCGAAGTGAGCGACCCCTGCCCCATCTCGGCCGCGGGCGACTGGATCGCGACCGTGCCGTCCGTGTAGAGGGTCACATACGGATTGACCACGACCCGCTTCGCCGTCTGCGCCTGCGCGCTGCCGTAAGCAAGCATCTCCGGCAATCCGGCGACGACGCCAAACGTCAACCCGGCGGCCCCGGCCATGAAGCGGCGGCGACCCATCTCGACCGGCTGGTTGCGAGCTGCTGCAATCCTGGCTCTGCGGCTCATACTGCCTCCTTGGCCGCGCGTTCGATCGCGCGCACTATCCTCACGTACGTCCCGCAGCGGCAGATGTTCGGGCTCATGTATTCGACAATCTCCTGGCGCGTAGGCCGAGGCTTCTCCTCGAGCAATGCCGCCGCGCGCATGATCTGCCCGGACTGGCAGTAGCCGCACTGCGGCACCTGCTCCGCGATCCATGCCTTCTGCAAGGGATGGCTCGAATCGGGGGACAGGCCCTCGATTGTGGTAATGCTGCGCCCCGCCAGGTCCTTGATCGGGTTCAGGCAGGCATAGTTGGGCTTGCCGTCTATGTGCACGGTGCACGCGCCGCACTGGCCCGCCCCGCACCCGTACTTGGTGCCGGTCAACTTCAGATGCTCACGCAGCACCCACAGGAGCGGCGTATCGGGTAGCGTGGTGACGGAATAACGCCGGCCGTTGACGGTCAGCGTCGTGGTGACCATCTGGGACATGACCCCCTCCTTCTTCGGAAATCGCGCCGTCGCCCTCGGAGGCAAGTTATGGTTATGTGATGCGCGGCGTCGTAAAACATTCTAGTGCGGTTTTCGTCGGATGGGAACAGCCCGGTGCGCCCGGAATACGACTGCCAGTGCCGCTGAGGTCTTAGGCTAGAATAGCCGGCCTGACCCACTCTACGGGAGGACCAGCATGGCCGTTTCGATGTACCCCATTTCCGTCCCTGTCTTCGTCAAGCACCTGAACGGGCTCGCGGGGTGCCTGAAAAAGGCGCAGGCGTACTAC
>DATICE010000089.1:0-24141 GCA_035456985.1 Burkholderiales bacterium | reverse complement strand
GCCGGATTCACGCTTCACCTGCTCGCGCAGAAGCGCCAGCACCTGCTTCGCGGTGTCCGCGTCGAGGTTGCCGGTGGGCTCATCGGCGAGCAGGAGCAGCGGCCGGTGCACGAGCGCGCGCGCGATCGCGACGCGCTGCATCTCGCCACCGGAAAGCTCGCGTGGATAGGCGCCGGCGGCGGCGCCAAGCCCCACCGCGGCGAGCATCTCCAGGAGACGCGCCCGCGCCTGCGCGGGGTCCATGCCATTAAGTGAGAGGGGCAGGGCGACGTTCTGCGCGACCGTGAGATGAGGCAGCAGGTGGAATGCCTGGAACACGAAGCCGATGCTTGCCCGACGCAGCAGAGTACGCGCCGTGTCGTCGAGCGACGCGATGTCCTTGCCGTCGAGGACGATGCTGCCCCGGTCCGGGGCATCGAGCCCCGCGACCAGGTTGAGGAGTGTGGACTTGCCAACCCCGGACTCGCCGACGATGGCGACGTATTCGCCGCGCCGCACGTCCAGGGAAATGTTGCGCAGCACTTCTCGCGGCCGTGTTCCGCCAAAGGATTTCGCAAGGCCGCGGATTGTCAGCATCGCAGTGCAAACGATGCTACCACGCGCTGGGGACAGAAGCGCCCGAGACGAGCTGCCCTGGAACGTTTTGGGGATTCTCGCTGACTAAGTTAGACTGCGGGCAACAACATCGAAACGAGGAGGGAAAATGAAGCGCAGCATCTTGAGCTCGTTGTTGTGGATGGTCGCGGGATCGATGATGGTGGCTGGCGGCGCGCTCGGGCAGTCCTACCCGAACAAGCCGATCCGCGTGATCATCCCGTTTGGCGCGGGAGGTTCCACGGACGTGCTGGTGCGGATCGTGGCGGCGAAGATGCCGGAGGGCCTGGGCCAGCAGGTGGTGATCGACAATCGCACCGGTGCCGGGGGCATGATCGGCACGGACATCGCCGCAAAAGCGAACCCCGACGGCTATACGCTGCTTGGCACGGGATCACCTCACGCCATCTTCCCGCACCTGTACAAGAAAGTGCCGTTCCACGCCCTGAACGACTTCGCACCGATCATGCAGATCGCGAGCCAACCCTACGGCCTTGTCGTGCATCCTTCGCTTCCCATCAATTCGGTGAAGGACCTGATTGCGCTGGCGAAGAAGGAACCGGGCAAGCTCAACTACGCCTCCTCGGGCCAGGGCGGCGCGATGCACCTCTTTCAGGCGCTTTTCGTCAGCATGGCGGGCATCGACATGGTGCACGTGCCCTACAAGGGCAGCGGTCCCGTGCGGAGCGATCTGCTGGGCGGCCAGATCAAGATCGGATGCCTAGGGCTGTCCAGCATCATCCAGTTTCACCGCGCGGGACAACTCCGGATCATCGCGGTGACGACCGCCAAGCGCTCGCCGGAGCTGCCGGACATTCCCGCCCTCGCGGAAACGCTGCCGGGCTACGACACTTCGCTGTGGACGGGTTTTCTCGCGCCGCGGGGAACCCCGGCCGCCGCCATCAAGCGCGTCCAAGGCGAGCTGACACGGCTGCTCCAGACGGCGGAGGTGCGAGCCTTGTACCAAAAGGCGGGCACCGACGTGGTGATATCGGATCCGAAGGCCTTCGGGGCGTTTCTCAAATCCGAGTACGCCACCTGGGGCAAGGTCGTTCGCGACCTGAAGCTCCAGATAAATTAACGCGATGAGCTGATCCGGAAGGCGGCGCGCTCCTGCGCGTCGAGCTGCGCGATCAAGCCGGTTTCCCAGGCGAGATACTGCTTCATTGCCTCCCGGTTGCCGGCGTGGCGGTCGTGGACGAAGAAGAGGTGATCGACGCACTCCGCATCCGGCGGATCGGTGGGGGAGGATACGGTCGCGTAGCCTTCGCGCGTCCATCCGGAGAGCCCGCCGTCGAGCAGCTTGACGTCACTGAGTCCTGCCTCAAGCAGCTCGACCGCCGCGAGTCGCGCGACATCGGGATCGCCGGCCACCAGCACGATTGAGCCCTCCTCTTTGCGCGCGTCCGCTACGACGCGCGAGCGCGTGCTCCAGCGGCTTCCGGGAATATGGGACTTGCGGAACTCCATGCTCGCGCCTAGGTCGAGCACGCAGCCGCGTCCCGCGTCGAGCGCCTGCTTGAGCTGGGGGGCCAGCATGCCCGGGAGCGCGGGCAAAAGAGGTCTGGCGGCGGGTCGGGCCGTGAGACCTGAACGTACGCCGTCCTCGAGCACCCACGATTCGTAGCCCAGTAGCTGCAGCCAGCTCGCGACCACCGGCGCGCGAATGTTCTCGCCACCGTCGATCAGCACGATGCGGCTCCCCCGCACGCCGATCCACTGGTCGGTGGCCTGGATCAGCTGGCCACCGGGCGCGTGTACCGCCCCTGAAATCGAGCCCGCCGCGAATTCCTCGGGCGTGCGCACGTCGCACAGGTAGGTAGTGCGGCTTGTTTCGTGGAGCCACGCCCGAACCGTCGCGGCAGTGGCGCTCCTGACCGCGAACCGCTGCATGAGCCGTCTTGCCGACGCCTGCAGCGCGGGCAGGGCGGCCGCACCGACGGCGTCAGGGTACTTGCGCGAGGCACCGCGCTCGAGCTTGAAATCGGCGAGCACCCACCCCTGCGTGCCGTTCTCCAGCGCGGCAACGGGATTCGGGACGCCGAGGTTGATAAGGGTCTGCGCGCCGATGATGCTGCGAGTGCGGCCGGCGCAATTCACGACGATGCGGGTCCGAGGATTGCCAACGATGCTCGAGTAACGGTAGGGCAGCTCGGCGTTGGGGCAGCAGATGCCGCCCGGAATGTTCATCTTCCGGTATTCGGCCAGGGGTCGCCCGTCGAGGATGACGAAATCCTCGCCGGCGGCGCGCATGCGGGCGAGCTCCTGCGCCGTCACACGCGGCGTGTGGAAGGTGTGCTCGACCAATTCTCCAAACAGCTTGCTCGGCACGTTCACGCCCCTGTAGAGCGTGTAACCCGCGGCCGCCCAGGACGCGGTGCCGCCTTCAAGCACGGAGACGTCGGTGTAGCCCAGCGCCTCGAGACGCCCTGCGGCCCGCGCCGCCACGCCGAGCACTCCGTCGTCGCACAGGACGATGCGCACCGACTTTCGCGGCGCGAGAGTTCCGATGTCGAGCTCGAGCCGGCTGTAGGGAAGGGGCGTCGCAAACAGCAGGTGCGATTCGCCAAACTGGCCGGCTTCTCGCACGTCAAAAAGGGCGATCTCGCCGCCATCGTGCAACATGCTCCTCACCTGCGGGGCTGCAATCTGCGTGGTCATGGTGGATGTCCGATCCGGCCAAGTTTAGCGCAGGAGGAGGGGCACGCCGCTCGCGATCACCACCACTGCTACGAAACGCTTGAACATGAGCTGGTCGAGATCGGCGTGGATGCGGTTGCCGAGCACGATACCAATTGCCATTAGCGGCAGCGCCGCCGCGCAGGCGATGAGCGCCTCGCGGTCATAGGCGCCGACCGCCAGGTAGCCGGTAACCCGCAGTATGCCGAGCCCGAGCAGGATCGCCGCCACGGTGGCCCGGAATGGCGTTTTGGCGTGCTTGAGGAGATCGAGATAGATGGCAAAAAAGGTCCCGGCATTGGACCCGAATATCGTGCCCACGAAGCCGCCGACGACTCCCGCCACCGGGACGACGGCGCGCAGCGGCAGCCGGATCTCCCACGGCCTCAGGGTGGCGAGGAGCGCCCATGTCCCGTAGGCGAGCACGAAGATTCCGAGCGCCTGCGCGAGCGTGCGGGCATCCAGCGTCTCGAAAAAGTACAGCCCTCCCAGAACTCCGGCGGCGCACCACGGCATGACCCGCCACAGATCGCGCCATACGACGTGGCGCACGTCGTGCCGCAGAATGGCGAGTGAGGAAATGAGTCCCAGGAACGCCACCATCGGCGCCACCGTCTTCAACGACATGATCCAGGCGAGGAGGGGAACGGTTACGCCGCCGAAGCCGGCGCCGCCGCGGATCGAGTACGACAGGATGACGACGAGGCCGAAAAACAGGAGCTCGGCAACGCTCAGCGCTTCCATGCTTTGCGTCGGAGACCGGGTGTAGGGGTGACGATGGACTCGATTCCCGTCACCTCATTACTTCTTCTGCTACTTGTGAGGCTCGCGCTTCGCGGGGCCGCCCCCGAGCAAAGCGGCAGTAGGACGGTGGTGCCTTCTTTGTAACGGCGTAACCGGGCTCGGTTTTAACGAAGGTGCCGGCGCCGCGGGTTCGTAGGGCTTGGAGTAGTCGAAGGCGTCCGGGGAAGTCCGGGGAGGAACCGGCTGTGCCTTGGCGTGCGTTTGCGCCTTGGACTCGTGGTGCGGCCGCGGGCGGTAGCGGTCTGCACCACGCTCGTGGCGCGGCTCCCTTGGGCGCGCGGGATGCCGGCTATCGGCCAGGGACTCCGGAGCGGCGGCCCGGGGCAGCTTGCGCTTGAGTAGCCGCTCGATGTCCTCGAGGTATTTCATCTCGTCCGGGCTGACGAGGGAGATCGCCTCGCCCGGCAACCCCGCGCGGCCGGTGCGGCCAATTCGATGTACGTAATCCTCGGCAGTGTGAGGCAGCTCGAAATTGATCACGAACGGCAACTCCTCGATGTCGAGTCCGCGCGCCGCGATGTCCGTCGCCACGAGCACCGGCACCCTGCCTTGCTTGAAGTCTTCGAGCGCCTGCATGCGCTCGACCTGGGTGCGGTCGCTGTGTATTTCCTTGGCGACGACGCCATCGTGCACCAGCTGGCGGGCCAGCCGGTTCGCGTCGCGTTTCATCCGGACGAAAACCAGCACCTGCCGCATGTCGCGCGAGCGGACGAGGTGAACGAGCAGCGCGCGCTTGCGCAAGGCAGGAACGGGAAAGACCAGGTGCGAAACGAGGTCGGCCGGGGCGTTGCGCGGCGCGACTTCCACCGTCACCGGCGCGTGCAGCAGCTCCTTGGCGAGCCTCCGTACCTCGTCCGGAAAAGTGGCGGAAAAGAGCAAGTTTTGCCTCTGTTTGGGCAGCACGGCAAGGATGCGCTTGATGTCGGGGATGAAGCCCATGTCGAGCATGCGGTCGGCCTCGTCGAGCACCAGGAATTCCACCCGCGACAGATTTACGCTCTTCTGGTGCAAATGATCGAGCAGTCGACCGGGCGTCGCGACCAGGATCTCGACGCCCGCGTGCAGCGCCTTCATCTGCGGACCGATGTCCACTCCGCCGAATACGACCGTGGAGCGCAGCGGCAGGTACTGGCCGTAGGTCCGCACGCTTTCCTCCACCTGCGCGGCGAGCTCGCGGGTCGGCGTAAGGATCAGCACCCGCAGCGGATGCCGTGCCGGGGACAGGCTCGTATTGGCCTGGGGTGCGAGCAGCTGGAGCAGCGGCAACGCGAAACCCGCCGTCTTGCCGGTCCCGGTCTGCGCGGCGCCCATCACGTCGCGGCGCTGCAGGATGGGCGGGATCGCCTTGATCTGGATCGGCGTCGGCTCGCTGTAGCCCTGCTCCACGACAGCGCGCAGCAGCTCGGGAATCAAACCGAGTGCGGAAAAGGACGGCTTTGCGGTGGCGGGGGCGTCCTGCAGGGAAGGGGAGGTGCCGGCTGGAATCAAGGTTACGACAGCCGGCAGCGGCACTCGAGTAGGGTTCTAATCACTGAGTATCATTATACCTTGCTGCACTGCGCCCCACCAACCGCCTCCCACCGCTACTGCCCGACCCGGAAGCGATCACGATTCCGAAAACTGCCTCGAATTCAAAAATCTGGTAAATTTCATTTTGTACCGATCGCCGGTGCAATGGAACCGATGCAGCGCATGGATATCGCGACTGAACCAGGGGCGGTAAAGCGGGGTGGTTATCCCCTGATCCTCACGCTCGACACGCACGGGGTGCCGCATCGCTGGATCAGTTGGCAGCACGCTTGCTACTACTACTCCAAGGACCAGGTCGCCTGGGCCATGGGCGCGCACGCATTCACCGTCTACGGCGGCATGAACCGCATGACCGGCAGGCGCTCGAGCATCACGGCTTCCAGCATCATCGCGATCAAAGGCAAGGCGATGGCAATGAAGTCCTTCAGCCAGGTGCCGCCGTTGAACAACCGGGAGCTGTTCCACCGCGACCGCCAGATCTGCGCCTATTGCGGCGGCATGTTCCCCATCTCCAGGCTCACGCGGGATCATGTGACGCCGTTCTCGCGCAAGGGCAAAGACACCTGGATGAATTCGGTGACGGCCTGCCGCGCCTGCAACGAGCGCAAGGGCAACCACACGCCGGAGCAGGCCGGGATGGAGTTGATCTACCTGCCGTACGTCCCGAACCGCGCCGAATACCTGATACTCACCAACCGCCGCATCCTCGCGGACCAGATGGAATTCCTCGCGCAGCACGTTCCCGCGCAAAGCCGCTTGCGCCAATCCGTCGCCTGAGTCGGAAATAAACCCTAACGGCAAACAGGCGACGCGAGCGCCTGCAGCACGTCGCCGGAGCGCTCGCTCTGGACGAACGCCGCCACGTGCAATTCGCCGGATTTCCAGCGCGGGTCGAGGCTGAAGTGGTGCCGCAGCCGGGCTTCGCCGCCGGAATCAACGGCAAAAGGGCCCGCGAACTCGCGCACGACAAAGTCATGGCGCAGCCGCTTGCCCCTGTTCTCTCCGGCTGAAACGTCGTTCGAGAGGTTGTTTTCGTAGAGGGCCAGGTAGGCCTGGGCGCCGCCACGCGCTGCAGCATCGGCGACCGTCGCAGTGCCGGTCACGCCGAGCGCGGCGGGTCCGTCCGTCTGCATTTGCATTCTGATCCTCGCCGGCGCGGGACCGCGGCCGAGCGCGCTCAGGCGCTCGCCGAAATCGTCGAATACGGCGCCGCGCCGGTAATCCCTTCCGTTCAGAAGCAGCTGCGGGGTGTACACCACGCGCGCCCGGTTGCGCAGGCTTGCCATCCGTTGGCGCTCGCTGAATTGCGCCCTGGAGAACGGGTCGGGCCAGCCCAGGTAGTTCCAGTAGTCCACGTGGAAAGAGAGCGTCACGACGCGTTCCGGCGTGAAACCGCGGCGCGGCAGCTCGCTCACCCAGCGGTCCGTGGGCGGGCAGCTGTTGCAGCCTTCCGAGGTGTAGAGCTCGAGCAGGGGGACGCGCTGCGCGCCGCTTTCTGCGGCGCAGGTTGCCGCTTGCGCTGAAGATGCAGACAGAGCCATCAAGATGGCGGCGACAAGCTGTGGGCCATTCCGGATCATGATTGCATATACGTTCGCAGCTGGAGTTTGGTTGCGGGCGGCGCGGGGGGCGGGGGGCGCTCTGCTAGAATGCCGGTCTTATCCGTCACTTAGCGCCCGCCGCGCAGCCACCACCGTGGATTTGAACGACCTGGTCCGGGTTATTGCGATCTATGCGCTGCCGGTAATCTTCGCCATTACTTTGCACGAGGCGGCGCACGGCTACGTCGCCAAGCATTTCGGCGACATGACCGCCTATCTGGAAGGGCGCGTGAGCCTCAATCCGCTGCGTCACATCGACCCCTTCGGTACGGTCGCGCTGCCGCTGATCCTCCTCGGGTTCGCCAAGCTCTTTGGTGGCGGCATCATCTTCGGTTGGGCCAAGCCGGTGCCGGTCAATTTTTCCAACCTTCGCCATCCCAAGCGCGACATGCTGTGGGTCGCCGCCGCCGGCCCCCTCAGCAACTTCGCGATGGCGCTCGCCTGGGGTCTGGTGCTGAAGGTGGGCCTGTTGATGCCGGGAAACTACTTCGCGCTGCCGCTCTCCCTGATGGGGGCCGCGGGCGTGTTCTTCAACATCATCATCATGGTGCTGAACCTCGTGCCGCTGCCACCGCTCGATGGCGGGCGCATCCTGGTGAGCCTGCTCCCCCATCGCCTCGCATGGCGCGTGGCGCGCATCGAACCCTACGGTTTTTTCATCCTCATCCTGCTGCTCGTGACCGGCGTGCTCGGCGCGCTGCTGTGGCCGGCGATCGGCGCCCTGATGGCCGTGGTGGCCGGGCTGTTCGGCCTCCCGGTGGGCGATCTCTTCAGGCTGACGAGCATCATCTAGATTCGAGGAGCCGGCCACGATGTTCGTCAACCGCGTTTTGTCAGGCATGCGTCCTACGGGCGCGCTGCACCTCGGGCATTACCACGGTGTGCTCAAGAACTGGGTGAAGCTGCAGCACGAGTACGAGTGCCTGTACTTCGTCGCCGACTGGCACGCGTTGACGACGCACTACGACACCCCCGAGGTCGTCGAGCAGAACGTGTGGGAGATGGTGATCGACTGGCTCGCCTCCGGAGTCGACCCGGCGCAATCGACGCTGTTCATCCAGTCCCGGGTGCCGGAGCACGCCGAGCTTCACCTGCTGCTCTCGATGGTGACGCCGCTCGGCTGGCTCGAGCGCATCCCGAGCTACAAGGACCAGCAGGAGAAGCTGGTCGACCGCGACCTCGCGACCTACGGATTTCTCGGCTACCCGCTGCTGCAGGGCGCCGATATCCTGATCTACCGCGCGAACCTGGTGCCAGTGGGAGAGGACCAGGTGCCGCACATCGAGTTCACGCGCGAAGTCGCGCGCCGGTTCAACCACGTGTTCGGGCGCGAGGAGGGGTTCGAGCAGAAGGCGGAGGCCGCGATCAAGAAGCTCGGCGCCAAGCGCGCGCGGCTCTACCGCCAGCTGCGCACCCGCTTCCTGGAAAAGGGAGACGCGGATGCGCTCGCCGCGGCGCGCGAGCTGGTCGAGGAAGCGCAGAACCTGCCCCTGGGCGACCGCGAACGGCTGTTCGGCTATATCGAAGGCGGCGGCAAAGTGATTCTCTCCGAGCCGAAGGCGCTGCTCACTGAAGCCTCTAAGATGCCGGGGCTCGACGGGCAGAAGATGTCGAAGTCCTACAACAATACGATCGGCTTGCGCGAGGACGCCGAGGCGATTTCCGCCAAGATTCGCACCATGCCCACGGACCCGGCGCGCGTGAAGCGCACCGACCCGGGCACTCCCGAGAAATGCCCGGTCTGGCAGTTTCACCTGGTCTATTCGGATGAGAAGCGCAAGCAGTGGGTCCAGGAGGGCTGCCGCGGCGCGAAGATCGGCTGCCTGGAGTGCAAGCAGCCGGTGATCGACGCCGTCCTCGAGGAGCAGAAGCCGATACGCGAGCGGGCCCAGCGCTACCTGGACGATCCGACGCTGGTGCGGTCGATCATCGCCGACGGGTGCGAGAAGGCGCGCAAGCTGGCGCAGGAGACGCTGCGCGAGGTGAAGGAGGTCATGGGCCTCAACTACAGTTAAATGCGGACCCTGTCGGGCCGCTTTATCTGCGCGCGTTGGAACGGACGGTTCGAATTACTTGCGGGAAATTTCAGGTGACGGCCCCCGTTCAACGCGCGCGGGTGTAGAATAGCGACATGCCAGCATCGCCGCTTCCGGGCGGTGGCCCTCTGGCCTCTCGACCGGACGTAGTAACCGGCGGCTCCCGCCAGCCGGCAGGCAAGGTTCCCCTCGAATTCCCGCAGGTCCGGCTGCCGCACGCGCCGAAAGGACGGTCATGACCGAGCCCGTCGCGCTTCAGCCGATCGCAATGGTCTACGGCGAGCCTGTGCTCGAGATGCCGCACGACCTCTACATCCCGCCCGATGCGCTGGAGGTGGTCCTCGAACAATTCGAGGGGCCCCTCGACCTCCTGCTCTACCTCATTCGCAGGGAAAACATCAACGTGCTCGACATTCCGATGGCGCGGTTGACCGCGCAATACCTGGATTACGTCGAGATCATGCGCGCACGCTCGCTCGAGCTCGCTGCCGAGTATCTGTTGATGGCCGCGCTGCTGATTGAGATCAAGTCGCGATTGCTGCTGCCGCGCCCGGCCGCGGGGGCGCTCGAGGAGGACCCGCGGGCCGAGCTCGTGCGGCGGCTGCTGGAGTACGAGCAGATGAAACTCGCGGCGCAGCGCCTGAACGAGCTGCCGCAGTCGGGGCGCGACTTCTCGATGGTGCAGGTGCTGTTCGACCAGGCGGTCGCGGAGCGGCTGCCGGAAGTGAGGGCCGAGGACCTGAGAGCGGCGTGGTTGACGTTGCTCACGCGCGCGGCTAGGAACCGGCATCACCGCATCACGCGCGAGCAGCTGTCGGTGCGCGAGCACATGACCCGCATCCTGCGCCGCCTGCACGATACGCGCTTCATCGAGTTCGGGAAGCTCTTCGATCCGCGGCAGGGCATCGCGGTGCTGGTAGTGACCCTGCTGGCGGTGCTCGAGCTGGCGCGCGAGGGCCTGATCGAGGTCACCCAGCAGGAGGCGTATGCCCCGATCCACGTGAGACTGAAAACCGGCCACCTCACGGCCGTGGAATGACAGGAAAAAGCGGATATGCCTAATTTCGATCCCGGACACATGAAGACTGTCGTGGAAGCCGTGCTACTGGTGAGCCCGGAGCCGCTTCCGTTCTCGGAACTGAAGAAACTCTTTGATGAGGAGCCCTCGAGCGACACGCTGCGCCGGGTCTTGGAGGATTTGCGCCGGGACTGGCAGGGGCGGGGCGTCGAGCTCACGCATGTCGCGTCGGGCTGGCGTTTCCGTGCGCGGCCCGAAATTCAGAAATTCATCGACCGCATCAGCCCGCAGAAGCCGCCACGCTATTCGCGAGCGGTCCTGGAGACGCTCGCCATCATCGCCTACCGGCAGCCGTGCACGCGCGGCGACATCGAGGAAATCCGCGGCGTGGTGGTGTCGCCCGGAATCATCAAGGCGCTGGAAGCACGCGGCTGGATCGACATTGTGGGGCACAAGGAAGTGCCTGGCCGCCCCGAGCTGTTCGCCACGACCCGAACGTTCCTCGATGACCTCAACCTGAGTTCACTCGAAGAGCTGCCGCCGCTGGATGATCTGGGATCCCTGGTGGAGACGGTGAATGCCGCCGTGGCGCCGCCCGCTGCCGCGGAGCCGGATCCCATGGTGGTGGAGGAACCGCGCCGGGCCGCCGCCTGAGACCGCGAACGGAGCGGCTGGCCTACCGGGCGGATACCGCGGCGACGACCTCGATCTCGAGAAGGAATTCGGGTTCGACCAGGGCAGTGATGACGATAGTCGTGCTGGCGGGGCGGGTCTTAACGTGGGCAAAGCGTGCATCGCGCACCTCGCGGAAGACCTTGGCCTGCGAGATGTCGGTCAGATAGTTGGTTGTCTTCACCACGTTCTCGAACCCGGCGCCGACCGACTTGAGCACGGTTTCCAGGTTGTCATAGACCTTCTCCACCTGTTCGCGGAATTCCCTGCTCGCAAGCTGCCGCTGCGCGTTCACGGGAACCTGCCCCGACACGAACAGCAGCCGGCCGCCCTCCACCTCTACCACGTGGCTGTAGGACTTCGGATCGTAGAAGTCGGGCGGACAGCTGTAGCGGACTCTGAACCGGGGGAGGGCTTTGCCAGCTGCGCTTTTCCGGTTCGACGAGTGCGCGCGGCCGTGAACGGGACGGCGTTTCATGGGGATTTCCTCCTGTCGTGGTTGCGGTGCGAGTGGCGGCAACGGCACTAACCGGCCGGCTCGAGACGCGCCAGCACGCCGCGCGGATCGTCGGTCAGCAGGTAAATGAGCCCGTCGGGACCGTTGCGCACGTCGCGAATGCGCCCCAGCGTGCCCTTCAGCATCCGTTCCTCCGCGATCACTTTTTCGCCGTCGAGCTTCAGGCGGACCAGCATCTGGTCGCGCAAAGCGCCAACGAAGAGATCGCCGCGCCAGCGCGGAAACCGGTCTCCGGTATAGAACGCCATGCCCGAGGGCGCGATCGAGGGCACCCAGTAGTGGAGCGGCTGCGCCATGCCGGGCTTGTGAGTGCCCTCGCCGATTTTCGTGCCAAAGCCGTAGTTGACGCCGTAGGTGATAACCGGCCAGCCGTAGTTGACGCCGGCGCGGATGACGTTGATCTCGTCGCCGCCCTGGGGCCCGTGCTCGTGCGTCCACAGGAGTCCCGACTGGGGGTGCAGCGCCGCGCCCTGGATGTTGCGGTTGCCCAGCGTGTATTTCTCGGGCTTCCAGCCGGGCTTCCCGACGAAAGGGTTGTCCTGCGGCACCCGCCCGTCGTCGTGCAGGCGGATCACGGAGCCGGCATGATCGTCAGGTTTCTGCGCGCGCTCCATCTCCCCGCGGTCGCCGAGCGTGATGTAGAGGAATCCAGCGCGGTCGAACACGAGCCGCGAGCCAAAATGCCGGCTACTGCCCGACTTGGGCAGCTGACGGAACAGGACCTGGACTTCTTCCAGACGCCGTCCCGACAACCTGCCGCGCGCGACCTCGGTGCTCACTCCGCCTTCGCCACGCGCGGCATAGGAGACATAGACGAGGCTGTTCTCCGCGAAACGCGGATGGAGGGCGACATCCAGCAATCCGCCCTGGCCGTGGGGCGTGATCGCCGGCAAGCCGGTAACAGGCTCGCCATCGAGCTTGCGGTCCTTGTTTACGATACGCAGGCGTCCCGGGCGCTCCGTGACGAGCATGCGGCCGTCAGGCAGAAATGCGAGCCCCCAAGGATACTCGAGGCCCTCCACCAGGCGCACTACCCGGAAATCGTGCGCTTCGCTCCGAACAATCTGCGCCTGCGCCGCAGGTCCGTTGACGATAATTGCGGTGGCGACGGCAAGCGCTGCGGTGAATAGGGCTGAAAGCCGGCTGCGTGCCATCGTTCTCGACAACTGCGATTGGAGGAGCGGCCGGTTACCGTGCCAGCGCGTTATGCCATCCGGGCCGCTATTTCTGGAAGTGCGAGCGCGCCTTTTCGAACGCTTCGCGCACCTTCGCCCACGCGTCATCGGCGCCGCGCATGAGGTCCAGCCAAGCTTCGCCGGAGGCCGATTGGACGCGACGCAAGTGCTCCAGCGCCTGATCGCGCTGTTGGCGATACGCCTGCAGCTGCTTCTCGTACTCTGCGTGCGCGCCGGCCTGCGCCGCCTTTGCCTTGGACTCCCACTTGGCCACCTCGGCGTTCCACTGGTCTAGCTGGTTCTTGAGCTTTTCAACGTACTCGTCGCGTTTGATCATATGGCCTCCTATAGATCGAATGAGTCGTTAAGGGTCCGTACGACTTGTCCCAGGCCTGCGCCATCCTCTCAGCGTGTTCCGATTGCTCGATGCTCACTCGTTTCAAATGGGAACCGGGCGGGTTTCGAATTCCAGGGTCTGCAGATCGCCGAAGATATAGGTTGCGGGCGCGCTCACGCCCGCGACTGTCCCGGGATCGATTCGTAGCGTCACGCCCCCTTTGATGTTGCGGATGCGCTCAACGACAGCGCGGTGCTCATGGCCGTTGCATACGAGGTCGTAGTCTCCGGTGAGCGCCATTGCCTTGGCGTAATGCGGGTAGTGCACCATGAAAATCCGCCGTTGTGCCAGATCGAAGGACCCGTCTTGGCCATAGTATCGCAATCGATTCCCGGGCTCGTGCGCCCACTTCGAAAGGTAGTACAAATCACCCGCGTTGTTGCCGTGAATCAAGTGGATCGGCAATCCCAGTCCGACGATAGCGTGCAGCGTGGAAGGCGCCACCAGATCGCCGCAGTGCAGCACCGCCTGGGCGCCAAGCGCTTTCGCCTCCGCGACAGCCGCGGCGAGCGGCTCGCGATGGTCGTGGCTGTCGGAGACAACGCAGATCTTCAGACTTTACCTCCCCGGGCATTGTACCCGATGCAATGCTAAGTTTTTTCTATGGCTGCATAACCCTTTTTTTTGCTGCGCTGCTCCCCGTGCGTTTAAAATCAGCGACGAAAACAAGGGGGTCATGATGTTCACCAGCAATCCGTTTTCCGCGCTTTCGGCGTCCATATCGCCCGCCGCCATGCAGACCTATGTCGTCATCATGATCGTCCTGGTTGCGGCAGGGACGCTGTTCGACATCGTACACAAGGGGAGCGCCAAGTATTTCTTCGAGAATTGGCGTAAGTCGAGAAGCAGGGGATCGAAGCCAATTGGCGGCGGCGAGCTGGTGTCGATCGCTATCAGCACCTGCATCGTGGACGTCTTGGCATCCGGGGAATTCTGCAACGTGCGCCGCCGGATCGCGCACCTGCTGACGATGTACGGCTTCGTGATCTACGTGATCACAACCGCTGTGATGGTGTTCGCCTACCCGACGCCGGCGACGCCGACGCCCACGCTACTGCCGCAGCTCTGGTGGCTTGGGGGCCTGATGGCATGCGTAGGCGGTTACTGGTTCTGGTTCTTCATCCGCGTCGACGTCCTCGCCGAGGGCAATTCGCCGCTGCGCATCGTGCACGCGGATCTGTTCATCCTGTCGCTGCTTGCCAGCGTCACGCTGGGGCTGGTCTGGGCGGCGGCCGGCGGCGGGACGGGAGCGCTGTTCGGCCTCTATATCCTCGCCACGACGGTGCTGTTCGGCTCGGTGCCGTGGTCCAAGTTCGCGCACATGTTTTTCAAGCCCGCGGCAGCCTTCGAGAAGAGGGTTTCCAACGCGATCGGCTACAGGAGCAACCTGCCCGCGCCCGCCGACAAGCCCGAGACCTTCGGCATTGCCCGCGGGCAGCCCCGGCATTACTGATCACAGCCCACGATCGGCCTTCATTCAGGGAGACGGTAACCCATGCCAACCTTCGTTTACATGACCCGGTGCGACGGTTGCGGGCAGTGTGTCGACATCTGCCCGTCCGACATCATGCACATCGACAAGACCTACCGGCGTGCATTCAACATCGAGCCGAATATGTGCTGGGAGTGCTACTCCTGCGTGAAGGCCTGCCCGCAGAATGCGATCGACGCGCGCGGCTATGCGGACTTCGCGCCGCTCGGCCACAGCGTGCGGGTCCTGCGTGAGGAGAAGAAGGGGACGATCTCCTGGAAGATCAAGTTCCGCGATGGCCGCGAGAAGAACTTCGTGTCCCCGATCCGGACCACGCCGTGGGGAACAATCAAGGGGCCGGCCGAATACGCCGAGCCCGGCCCCGCGGATTTCGCCAAGCAGGAACTCGCACACGAACCGGAGGCCCTCAATATCAAGGGAGGGCTGCCGGCACTTCGACCTGATCAACTCAAGCGGGGAGTCGTCTGATGGCGCTCTTTGGAGGCAGAAAAACGGTATTCGTCGACGCGGACATCCTCGTCATCGGCGGTGGCATGGCCGGCTGCGGCGCCGCCTACGAGTCCCGCTACTGGGGCCGTGACCTGAAGATCGTATGCGTCGAAAAAGCGAACATCGAGAGGAGCGGCGCGGTCGCCCAGGGTCTCTACGCCATCAACTGCTACATGGGCATGCAGTGGAACGAGAATCAGCCCGAGGACCATGTGCGCTACGCGCGCAACGACCTCATGGGCCTCGTGCGCGAGGACCTGGGCTACGACATCGCCCGGCACGTCGACGGGTCGGTGCACAAGTTCGAGGAATGGGGCCTGCCGATGATGCGCGACCCCAAGACCGGGCGCTATCAGCGCGAAGGCAAGTGGCAGATCATGATTCACGGCGAGAGCTACAAACCGATCGTCGCGGAAGCCGCGCGCAAGGCCGCGACCGAGGTCTACAACCGGATCATGGTCACGCACCTGCTGATGGACGGCGCCAGCACCAACCGCGTCGGGGGCGCTGTCGGCTTCAACGTCCGCACGGGCGACTTTTATGTGTTCCGCGCAAAGGCCGTGATCATCGCGGCGGGCGGCGCGTCGCACATCTTCAAGCCGCGCGCGGTGGGTGAGGGCATGGGGCGGACGTGGTACGCGCCCTGGAGCAGCGCATCCGCGTACGGGCTCCCGATCCAGGTCGGCGCCAAGATGACGCAGATGGAAAACCGCATCGTCCTCACCCGCTTCAAGGACGGCTACGGTCCCGTCGGCGCCTACTTCCTGCACCTCAAGACCTACACCCAGAACGGCTACGGCGAGGAGTACGAGTCGAAGTGGACCGAACACACCCGGGCGCTGGTGGGCGAGTACATCGACCATCACCCGGTGCCGACGTGCCTCAGGAATCACGCCTTCCTCGAGGAAACGAAGGCGGGCCGCGGCCCCATCCGGATGGTGACCCAGGAGGCCTTCCAGGATCCGCACAAGGAGATCGTCGGCTGGGAGAATTTCCTCGGTATGACGATCGGCCAGGCCGTGGTCTGGGCATCGCAGAACATCGACCCCAAGCACACCAATCCCGAGCTGACCACATCCGAGCCTTATGTCATGGGCTCGCACGCCACCTGCTCCGGTGCATGGGCGAGCGGGCCGGAAGACATTGCGCCGTCGGAATACCAGTGGGGCTACAACCGCATGATGACGGTCGACGGCCTCTTCGGCGCCGGTGACACCATCGGCGGCAGCGCCCACAAGTTCTCGTCCGGGTCGTTTACCGAAGGCCGGATCGCCGGCAAGGCGGCGGTCAAGTACGTGATGGAAAAGGGGAGAGACCAGACCCAGGTCAGCGAAGAGGAGTACCGGAACCTCGAGAAGACCATCTTTCAGCCGATGGAGAATTTCCGGGTCGGCCGCAACGAGATCGTCGCCGGAACCGTTTCGCCGAGCTTCCTGCTGCCGATCCACGGCCTGCAGCGCCTCCAGAAGATCATGGACGAGTACGTCGGCGGTATCAGCGCTCTCTATATGACGAACGGCAAACTGCTCATTCGCGGGCTCGAGCTGCTGGACATGCTGAAGGAAGACATGAGCCACATGGGCGCCGAAGACTTGCACCAGCTCCAGCGCGTGTGGGAGCTGCACCACCGGCTCCTGTCCGCAGAGTCGGTGACCCATCACACGCTGTTCCGGGAAGAGACGCGCTGGCCGGGGTACTACTACCGGGGCGATCATCCGAAGCTGGATGATCAGAACTGGCATTGCTTCACTTTGTCCCGCTATGACCGGAATACGGGCAAGTTCGCAATGGAGAAGGCGCCCGTCCACCACATCATCGATTGACGCTGGACCCGGAGCGCATAAGAAAAGCCGCCTTCACCGGCGGCTTTTTCGTGGAACGGGTCCCTCGAAGCGGCAGTGCCCTCAGCGGGCGGAGTGCCCCGACAGCTTGACCTCGACTTTGTCGGCTGCGTCGAGCCTTGCGTAGTACTCGCGAAGAATTTCCAGCACCTCGGGACGCGAGAACTCATCGGGAACCGGACTGCCCTCGGACAGCCACTTCCTGAGCTTGGTGCCGGACACCAGCAACCGGTCTTCGGCTGCGTGCGGGCAGGTGCGGTCGGAAGCCATGCCGCCGCAGCGATAGCACCAGAACGTCCAGTCGATCTTGAGGGGCTTGGTCTCGAGTGCGTCCTTCGGTATCTCGTCGAAGATCCTGTGCGCGTCGAACGGCCCGTAATAGCTGCCGACGCCGGCGTGGTCGCGCCCGAGGATCTGGTGCGAGCAGCCGTAGTTCTGGCGGAAGAGCGCGTGCAACAGCGCCTCCCGCGGTCCGGCATAGCGCATGTCGAGGGGATAGCCCGACTGAACGACGGTCTTCTTCACGAAATATTTCTCGACCAGGACCGCGATCGCCCGAGTGCGAACGTCGGCGGGGATGTCCCCGGCCTTGAGGTTACCGAGAAGGGAATGGACCAGCAGGCCGTCGCAGGTTTCGATCGCAATTTTCGCCAGATATTCGTGCGACCGATGCATCGGGTTGCGAGTCTGAAATGCGGCGACCGTTGACCAGCCGTTCACCTCAAACGCGGCACGCGTCTGCGCTGGAGTCATGTAGAGGGCACCGTAGCGCTCGGGGAATCCGCCCTGGGACAGCACCTTCACCGGTCCGGCGAGATTGACTTCGCCCTGTTCCATCACCATCTTTACGCCGGGGTGCTCGATGTCCGTGGTGCGAAAGATCGTCGCGCATTCGTGCGCCTTGTTGATCTTGTATTTCTCGGTCACCTTCATGGTGGCGAGGAGCTCGCCGTTGTCGGGGTCGACCAGGGCGATTTCCTTGCCGGTATGAAAGGTGGGGGCCGTAGCTTCATGGGTCGACAGCGTGATCGGGATCGGCCAGAACAGCCCGCTCGCCGTCCGCATCCCGTCGCACACGCCCTGCCAGTCCGCGTGCGTCATGAAGCCCTCGAGCGGCGAGAAGCCGCCGATGCCAAGCATGATGAGGTCGCCTTTCTCGCGGGAGCTTACGGTGACTTTCGGGAGGGACCGCGCGCGCGCTCGTTCCTCGGCGAGCGCAGCGCCCTCGAGCATCAAGGGACGCAATTTTCCGCCGCCGTGGGGATTGACGAGCCGGGACATCAATGTGAAACGAGAATAGGCGCGGGCATCGATCGGAGGCGAGAAGGTTAGCATGCGTCAAGCCGCCGCCCGATGTATTAATTTTATTAGCGAATAAGTAGCTTCGATTCGAACGGCGCGCGGCGCGGCGGAAATGGCCTAACTCGCGGGGCCAGCATGGAAAAAACGGTGGTGTGCTATGATTCGCCGACTCGCGGTTTTAGGCTCAGATTACGCCGGAAAAAGAACCATTCGGAGGACCCGGCAATTGTGGTCGTGTACGGGCTCTTGGAGGTCGTATTCTGGTTCTTGAAACGGTATGTCTGAGGACCGTCCCGGCGCTGTTCCTGGGAGCAGCTTTTGCCGCCGTTGCTGCGCCGGAAGCCCTCAATCGTGATCCCTTCGACACCGAACGCTACGTGCCGGCGGCGCCCGGCGCCATCTGGCGTTCGCCGGGTCCCTTGCCGCAAGTTCCCGCTGCGCCCAGCAGCCCGTTGCCGGCCGCGGACCGGCCGCTGTCCCTGCCGGAGCTGACCGAATTCGCTCTCCAGAACAATCCGCGAACCCGGCAGGCCTGGTACGCCGCGCGCGCTGCGGCCGCCGGCATCGGCATCGAACGGTCCGACGACTTGCCGCAGATTACTGCGGATGCCCTTGGGCAACGCAGCGAAACGGGAAGTCAGACCGGTAATCAGAACCCGTGGCTGACCCGGTATGGTCCGGCGTTGACCCTGACTTACCTGCTGTATGATTTTGGCGAAGGGGAAAGTCGGGTCAAGGCCGCGGAATACCAGGCGCTGGCGGCGACCCTGGCTCAGAACCGGCTGTTGCAGGACGTGGTGCTACAGGTCGAGCAGGCCTATTACCGTTACCTGGGCTTCGAGGCACTGGTGCGATCGAACGAGCTGTTCTTGAAGAGCGTAAACACTTCGCTCGATGCCACGCAGCGCCGCAGGGAAGGGGGCCTCGCAACAGCGGCCGATGTCTACCGCGCGGAAACGCAGGTGGCCCAAGCCCAGTTGAATCTCACGCGCAGCAAGGGTGAACTGGACAAGGCGCGGGGTTCGCTCGCGTCCGCCGTTGGCCTGCCCGTGAACACCGCGCTGCGTATCCAGTCGTTTCAGGGCGAGCCGCGCATACGGGAGATTTCAGAGTCTCTCAGCAGCATCCTCGACCGCGCCAAGGCGAGTCGTCCGGACTTGATCGCGGCGGAGGCCCAGTTTCGGTCGGCGCAGGCGCAGACGGACGCCGCCTCGCGGAGTGGGCTGCCGACCGTGACCATTTCGGGAACTACCGGGCGGACTTTTTACACCAACGATCGCCCGTTTACCGATACCAACAGCGTGATACTGAATATCAATATCCCCCTGTTCACCGGGTTCAATCACACTTACACCGTGCGCCAGGCTGAGGCGAGGGCGGCTCAGGCGGAGGCCTCCCGCGATGTGCTCGTGCGTCAGGCCGAACTCGAGGTGTGGCAGTCATACTACGATGTGCAGACGGCGGCCGACGGAGTGAGCACGACAGCGGTGCAGTTGCGCGCGGCGCAGCAGACGGCGGAGGCGACTCTTGCCCGTTATCGGGGCGGATTCGGGTCGTTGCTCGATCTCATCACGGCGCAGGTCGATGAGTCGAACGCGCGGGTCCAGCGGATCCAATCGTTCCTGGACTGGTTCACCGCCGTAGCCCGTCTCAATTACTCGATCGGGGCCAGCGACGGCGGGTCTTATCTGGGCGGCCCGCGATGAGAAGACTGGTCATGACAGCGGTATTCATTGCCGTCGCGGCGGGCGGCTACGGCGCCTGGTGGTGGTGGCAGCAGAGCGGCGCGCCCGTCGCCGAAGCGACGACCGGAACCGGAAAGGGAAAGGCCAAAGGCAAAGGAAAAGGCGCCGCGCTTTTCGTCAAGACCGCCAGGGTGGTCGCGAAGCCGATGCCGGTACTGATCGAGGCGGTGGGGACGGTCGAGCCGGAACACAGCGTGCAAGTGCGGGCGCAGGTCTCCGGCGTCCTGCGATCCGTCCTGTTCAAGGAGGGCGACAAGGTCAAGGCCGGCCAGCTGCTGTTCCAGATCGATCCGCGGACATTCGAGGCGTCATACCAGCAGGCGCAGGCGCAGCTGGCGCGCGACCAGGCGCAGCTCGAAAACTCGCGCGTGCAGCGGGACCGGCTCGAGCCCCTGCTGAAGCGCGAGTTCATCACCCAGCAGGAGTTCGATGTCGCGGTGACCTCGACCAAATCGCTCGAGGCGACCGTGGCGGCGGACCGGGCGCTGCTCGAGCAGGCGCGCATTCAGCTCGAGTTCTCCCGCATCCACGCGCCGATCGCTGGGCGCACGGGGGCGCTGGCGATAAAGCCGGGCAACCTGGTCCCGACCGCGGGCGGTGGAGTGCCGCTCGTCACGATCAACAGCACCGACCCGATCCTGGTGTCGTTCAGCATCCCGGAACGGCAGCTGGACGAGATCCGCCGCCACCAGAACGAGAAAGAAATGCGCATCGAAATTCTTCCCGATCGCAACGGGCCACCGGTGGCGCAAGGCAAGCTGGTTTTCGTCGACAATACGGTCACGCCCCAGACCGGAACCGTGCTGCTCAAGACGCGCGTTGCAAACGGCGCGGAAACGCTGTGGCCGGGGCAATTCATCAACGTGCGTATCGTGCTGAAGATCGAGCCCGAAGCGGTCGTGGTGCCCGATGCTGCGGTGCAGCCGGGGCAGGACGGCAGCTTCGTCTACTTGATCGACCCTGAAAACAGGGTACAGATTCAACCCGTCAAGATCTCGCGTCAGATCGGCGAAGATGTGGTCATCGCGGGGGGCGTCAAGCCGGGAGACCAAGTTGTCACGGAGATTCCCCAGGCGCTTCAGCCGGGAGGCGTGGTGCGGATTGCCAGCGGCGAGGGCGGAGCGCGCGGGGAAAAAGGCAAAGGGTCGAAGGGCAAGGGCGGCAAGAAGGGCGAGCAGAAATCCGAAACCAAGGCGGGAGGCTGAGGGGCATGAACCTGTCGAAGATCTTTATCGAACGTCCGGTCGCGACCAGCATTCTGGTCTCGGCGATCGTGATCTTCGGTCTGATTGCGTTCCGCGCGCTTCCGGTGAACGAGCTGCCGAACGTGGATTTCCCGACGATACGCGTCGATGCCCAGTTGCGCGGGGCGAATCCCGAGATCATGGCGTCGACCGTGGCCACGCCGCTGGAGCGCCAGTTCAGCCAGATTGCCGGCGTGGACAGCATGAATTCGGTCAGCAGCTCGGGACGGACCCGGATCACCTTGCAGTTCAGCCTGGAACGGGACATCGACTCGGCCGCGCAGGACGTGCAGACGGCCATCTCGCAGGCTCTGCGGCGCCTGCCGGACGGCATCGAGCCCCCGACGCTGCGCAAGGTCAATCCCGCCGATTTCGCCATCATCATTCTGGCGTTGAGCGCCCGGACGCTCCCTCTGCACGAACTCAACGAATTTGCAGAGACCAATATCGCGCAGCGTTTGTCCACGATCAACGGCGTGGCGCAGGTGATTGTTTTCGGCCAGCAGAAGTACGCGGTGCGGGTATTCATCAATCCGGAAGCCATGGCAAAGCGCGGCCTCGGGCTCGACCGGGTCGTCAGCGCCATTCAAAACGCGAACAGCAATCTTCCGTCGGGCGTGCTCGAGGGAGCCGCGCGCAGCTTCACGGTCAAGTCCTCGGGCAAGCTCGAGCGTGCGAGCAGCTTCAACGACCTCATCGTCGCCTACCAGGATGGGATGCCGGTGCGACTGGCGGATATCGGCCAGGCGGTGGACGGGATCGAAAACGCCAAGGTCAAGAACTGGCTGAACGGCGATCGCAACATCGCGCTGGCAGTCTACCGGCAGCCCGGAGCAAACACCGTGGAGGTGGTCAAGCGGATCCGGGGGCTGTTCGAGGAGATCGAGCGCGAAGCGCCGCCCGGTGTCAAGATCAGCGTCATCAATGATCGCTCCCAGTTCATAAAGGCATCGATCAACGAGGTGGAGTTTCACCTTCTCCTCTCGATCATCCTGGTCGTGCTGGTGATACTGGCGTTCCTGCGCAGCGCGCGGTCCACCGTCATCACCGCTTTGATCCTGCCCACGTCCGTGATCGGCACGTTCGCGGCCATGTACCTGCTTGGCTACAGCCTGAACAATCTGTCGTTGATGGCAATCATCCTGTCAGTCGGATTCGTGGTGGACGATGCGATCGTGGTGCTCGAGAACATCACGCGCCATATGGAGATGGGCAAGGATCGCATGCGCGCGGCTCTCGACGGCTCCAAGGAAATCGCATTTACCGTGCTGTCGATGACGATTTCGCTCTCCGCGGTGTTCATCCCGATACTTTTCATGGAGGGGCTGCTCGGGCGGCTGTTCCGCGAGTTTGCGGTCACCATCGGCGTGGCGGTGCTGATTTCCGGCTGCGTTGCGCTCTCAATGACCCCGATGATGTGCAGCCTGATGCTGAAGCCGGAGCACGAGCACGGCGCGATCTACCGGTTTTTCGAGCGGATTTTCGACGCCTCGCGGGATTTCTACGGGACGACGTTACGTTGGACGATGCGGCATCGGGGCTTAATGCTCGCCGGCTCGGCCATCATCCTGGTATTGATCGGCGTCGTCTACAGCGCGGTTCCGCAGGGCTTCATCCCACGCCAGGACACGGGCGTCATATTCGGCAATACCCGGGCGCCTGAGGGGGTGACGTTCAGCGAGCTCGAGCGGCGCCAGCGCAGCGTGGAGGCGATCATTCGCAAGCATCCCGATGTGGAGGCCGTTATGTCGACGGCCGGGCAGGGATTTGGCGGGCAGTCGGGGGACAACATCGGCCGGGTGATCATGCGGCTCAAACCGCGCGAGGAGCGCAAACGGAGCGCCGATGAGATCATCCAGGAGTTGCGTCAGCCGTTCGCTGGCGGCGCACAGGGACTGCGCGTGTTCATGAACAATCCACCCTCGATCAATATCGGCAGCCTGCCGGGCAATGCGGACTACCAGCTGGTGGTGCAGGGTTCGGACCTGAAAACACTCTATGCTTCGGCGCAGGAGTTCGAGTCCACGCTACGAGAAACCAACTTTCTGCGCGAGGTGAGCACCAGCCTTGAGCTCCGCAACCCCGAAATCCAGATCAGCATACTCAGGGACCGCGCGGCGGCCCTGGGGGTATCACCGCAACAGATCGAAAGCACGCTCTATAACGCGTATGGCGGACGGCAGATCAGCACGTTGTATGGAGCGACCGACCAGTATCTGGTGTTGCTGGAGCTCGACCCCCGCTTCCAGCGCGATATCAACGCGCTGCGTTCGCTCTATGTCCAGTCCAATACCGGACGCATGGTGCCGATACACGCCGTCGCGGACATCAAGATGGGAGTCGGTCCGGTCTCGGTCAACCATTACGGTCAGCTCACCTCGGTGGTGCTTTCGTTCAACTTGGCGCCGGGGGTGTCGCTCGGCGACGCGGTTTCGCGGATCCAGCGCATGGCAAGCGAGACACTTCCGAGCGGGGTTACTGTGAAAATGGCGGGGAGCGCCAAGGCATTCCAGGACGCATTCAGCACCTTGCCGATCCTCCTGCTGATCACGATCGTGGTCATCTACATGGTGCTTGCCGTTCTTTACGAGAACTACACCCACCCCGTCACGATCTTGACGGCACTGCCATTCGCGGGTTTTGGTGCGCTGCTCATGCTGCTCCTGGTGGGGAAGGAGCTGAACATATTCAGCTTCGTCGGAATCATCCTGCTGGTCGGCCTCGTCAAGAAGAACGGCATCATGATGGTGGACTTTGCGTTGCAGATCCAGCGCGAGCGCGGTCTTTCGCCGCAAGAGGCGATCGTCGAGGCCTCGCTCATACGGTTTCGTCCGATCATGATGACCACGATGGCGGCAATCTGCGCGGCACTCCCGCTGGCGTTTGGAACCGGAACCGGCTCCGAGATGCGCCAGCCGCTCGGTATCGCCGTGGTGGGCGGTCTGCTGTTCTCGCAGATGCTGACGCTCTACGTGACGCCGACGTTCTACGTGAGCATGGAGCGC
>DATICE010000088.1:0-8841 GCA_035456985.1 Burkholderiales bacterium | reverse complement strand
GCGCATCGTCGAGAACGACGCTTTCGAGCGCCTCGAGCGCCTGCTGACCGGCAAGACCGCGAACGGCGGGCCGAAGAAGCTCGCCAAGGGCGCCAAGGTCACCAAGGCCTACCTGACCGAGGTCGAGCGCCACGGCTGGTTTGACATCCGGGTCGCGAACGACAAGATCGCGGCGCAGATGGAGAGCATCAAGGACAGCCTCAAGCAGACCGAGGCGCTGTTCGACAAGGCCTTCGAGGAGAAGAAGAAGAAGCTCACCCAGGGCGACGAGCTGCCGCCGGGCGTGCAGAAGATGGTGAAGGTCTACCTCGCGGTCAAGCGGCGGCTGCAGCCCGGCGACAAGATGGCGGGACGCCACGGCAACAAGGGCGTCATCTCCAAGATCGTGCCGGTCGAGGACATGCCCTACATGGCGGATGGCACGCCGGTCGATATCGTGCTGAATCCCCTGGGCGTGCCTTCGCGCATGAACGTAGGGCAGATACTCGAGACCCACCTTGGCTGGGCGGCCAAGGGCCTCGGGTTGAGGATCGGGGAACTCCTCGCGGCGAGCGCCAAGGCGGCGGACGTGCGCAAGTTCCTCGACCGCGTCTACTCGAGCGGCACACGCGCCGAGGACCTCCAGTCGCTTGGCGACGAGGACATCGTCCGGCTCGCGGAGAACCTCAGGGGCGGCGTGCCGTTCGCGACCCCGGTGTTCGACGGCGCCACCGAGAAGGAGATCAAGGAGATGCTCGAGCTGGCGGGGATGCCGCGCACGGGGCAGATCACGCTCCACGACGGCCGCACCGGCGACCCCTTCGAGCGCCCGGTAACCGTGGGATTCATGCACATGTTGAAGCTCCACCACCTGGTGGATGACAAGATGCATGCGCGCTCGACCGGCCCCTACAGCCTGGTCACGCAGCAACCCCTCGGCGGCAAGGCGCAGTTCGGCGGCCAGCGCTTCGGGGAGATGGAGGTGTGGGCGCTCGAGGCCTACGGCGCCGCCTACACGCTGCAGGAGATGCTGACCGTCAAGTCCGACGACACCGAGGGGCGGCGCAAGGTCTACGAGTCCATCGTCAAGGGCGACCACCGCATCGAGGCCGGCATGCCGGAGTCGTTCAACGTGCTGGTGAAGGAAATCCGGTCGCTTGCGATCGACATCGACCTCGACCACAACCGTTATTGAAAGTGAAGGGTGAAACGTGAAGGGTGAAGGTTCAATGCGTCACTCGCTGCACATCACCTAGGAGCCGAAATGAAAGCACTGCTGGATTTGTTCAAGCAAGTCACTCAGGAAGAAGAGTTCGATGCGATCAAGATCGGGCTCGCGTCGCCCGAGAAGATCCGCTCGTGGTCGTACGGCGAGGTGAAGAAGCCGGAGACCATCAACTACCGCACCTTCAAGCCCGAGCGCGACGGTCTCTTCTGCGCCAAGATCTTCGGGCCGGTCAAGGACTACGAGTGCCTGTGTGGCAAGTACAAGCGCCTGAAGCACCGCGGCGTAATCTGCGAGAAGTGCGGCGTCGAGGTGACGCTGTCGAAAGTCCGCCGCGAGCGCATGGGCCACATCGAGCTCGCGAGCCCGGTGGCGCACATCTGGTTCCTGAAGAGCCTGCCCTCGCGCATGGGCATGGTGCTCGACATGACGTTGCGCGATATCGAGCGCGCGCTCTACTTTGAGGCGTACGTCGTGATCGATCCGGGCATGACGCCGTTGAAGCGCGCCCAGTTGATGACCGAGGATGACTACCTTGCCAAGGTCGAGGAATTCGGCGATGACTTCACGGCGATGATGGGCGCGGAAGGCATCCGCGAGCTGCTGCGCAGTCTCGAGCTGCGGCGCGAGATCGACACGCTGCGCGAGGAGCTTGCCGCCACCACCTCCGATACCAAGATCAAGAAGATCGCCAAGCGGCTGAAGGTGCTGGAGGCGTTCCACAAGTCCGGCATCAAGCCGGAATGGATGATCCTGGAGGTGCTGCCAGTGCTGCCGCCGGAGTTGCGGCCGCTGGTGCCGCTCGACGGCGGGCGCTTCGCGACCTCCGACCTGAACGATCTCTACCGGCGCGTCATCAACCGCAACAACCGCCTGAAGCGGCTGCTCGAGCTGAAGGCACCGGAGATCATCGTCCGGAACGAGAAGCGCATGCTGCAGGAAGCGGTGGACTCGCTGCTCGACAACGGCCGCCGTGGCAAGGCCATGACCGGCGCCAACAAGCGGCCGCTGAAGTCGCTCGCCGACATGATCAAGGGCAAGAGCGGGCGCTTCCGCCAGAACCTGCTCGGCAAGCGCGTCGATTATTCCGGCCGCTCGGTGATCGTGGTGGGACCGCAGCTGAAGCTCCACCAGTGCGGGTTGCCCAAGCTGATGGCCCTCGAATTGTTCAAGCCCTACATCTTCCACAAACTGGAAGTGATGGGACTCGCGACCACCATCAAGGCTGCGAAGCGCATGGTCGAGGACCAGGAAGCCATCGTGTGGGACATTCTCGAGGAAGTGATCCGCGAGCACCCGGTCATGCTGAACCGGGCGCCCACTCTGCATCGCCTGGGAATTCAGGCGTTTGAGCCCGTGCTGATCGAGGGCAAGGCGATCCAGCTGCATCCCCTGGTGTGCGCGGCGTTCAACGCCGACTTCGACGGCGACCAGATGGCGGTGCACGTGCCGCTGTCGCTGGAAGCGCAGATGGAGGCGCGCACGCTCATGCTCTCCTCCAACAACATCCTCTCGCCCGCGAACGGCGAGCCGATCATCGTGCCCTCCCAGGACATCGTGCTCGGGCTCTACTACATCACACGCGAGAAAGTGGGCGCGCGCGGAGAAGGCTCGATTTTCACCAACCTCTCCGAGGTCACGCGCGCGTATGACACCGGCCAGGCCGAGGTCAACGCCCGCATCACGGTGCGCATCAAGGAGGTCGAGCTCGAAGCCGACGGCGAGAGGCGCGAGAAACTCGTGCGCCACGAGACCACGGTCGGTCGGGCGATGCTCTCTGACATCCTGCCGGCGGGCCTGCCGTTTGAGCTCATCAACAAGCCGCTCAAGAAGAAGGAGATTTCGCGGCTCATCAATGCGGCATTCCGCCGCTGCGGGCTGCGCGAGACGGTGATTTTCGCGGACAAGCTGATGTACACCGGCTTCGCGATGGCGACCAAGGCGGGCCTCTCGATCGCAGTCGACGACATGCTGATCCCGAACCAGAAGCACGAGATCATCGCCGACGCCGAGAAGGAAGTGCAGGAGATCGAGAAGCAGTACACCTCCGGGCTGGTGACCCAGGGCGAGCGCTACAACAAGGTGGTGGACATCTGGGGCCGCGCCGGGGATCTGGTGGCGAAGGCGATGATGGAGCAGCTTGGCGTCGAGCCGGTCATGGATTGGGACAGCAAGAAGCGCGAGTGGCAACCGCGCAAAGACAAGAAGGGCCAGCCCGTGATGCAGGAGTCGCTCAACTCCATCTACATGATGGCGGACTCCGGCGCGCGCGGCTCCGCCGCCCAGATCCGGCAGCTCGCCGGCATGCGCGGCCTGATGGCGAAGCCCGATGGCTCGATCATCGAGACGCCGATCACCGCCAATTTCCGCGAAGGGCTGAACGTGCTGCAGTACTTCATCTCCACGCACGGCGCGCGCAAGGGTCTCGCGGATACGGCGTTGAAGACCGCCAACTCGGGTTACCTCACGCGGCGTCTGGTGGACGTCACCCAGGACCTGGTGGTGACCGAGGACGATTGCGCGACCTCCCAGGGCGTGTCGATGAAGGCGCTGATCGAGGGCGGCGAGGTAGTGGAAAGCCTGCGCGAGCGCATCCTCGGGCGCGTGTGCGCGACGGACATCGTCAATCCCGAGAGCGGCAAGGTCATCCACCCGGCCAATACGCTGCTCGACGAGGATGCGGTGGAGGCGATCGAGGCCGCCGGCGTCGACGAAGTCAAGGTGCGCACCCCGCTCACCTGCGACACCCGCTATGGGCTGTGCGCCAAGTGCTACGGGCGCGATCTTGGGCGCGGGTCACCGGTCAATGTCGGCGAAGCGGTGGGCGTCATTGCCGCGCAGTCGATCGGGGAGCCGGGAACGCAACTTACGATGCGCACCTTCCACATCGGTGGCGCTGCCTCCCGTACCGCAGTCGTAAGCCAGATCGAGAGCAAGTCGAACGGTGTCATGCGCTACAGCGCCGGCATGCGCTACGTGACCAATTCGCGGAGCGAGCTCGTCGCGATCTCGCGCAACGGCGAGGTCGTGATCCATGACGAGGGCGGCCGCGAGCGCGAGCGTCACAAGGTGCCGTACGGGGCGACGCTCCTCGCGCGCGACGGCGAGGCGGTCAAGGCCGGGCAGGTGCTCGCGACCTGGGACCCGCACACCCGCCCGATCATCACCGAGTATGCCGGCCGCATCAAGTTCGAGAACGTCGAGGAAGGCGCGACGGTCGCCAAGCAGATCGACGAGGTGACGGGGCTCTCCACGCTGGTGGTGGTGGATCCCAAGCGCCGCGGCGGCGCGCAGGCGAAAGGGCTGCGCCCGCAGGTGAAGCTGCTCGATGACGCCAGCCATGAGATCAAGATGGCGGGCTCCGACCAGTCGGTCAACATCACCTTCCAGATCGGCTCGATCATCACGGTGCGGGACGGCCAGGAGGTGGGCGTGGGCGAAGTGCTTGCGCGCATCCCGCAGGAGACTTCCAAGACGCGCGACATCACGGGGGGCCTGCCGCGGGTGGCCGAGCTGTTCGAGGCGCGCTCGCCTAAGGACGCGGGCGTGCTGGCGGAAGTGACCGGCACGGTCTCGTTCGGCAAGGACACCAAGGGCAAGCAGCGCCTGGTGATCACGGATCTCGACAGCGTCGCGCACGAGTACCTGATTCCGAAGGACAAGCACGTGATGGCGCACGACGGGCAGGTGGTGAACAAGGGCGAGATGATCGTGGACGGTCCGGCCGACCCGCACGACATTCTGCGGCTCCTGGGAGTGGAAGCGCTCGCGCGCTACATCTGCAACGAGGTGCAGGACGTCTACCGGCTGCAGGGCGTGAAGATCAACGACAAGCACATCGAGGTGATCGTGCGCCAGATGCTGCGGCGCGTGACCATCGTCGAGCCGGGCGACTCCCGTTTCATCACGGGCGAGCAGCTCGAGCGCGCGGAGGTGCTGGAGGAAAACGAGAAGGTGGAGGCCGCAGGCAAGAAGCCGGCGACCTACGAGTACATGCTGCTCGGCATCACCAAGGCCTCGCTTTCCACGGATTCGTTCATTTCCGCCGCGTCCTTCCAGGAAACCACGCGCGTGCTCACGGAAGCGGCCATCATGGGCAAGCGCGACGAGCTGCGGGGCTTGAAGGAGAACGTAATCGTCGGGCGGCTGATCCCGGCCGGCACCGGTCTTGCCTATCACCGGATCCGCCGACGCCAGAGTGAAGCGCCCGCGTTTGTGGAGAGCCCCGCAACGGTGGAAGCGCCAGCTGCCGGAGCCGAAAGCCAGGAGCAGGTTGCTTGACTCAGGTGACGTAAGCCCTTAAAATTCACAGTCTTTTTTCCCGCCGGTCGCCTCAGACGGGGAGTCCGGCAACACGGGTAGCAATCCAGGCAGGGACGGTGGCGACGCCGTCCCCGCTTTTTTGGGACTGGCCAAGCGTCCAGGGCGTGGTCAGTAACATTTATAAATCAATGCGTTATACAGAATAGCGCAGAGTCGACCAGGACGCGTCAGGACATGCCAACGATCAACCAGCTGGTGCGCAAGGGGCGCGACCCCGCGCGCTGGAAGAGCAAGGTCCCGGCACTTGCCGGGTCGCCGCAGCGCCGGGGCGTGTGCACGCGGGTTTACACGACCACGCCGAAGAAGCCCAATTCCGCGCTGCGCAAGGTGGCGAAGGTGCGGCTTACCAACGGGTTTGAAGTGATCGGCTACATCGGCGGCGAAGGTCACAACCTGCAGGAGCACTCGGTGGTGTTGATTCGCGGCGGGCGGGTGAAGGACCTGCCGGGCGTGCGCTACCACGTGGTGCGCGGCTCGCTCGACACCGCTGGCGTGAAGGATCGCAAGCAGGGTCGCTCCAAGTACGGCGCTAAGCGTCCCAAGGCTGCCTAAGAGGCCCCTCCATGCCCCGCCGTAGAGAAATCCCGAAGCGCGAAATCCTGCCGGACCCGAAGTACACCAGCCAGGACGTCGCCAAGTTCATGAACGTCATCATGACCGGCGGCAAGAAGTCGGTGGCCGAGCAGATCGTCTACGGCGCGCTCGAGCAGATCAAGAAGAAGACCAACAAGGACCCGCTCGAGGTGTTCAACCAGGCGATCAACAACGTGAAGCCGATGGTGGAAGTGAAAAGCCGCCGCGTGGGCGGCGCCAACTACCAGGTGCCGGTCGAGGTGCGGCCGGTGCGGCGCGTGGCGCTCGCCATGCGCTGGCTGCGCGACGCTGCGCGCGAGCGCGGCGAGAAGTCGATGGGCGCACGGCTCGCGGGCGAGCTCGCCGAGGCGGCCGAGGGCAAGGGTGGCGCGATGAAGAAGCGCGAGGAAGTGCACCGCATGGCGGAGGCCAACAAGGCTTTCTCGCATTACCGGTTCTAGGTGTTCCCCGTGCCCCGCAAGACTCCCATTGAGCGCTATCGCAACATTGGCATCACGGCTCACATCGATGCCGGCAAGACCACGACCACCGAGCGCGTCCTGTTCTACACCGGCGTCTCCCACAAGCTGGGCGAGGTGCACGACGGCACCGCCATCATGGACTGGATGGAGCAGGAGCAGGAGCGCGGCATCACCATCACCTCGGCGGCTACGACCTGCTTCTGGAAGGGGATGGACAAAGCCTATCCCGAGCACCGCATCAATATCATCGATACTCCGGGGCACGTGGACTTCACGATCGAAGTGGAACGGAGCCTGCGCGTGCTCGACGGCGCGTGCACGGTGCTGTGCGCGGTGGGCGGCGTGCAGCCCCAGACCGAGACGGTCTGGCGCCAGGCCAACAAGTATCGCGTGCCGCGGCTGATCTTCGTCAACAAGATGGACCGCACCGGCGCCGATTTCAAGCGCGTGCTGGAGCAGGTCCAGTCCCGGCTCAGGGCCAATCCGGTGCCGGTGCAACTGCCGATCGGCTCCGAGGACAAGTTCGCCGGCGTCGTCGACCTGGTCAGGATGAAGGCGATCTACTGGGACGACAGCACGCAGGGAATGAAGTACGAAGCGAAGGATGTGCCGGCCGAGTTGATGGCGGAGGCCAGGAAGTGGCGCGAAAAAATGGTGGAGACCGCCGCCGAAGCGTCCGAGGAGCTCATGGACAAGTTCCTGAACAAGGGCGAGCTCTCGGTCGACGACATCAAGAAGGGCCTGCGCACGCGCACCATCCACGGCGAGATCTTCCCCATGCTGTGCGGCTCCGCGTTCAAGAACAAGGGCGTGCAGGCGATGCTCGATGCGGTGATCGATTACCTGCCCTCGCCGATCGACATCCCGCCGGTGAAGGGCATCAAGGACAACGGCGAGACGGACGAGCGTCCCGCCAAGGACGATGCCCCATTTGCCGGACTCGCATTCAAGATCATGACCGATCCCTTCGTCGGTCAGCTCACGTTCTTTCGCGTCTATTCGGGCGTGGTCAACTCGGGGGACACCGTTTACAACCCGATCAAGGGCCGCAAGGAACGTATCGGGCGCATCCTGCAGATGCACGCGAACGAGCGCGAGGAGATCAAGGAAGTGCGGGCCGGCGACATCGCCGCAGCGGTAGGCCTGAGAGATTACATGACCGGCGACACGCTGACCGATCCGAAGACGATCATCACGCTCGAGAAGATGGAATTCCCCGAGCCGGTGATCCACGTCGCCGTGGAGCCCAAGACCAAGGCCGACCAGGAGAAGATGGGCATTGCACTCGGCCGCCTCGCGCAGGAGGATCCGTCGTTCCGTGTCCGCACCGACGAGGAGTCCGGGCAGACCATCATCTCGGGCATGGGCGAGCTGCACCTGGAGATTATCGTCGACCGCATGAAACGCGAGTTCGGCGTGGAGGCCAACGTGGGTGCTCCGGAGGTCGCCTACCGCGAGACCATCAGAAAACCGGTCGAGAAAGTCGAAGGGAAGTTCATCAAGCAGACCGGAGGACGCGGCCAGTACGGCCACGTCTGGTTGCGGATCGATCCCCAGCCGTCGGGCACGGGCTTCGAATTCGTGGATGCGGTCAAGGGCGGCAACGTGCCGCGCGAATTCATCCCCGCCGTCAAGAAGGGGATCGTGGAAACGCTGCCGAACGGAGTGCTGGCCGGTTTTCCGGTGGTGGACGTCAAGGCCACGTTGTTCGACGGCTCGTCCCACGACGTGGATTCGAACGAAAACGCGTTCAAGATGGCGGGCTCGATGGCGTTCAAGGAAGGCCTGCGCCGCGCGAATCCGGTGCTGCTCGAGCCCATCATGTCGGTCGAGGTGGAAACTCCCGAGGATTTCATGGGTAACGTCGTCGGCGACCTGAGTTCGCGCCGCGGCACGATCCAGGGCATGGAGGATCTGCCGGGCGGCGGCAAGGCGATCCGGGCGGAAGTGCCGCTCGCCGCGATGTTCGGCTATTCGACCACGATGCGCTCGCTCTCCCAGGGCCGTGCGACCTACACGATGGAGTTCAAGCACTACGCCGAAGCGCCGAAATCGATCGCGGAGGCAGTGATTAACAAGTACACCGGCAAGGAAGAAAAGAAATAAGAGGGATTGATCATGGCCAAGAGCAAATTCGAGCGTACCAAGCCGCACGTGAACGTGGGGACGATTGGGCACGTGGACCACGGCAAGACGACGCTGACGGCGGCGATGACGATGATTTTGTCGAAGAAGTTCGGGGGCGAGGTGAAGACTTAC